>DASVXQ010000133.1:0-14937 GCA_036392615.1 Actinomycetes bacterium | reverse complement strand
CCGCCCGCCAGGCCGCGCGCCGCGCCGCCCGCCCGCGCTGACCGCCGGGGCAGCGACGCCCCCTGAGTCCGGCGGGCCGGGTCAGATGACCGCGGACTCGGTCGCCTCCGGGGCGAACAGCTCCTCGGGCCGCAGCCGGCGGGGCGACAGCCCCTGCTCGTGGTGGTAGCGCAGGAAGGTGGCCAGCGTGTCGCGGTTGGCCTCCAGGCCGTACGACCAGTAGTCGTCGCCCAGCAGCTCCCTGGCCTGCTCGAGCTGCTGGGTCAGCCAGGGCAGCATGAAGGGCAGCGCCGAGGAGTCGTAGAGGCGCTCGGCCGCCTCCGCCTTGGCCAGCTCGAACGCCTTGGTGAGGGACTGCGCCACCCAGGGATACGCCTGGTAGACGTCCCTGCGGACGACCACGACGTGCATGATCGGGAACAGCCCGGTGGCGGCGAAATAGGCCCGCTCGGCCTTGACCACGTCGGGGAACAGGCGCCGCACGCGCGGGTCCCGCTGGACGAACGGGCTGGGCAGCCGGGGCGTGCAGAGCGCGTCGATGCCGCCGTCGACCAGCATCGCCGACAGGGTCATGCCGTCCGGGATGCGCTGGACCTCGATGCGCTCGGGCAGGTCGAGGGCGAGCTTCTCGGGCCGGCCGGGCCGCTCCTGGCCGCCGACCACCCAGGTCACCGAGTCCGGCGGCACGCGGTGGTGGTCGGCCAGGATGCCGCGGATCCACACGCCGGCGGTGAGCTGGTACTCGGGGGTGCCGACCAGCTTGCCCACGAGGTCCTCGGGGGATTCGATCCCGGCGGCCACGTTGACGTAGACGCAGCCGTGCCGAAACATCCGCGAGGGGAAGACCGGCAGCGCGACGAACGGCGGCGGGTCCATCCGCAGCGACAGCACGTAGGTGGACAGTGACAGCTCCGCGACCTCGAACTCGCGGTGGCGGGTCATGCGGAAGAAGGTCTCCTCCACCGGCAGTCGCAGGTAGGTCAGCTCGATGCCGTCTGGCAGGACGGTCGCCTCCTCCAGCGCCCTGGTGCGGTCGTAGTCCCCGCACGCCAGGGTCAGCCGCAGCCTCGCCACGTCACCCGCCCGCCGCGGCCAGGCGGGCGTCGAGCCGGGGGTAGACCCGCCGCGCGTTCAGCTCGAACACCTTGCGCCGGTCCGCCTCGGGCATGCCGAGGCGGTCGAGCAACGGCTTGGTGTCGTCCCAGCCGCTGCCGGTCTCCGGGTTGGTGCCGCGCACCGCGCCGAGCATCTCCGAGGCGAACAGCAGGTTGTCGGGGCCGATGACGCGGTACAGCAGGTCGATGCCCGGCTGGTGGTAGACGCAGGTGTCGAAGAACACGTTGCGCATGACGTGCTCGGCCAGTGGCGGGCGCCGCATCCGCTCGGCCAGCCCGTGGAAGCGTCCCCAGTGGTAGGGCACCGCGCCGCCGCCGTGCGGGATCACCAGCCGCAGGGTGGGGAACTCGCCGAACAGGTCGCCCCGGACCAGCTGCATGAACACCGCGGTGTCGGCGTTGAGGTAGTGCGCGCCGAGCGTCTCGAAGCTGGGGTTGCAGGAGGTCGAGACGTGGATCATCGCCGGGACGTCCAGCTCGACCATCTTCTGGTACAGCGGGTACCAGAAGGGGTCGGTCAGCGGTTTGGCGACCCACCAGCCGCCCGACGGGTCGGGGTTCAGGTTGCAGGCGACGAAGCCGAGCTCGGCCACGCACCGCTCCAGCTCGGCGACCGAGTCGTCCAGCGGCCCCTCCGGGGTCTGGGGGAGCTGGCAGACCCCGGCGAAGTGCCCGGGGAACAGCCCGACCACGCGGTGGACGAGGTCGTTGCAGGCCCGCGCCCAGGAGCGGGCGGTGGCCGGGTCGGGAACGTGGTGCTCCATGCTGGACGCCCTGGGCGAGAACAGCATCAGGTCGCCGTCGCGCTCGCGCAGCAGGCGCAGCTGGTTCGGCTCGATGCTGTCCCGGATCTGCTGGTCGCTGATGCGGGCGGGCGCCGGCTCGGGCAGGCCCGGGTCGTCCAGCCGGGCGAGCTGGGCGTCGCGGAAGGCCTGGTGCTCCTTGGGAGTGGTGGTGTAGTGCCCGTGGCAGTCGATGATCATCGCCGGCCCGCCCTCAGTCGTCCGCTTCCTTGTCGACGTACTCGAGGCCCTTCTGCTCCAGCCGCTCGCGCATGCCGTAGACGTCGAGGCTGAGCTCGCCGGCCTGGTAGCGCGCGCGGTTGGCGGCCTCGCTGCGCTCCCGCGCGCTGGCCGCGGCGGCCACCTCGGCGGCGTCGCGGCGCGGCACCACCACCACGCCGTCGTCGTCGGCGACGATCACGTCGCCCGGCCGGACGAGCTGGCCGGCGCAGACCAGCGGCCGGTTGACGTCGCCGAGCGTCTCCTTGACGGTGCCGGCGGCCGACACGCAGCGCGACCAGACCGGGAAGCGCATGCGGGTCAGCTCGGCGACGTCCCGGCAGCCGGCGTCGATCACCACCCCCCGCACGCCGCGCTGCCGCAGCGCGGTGGCCAGCAGCTCGCCGAGGTAGCCCGCCTCGGAGCGGGAGGTCGGGGCCGCCACCAGCAGGTCGCCCTGCTGGCACTGCTCGACGGCGACGTGGAGCATCCAGTTGTCGCCCGGCGGCAGGCTGACGGTCACCGCGGTCCCGGCGACGTGGGCGCCCGGCCAGATCGGGCGGAGCCGCGGGGCGAGCAGCCCGGTGCGGCCCTGCGCCTCGTGGATCGTCGCCACGCCGTGGCGCGCCAGCGCGTCGGTGGCGGCCCGGTCGGCCCGCTGGATGGTTCGCACCACGACTGCCATCTGGCTCCCTTCGCTCGGTTATCCCCCGGCCTGCTTCCAGGGAAGCAGGGAGACGTGGATGGCGCCCGCGTCGCCTTCGCCCCCGACGGTCCTGATGGCCCGGTCGACCTCGTCCAGCCCGAAGGTGTCGGTGGTCAGCAGCTCCAGCGGGAAGCGCCCGGAGGCGAGCTGCTCCATGGCCAGCTCGCCCTGGACCACCAGGGTCCCGCCCCTGCGCTTGAGCGCCTCGATGCCGAGCAGCACCGGGGCGACGCCGGCGCCGGCGGTGCAGTCGAGCACCGCGTCGACCCCTCCCCGCCGGTGAGCTCCCGGATGCGCTCGAGCGGCGCCTGCGTCTGGACGTCGAGCACGTGGTCCGCCCCCAGTCTCCTGGCGAGCTCCAGCCGGGTGGTGTCGCGGCTGGTGCCGGTCACGATGATGCAGGCCGCGCCGGCCTGCTTGCAGGCGACCACCTGGGAGAGGCCCTGCTGGCCAGGGCCCTGGATCAGCACGCTGGAACCGTAGCCCACGCCGGCGTCGAACAGCGCCCACTCGATGCCGTTGGACAGCGGAGTCGCCAGCCCGGCCAGCTCCGCCGGGACGCCCGCCGGCACCCGGTGCGCGACCGCGTTCCACGGCAGGTACAGGTGCTCGGCGAACCCGCCCCACAGGTGGAAGGCGTTGGCGGCGGAGGTGTAGCCGTAGCGGCGCGCGTCGGGGTTGGTGCGCCAGTCGGTCGCCTCGCAGTGGCGGTACTCGCCCGCGCGGCACCACCCGCAGCGGTGGCAGGGCACGTAGTGCTCGACGAACACCCGGTCGCCCTCGCCGAGGCCGTGGCGCTCGACGAACCTGGCGCCGGCCGCCGCGATGACGCCGACGTTCTCGTGGCCCATGATCACCGGGTCGGGGAACGGCGGCCGGGCGTACATCTTCACGTCGGTCCCGCAGATGCCGGCCACCTCGGCCCGCAGCAGGGCGCCGTCGTCGGGGATCGCCGGCATGGGGAACTCCCGTAGCTCGGTCCTGCCCGGTCCGGTCCGCACGGCCGCCAGAACACGCTCCGCCATGCCGGACGCTCCTCTCGCCGCCGGGTCAGACCCGCACGTAATGGTAATATCATTCGTCCAACGCCATGCTATGCTCTGGCGCGTTATGGCGGATCTGCACCTGACCACCGTGACGCGCACGCAAGGGGCCAACCAGGCGCTCAAGGACGGGAAGGTGACGCCGGCCGGCGTCGTCTTCGACTTCGAGGAGGTCCCCGTCCTGATCCATGCGTTCCGGCGCATGGTCCGCGAGCTGGCCTACGACGTGTGCGAGATGGCGCTCACCACCTACCTGGTCGCCAGGGAGCACGGCAAGCCCTTCACCGCCCTGCCCGTCCCGCTGGTCCGCGGCTTCCACCACGGCGCCATCGTCTACAACACCAGGTCCGGCATCCGCGAGCCCAAGGACCTCGAGGGCCGCAGGGTCGGCGTCCACCGCGGCTACACCGTCACCACCGGGGTCTGGGCGCGCGCCATCCTCCAGGAGGAGCACGGCGTCGACCTCGGCAAGGTGACCTGGGTGCTGTCCGGCGACGAGCACGTCGCGGAGTACCGTCCGCCGGCCAACGTCGTCCCGGTCGAGCCCGGCGGGGACCTCCCGGAGATGGTCGCCGCCGGCGAGCTCGACGCCGCGGTCAACCTCCAGGTGGACCACCCAGACGTGGCGCCGCTGATCCCCGCCGCCGGCGAGGCGGGCTTCGAGGCGCTGCGGACGCGCGGCTTCTACCCGATCAACCACCTGGTGGTCGTCAGGGACGAGCTGCTGGCGGCGCACCCTGACCTGGCGGCGCGGATCTTCGACGCCTTCGCCGAGGCGAAGCGGCGCTACGTCGAGCGCCTCAGCCAGGGCGCGATCGCCGACCCGGGCGCGACCGACCGGATGTACCAGCGGGTCATGGAGCTCACCGGCACAGACCCGCTGCCCTACGGCATCGAGCCGAACCGGGCGATCCTGGAGACGCTGATCCGCCACGCGGTCGATCAGCGGATCCTGCAACGGCCGGTGGCGGTGGAGTCGATCTTCCCCGAGGGCGCGGATGCGTATCGCGATCGCGGGTGACCACAACGGGGTCGCCCTGAAGGCCCACCTGGTCCACTGGCTGGCGGCCCGCGGCCACGAGGTCGACGACCGCGGCACCGGCGACCCCGACACGGTGGTGGACTACCCGCGGCTGTGCGAGGACGTCTGCCGCCGGGTGGTGGACGGCCACGCGGACTCGGCCATCATGATCGGCGGCTCCGGCAGCGGCGAGCAGATCGCCTGCAACAAGATCCGCGGCGTGCGCGCCGGGCTCTGCAACGACGCCTTCACCGCCGAGATCGCCCGGGCCCACAACGACGCCAACGTGCTGGTGATGGGCGCCAAGCTGGTGAGCGCCGAGCTGGCCGAGCGGATCGCCGGCGTCTGGCTGTCCACCGCCTTCAAGGGCGACCGCCACCAGCGCCGCCTCGACCAGATCGCCGCGCTGGAGCGGGGGGAATCACTGTTGTAACTGGGGAGGCCGGGGGTCTTCTGGTGGGGTGATCCCCGCGCGGTTCCTCGTTCGATGTGGGGGGGAGCTCGCTCCCCCCACGACCCCCCCAAGAGCGCCTGTGCCATGGGCACCGTGTTGCTGACCGCGTCGAGGAACTCGAGCACTCTGCGTGGTGCGGTCCGCTCGGTCTGCTCGGCGACGGGCACGTCCCAGTACTCGGCCCGCGGCAGGCACTCCTCTAGGTACCTGGCGGCCGAGGTGGCGTGCGAGGCGTCCCGGCCCGGCACGACCAGCGCGGGCGTCGCCAGGCGCAGCAGGTCCTCCGGCTCGGGCCCTGGCACGGTGTCTCGGTCGAACAGCCCGCGCACCATGCCGGTCACCAGGTAGCGGTAGCGGTCCGGGTCCTGCCGCGCGTAGGCCTCGGCGAACTCCCGTCGGCCCGGATGACGCTGACCCAGGGGCCGACCCTGGGGTCCTGCGAGAAGCCCTTGTCGTGGCTGCTGGCCAGGGCGACCACCTGCTCGAGGCCGTGCTCCTCGACGAATGCCAGGTGCCGGCCGAAGCGCGCGTGCTGGGTGATGCGGTACCTGGCCCCGCCGGCCGGCGCGTACAGCACCATGCCGGCGGTGGACTCTGGATAGGTGACGGCGAACACCGTGGCGATCGAGCAGCCCACGCAGCCGCCCATCAGGTGCGCCCGCTCGACGCCGAGGTGCTCCAGCAGGCGCCTGCCCTGGGCGGCGTAGTGGGCCCAGGTTATGCGCTCGACCCGGCCGCCCGACTGGCCCGACTCGCGCTTGTCGAAGGTGACGCAGGTGTACCGCGTGCGCAGGTGGGCGAGCAGGTTGAGACGCCGGTAGCCGCCGAACGAGGTCCACTTGTCGAGGGTCGCGTCGAAGCCGGCCGGCGAGAACATCAGCAGCGGCGGGCCCGAGCCGGTGACCTCGTAGCGCGTGGCGAGCCCGTCGAGGCTGGCGGTCGGCACGGCGCGCCTCACCCTCCCTGTGGAGCTGGCGGAGCTGGCCCGGCGGGTCTGCCGCCCTTGATCTGACGCCCCGCGCGGACGTCGTCAGCGTAGTGGGTGATGGCCTCCAGCGCGATCCGCGCGACGTTGGCGTAGGCGTCCGGCGGGTCGTCGAGCGTGGAGGCGGCGTAGCCGATGGCCGCGTGCGCCATGCGCATGCGCCCGTCGAGCCACGGGCCGCCGCCGAACCCGCCGAGCACCGAGATGGCGACGGCCTTGACGACCTCCGGCCCCACCACCGGCCCCGAGTTGGTGAAGTCGAGCAGGGAGGCGCCCGCCTCCTCCAGCCGCTTGGCCTCGGCGACCAGGTCGCCGGCGAGCTCGGCCGGCACCTCGGCACCGGGCCGCGACATCGCCTCGTACTCCACGCCGTAGCGCAGCGCGGTCTGCGGGGTGATGCCGAGCTGGGCGAACACCGGGATGCCGGCGCGGGCGATGGCGCTGACCGCGTCCGGGAAGTCGGCCGCACCGTCCAGCTTGACCAGGTCGGCGCCGGCCTCCTTGACCAGGCGGATGGCCGCGCGCACGGCGCCGCCGCCGCCCTCCTGGAGCGGGCCGTAGGGAAAGTCGCAGCTCACCAGCGCCCGCCGCACGCCCCGCCTGACCGCCTGGCAGACCAGCACCATCTGCTCCATGGTCGCCTCGAGCGGGTTGGCCTGCCCCCAGAGGTTGACGCCCACGGTGTCGCCAACCGAGACGATGTCCACCCCCGCCCGGTCGGCCACCTGAGCGATCTGGTAGTCCCAGGCGACCACGCCGACGATCTTGCGGGCCTCGCGCTTCATCCGCTGGAGTGCCGGGACGGTCACCTTGGCGTCCATGGGCGCTCAGGCCCGCAGCGCCGTCAGCAGCTCGGGCACGTCGTCCTCGTCCCCCGAGACGACCAGCACCCTGGCGTGGCGCCGCAGCACCGAGATCACCGCCGCGGCGCGGCCCTGGCCAAAGACCAGGCCGGTCGTCTGGATCCCCAGGCGCCCGCAGCGCTCACCGATCACCGAGGCGGCCTCCGCGCCGTCCTCGGCGGTGGCGACCATCACGGTCATGTCCGCGCCCTCGAGCGCCTCGCCGAGCCCCTTCCGCGTGCCGTCGGGCGCGCGCAGAACGATCTTCGCCGCCCGCCCGTCGCCGTTCCCGCCGGCGTCCCCGGCTCGTAGGCGTAGAAGACCGCGCCCTGCCAGGCCCGCTGGGCGGCCCGGCCGACCACCGCGACCGCGACCTGGTCGAGGGCGACCACGCGGGTCGCCCGCGCCGGCGGGGCGGGGACGTTGATCCGGAAGCGCGCCTCGGCGGCGGTCGCGGCCAGGCGGCAGCCGTTCAGCAGCGTCGGACGGAAGCTGGTCATCAGACCGAGGCGTGGGTCATGCCGGGGGTGATGGTCAGGGCGTCGCGGGCCGCGTCGATGAAGGCCTCGTCCTTGGGCACCAGCACCGAGGCGGAGCGGACCCGGTGGTGCGCGGGGTCCACGCCCGGCGGCGTCACCCCGTGGTCGCGCAGCGCCTCGGCGGCCTTGCGCAGCCGCTGGCGCGCCTTGATGATGCCGGCGTCGGTGGAGACCAGCCGCTCCTTGGTGCGGTCGACGATCGGGCCCATGCTCTCCTGGAGCGAGGCGTCCTGCATGGCGATGCCCTTGACGCCAGAGAAGGTCTCGCCGCGCTTCTGCGCCTCGCGGTCCATCATGTAGTCATTGTCCTTGTTCTGCAGCGGCCGGTAGGTGCCGGGCACGTACTCGTTGTGCACGCCGTGCCCGGCCCGCATGGCGGCCGGCTCGTCGTCGGTCAGCGGCCGGTTCGCCTGGTAGTCGAAGGTGAACACCCAGCAGTTCTCGTCGTCGATCGGCACCCAGAAGTGGCCGTGGACCGGGTGGTTGCCGCGCGGCGGGATCATCGTGAAGCTCGGCATCACCCACGGCGTGATCCGCCAGTAGTCGCGGCCGTCGTCGGCGTTGCGGCGCGCGCCGATGAACAGGCCGCCGTCGACCTCGACGACCTCGAAGAAGGGCTTCATGTCGCCGAGGTTGTACTCGTTGGCCTTGCTGCCCTTGAACAGCGGGTCGTTCTTCAGCCCGGCCGAGTGCAGCCAGGAGACGTGGCTGGAGTCGATGCCGCCCTCCAGCGCCTGCAGCCAGTTGCACTCCTGCCAGCGCTTGGAGGTGTAGCTCTGCTCGGGTGGCACGCGCACGAACTCGAACTCCGGCAGCGCCGGCTGCTTGGCCGGGTCACCGAGGTAGGTCCAGAGGATGTCGCCGACCTGCACGAGCGGATAGAAGGTCAGCTTGACCTTCTGCGGGAAGCGGCTGTCCTCGGGCTCCGACGGCACCTCGATGCAGTTGCCGTGCACGTCGTACTTCCAGCCGTGGTACGCGCAGCGCAGGCCGCCCTCCTCGTTGCGCCCGAACCACAGCGACACCCCGCGGTGCGCGCAGAACTCGTCGATCAGCCCCAGGCGGCCGTCCCGGTCGCGGAAGGCGATCAGCCGCTCGGAGAGGATCTTGACGCGCACCGGCGGGCAGTCGTTCTCGGGCAGCTCCTCGGCGAGGAGCGCGGGGAGCCAGTGCTGGCGGAACAGCCCGCCCATGGGCGTCCCAGGGCCGGTCCGCGTCAGAAGCTCGTTCAGCTCTGGTTTGAGCATCGCCGCCCGCCCTTTCGCATGCTCGTGTCGCTTGGGAGAACCGCACGATGGGACTAAAGGTAAGACCATTATCCCACAACGCCGCATGCCGGATCAAGCGCTGGCGCGGCAACGGTGGCCGCTCACCTGGACGGGTGCAGCTCCTCCAGCTCCTCCTCGGCCATCGGGGCGGCGATGGTGGACGGGCCGGGCAGCCGGGCGCGGGCGCGCGCCGAGAACATCGCGCCGCGCGCGGGTCGCACCGGCGCGAACCGCGTCAGCCCGACCGGGACGGTCATGTCGCCGTAGATCGCCTCCATGCCACCGGCCATGAAATAGGTCTCGTGCCAGAAGCCGGTGCCGCGCGAGTCGCCGACGAACCGCCGCCACCAGTGCTGGTGCGGCAGCGACCGCGCCCAGCGCTCCATCGAGTCGAAGTCGCGCCAGTACTGGCGCATGGCCAGGTGCGGCGGCAGCAGCGAGACGATCAGCCGCTCGTGCAGCAGCAGCCCATCGGGCTTCTCCTCGACCGACCGCTTGATCTGCGGTGCCAGCTCCAGCAGGGTCAGCACCCCCCGCGGCCGGTTCGCCCGCATGCCCAGGTAGATGACCACCAGGTCCGGATAGCCGTCCAGCTCCACGGTGCGTCGGTTCACGCCGCCCATTCTCCCCGGCCCCCTCAACCGTTGATGGCTGCCTGGGCCGACGCGGCGCGGGCACGCTCTGCGTCGACCAGCACCCGCCGCAGCAGCTTGCCGGAGGGGGACCTCGGGATCTCGCGCACGACCTCGACGGCGCGGACCCGCTTGTAGGGGGCGACCCGCCCGGCCACGTAGGCGATCAGCTCGTCCGGGGTCGCCTCGCCGCGCAGGCTCACGTAGGCGACCGGGATCTCGCCGGCCTCGGTGTCCGGCCGGCGCACCACGGCCGCGTCGGCCACCGCCGGATGGGCCTGGAGCAGGTGCTCCAGCTCGGCCGGCGCGACCTGGTAGCCCTTGTACTTGATCAGCTCCTTGAGCCGGTCGACCACGGTCAGGTAGCCGTCGGCGTCGACCGAGCAGAGGTCGCCGGTGCGCATCCAGCCGTCCGGGCCGACCATCTCGGCGGTCGCCTCGGGCTGGTCGTGGTAGCCGCGCATCGCCTGGGGGCCGCGGATCCACAGCTCCCCGGTCTCGCCCACTCCAAGGTCGGCGCCGCTCGGGGGGTCGACGATCCGCGCCTCCACACAGGGCAGCAGCCAGCCGACCGAGCCGCGGCGCGGTGCGGCCAGCGGCGAGATCGCCAGCGTCGAGGCCTGCTCGGTCATGCCGTAGCCCTGCAGCGCCTGGCAGCCGATGCGGTCGGCGCAGCGCTGCTCGAGCGCCGCGCCGAGCGGCGCGGCGCCGCTGCCGACCACCCGCAGCGACGACAGGTCGTAGCGGTCCACCAGCGGGTGGTGGGCCAGCGCGAGGACGATCGGCGGCACCACGATGGTCACCGTCACGCGATGCCGCTGGATCGCGTCGAGGAATCCCTCCAGCTCGAAGCGCGGCATGGTCACCAGCGTGGCGCCGGCCCGCAGCGTGCAGGGCAGCAGCAGGTTGAACCCCATGGCGTGGAACAGCGGCGTCACCGCCAGCACCACGTCGTCCTCCTCGAAGCCGATCCCCGCCTGGTTCTGCCTGGCGTTGGTGACCAGGCTGGCGTGCGGCAGCTCGACGCCCTTGGGCAGTCCGGTGGTGCCGCTCGAGTAGAGCATCGCGGCCAGGTCCCGGTCGGGGTCGACCGCCACGCCCGCCGGCGGGTGGTCGTGGGCGATCAGCTCACGGAAGGGCCTGGCCGCCGTGTCCGGCGGCGGCTCGCCGAAGACGAACACCTCGTCCACGCCGGCCTTCTCCGCGGCGGTCAGGGCGCGGTCGAGGAACGGCGGCACGGTGACCAGCAGGCGCGCGCCGGCGTCGGCCAGCTGGCCAGCCAGCTCGTCGGCGGTGAGCAGCGGGTTGGCGGTGGTGACCACCCCGCCGGCCGCCATCGTGCCGTAGGCGGCCAGAGCGAACTCGGGCAGGTTGGGGCTGTAGAGCGCGAGCACCTCGCCGGGCCGGAACCCGCTGGCCGCCAGCCCGGCGGCGACCCGCTCGACCCCGGCGGCCAGCTGCCGGTAACTCAACGCCCTGCCGCTGGCGGCGTCGACCAGCGCCGGCTTGTCACCCATGCCGGCCGCCCGCTCCAGCACGAACTCGTGGATCGTGGCGCCGCCAACCTCCACGTCCGGGAGCTGGCTGCGCAGGATCGTTGCAGTGTCCATGACGCGCCTCCTCACTGCGGCCGTGTCTTGCCGGAGCCCGCTTCCCCGAGAAGACGATGTACCAGTCTGTATGTTCTAGATTAGAACATGCAGACTGTATGGTAGACTGTGGAGCATGTCAACGCCCAGACTCAGTTCCTCGTCCTATCTGGTGCTCGGATGGGTCAGCCTGCTCGGCAAGCCGACCACCTACGACATCAGCCGCCACGTCAGTTACTCCGTCGGCGAGTTCTGGCCGTTCCCCCAGTCGCAGCTCTATGCCGAGACCGCCCGCCTGTCCCGGGCCGGCCTGCTGGCCGAGGAGCGCGAGGAGGGCGGCCGTCACCGGCGCCACTACAGCATCACCGACCAGGGCCGGAAGGCGCTGGCGGAGTGGCTGGCCGAGCCGACCATCGACTCCCAACCGGAGGTGCGCCACGCCGGCCTGCTCAAGCTGTTCTTCAGCGAGCTGGCGACCACCGAGGAGGTGGCGGCGCTGGCGCGCGCCCAGGAGGCCTGGCACCGCGAGCAGCTCGCCAAGTACCAGGACATCGTGGACCGCTTCGACGACCGCCCGCAGCTCGCCCGCCGGCTCGCCACCGCCCGCGCGGGCCTGGCCTACGCCCGCGCGTTCGTTGACTTCTGGGCCGACATCGCCGCCAACCCGCCGGAGGTCACCCCCTCCGGCTGAGCCACGCCGGGTGTACCGCCGCGCGGCGGGCGACGACAATCCCTCCGACGGATGCCACCCGGGGGGGAGGAACGCTCGATGGACCAGACCGCCACGAAGGTGGGCGAGCTGCTGCACGAGGTCGCCGAGACGCATCACCGGGTCTACCGGATCACCGATGGGGCCGACGACGACTGGGCGACCTGGTACTCGCGCTGGCTGACGACCCTGTCCGAGCTGCCCGACCTGCTGGGCACCAGGCCCGTGCGGAGCGAGCTCACCTATCTGCTGGTCCGGCTCGACAAGGAGTACACCGAGCAGGACCCGCCGGAGCGCTGGGAGGACGGGTACGCCCGCGCGCTGGTGGACCACTTCAAGGCGCGCTGACCACCAGGGTCGGCGGAAGGAGATGGTCGATGGTCACCCAGGCCGAGAAGGCCGCGTCGTTCCAGGCGCTCCACGCGGGCGAGCCGTTCGTGATCCCCAATCCGTGGGACGCCGGCTCCGCGCGCGTTCTGGCCGCGCTCGGGTTCAAGGCGCTGGCCAGCACCAGCTCCGGCTTCGCCTTCACCCTGGGGCGGCTCGACGGCGACGTCACGCTCGACGAGGTCGTCCGGCACGCCGCCACGCTGGACCAGGCGACCGACCTGCCGGTGTCGGTCGACCTCGAGAACGGCTACGGCGCCAGCCCGGAGAGCGCGGCGACGGCGATCACCCGGGTCGCCGAGGCCGGCGCGGTCGGCGCCTCGATCGAGGACTACGATCCCGGCGGCACGCTGTACTCCAGGGACCACGCGGTCGAGCGGGTCGCCGCCGCGGCGGAGGCGGCGCACCGGCTCGGGTTCCCGTTCACGCTGACGGCGCGGGCCGAGAACCACCTGCGCGGCAACCCCGACCTGGACGACACCATCGCCCGGCTGCAGGCGTTCGCTGCGGCCGGCGCTGACGTGCTCTACGCGCCCGGCCTGCGGACCACCCAGGAGATCCGCGCGCTCTGCGACGCCGTGTCCAAGCCGGTGAACGTGCTGGCACGGCCGAGCCTCTCGATGCGCGAGATCGCCGACGCCGGCGCCACGCGCATCAGCGTCGGCGGCAGCCTGACATGGACCGCCGTCAACGCCCTGACCGCCGCGGCCACCCAGATCCGCGACCACGGCGACTTCTCCGCCCTCAGCAAGCCACCCCCGCTCCGCGACTGGTTTGCCTGAGCGCCCGATGGGCGGTTTCCCGGCGGTGCTCGGTGGTAGGCCCCCGGCTGCGGCGTCGTCGAGCCGGAACGGAGCCATGACCGAGGAACGCAGGCGGTCGGGCTGACCTCCGACGGCCTGCTGGACCTGGCGTTGACCGCGGCGCTGGTGCTGGGGCTGATCAGCCTGGTGGAGACGGCCGGTCCGGTGGAGCGCTGGGGCCGCCGCGGATGGGGCGGCATCCTGGCGGGGTTCGGCGCCTTCAACCTGTTCGACGGCGTGGTGGATCACAAGCTGCTGGGACTGCACCAGATCCGTTCGGGCGTGGCGGACCTGCTGCCCTACGACGCGGCCTGGATCGGGCTCTCCGCGGCCATCCTGATCGTCGGCCTCGCGCTGCTGCGCGGAAGTTGCGCCACGGGGACTGACGCCGGTTCCGGGAAGCTGTAACGTCTCTCCAAGCCACCGGCATCGAATTGGATGGATACGACAACTCAGCTGGGGCGGCCGGTCCTTTCCGAGCGGCTCGCAACGCTCGACCTCGGCGCCGTGGACGCGGCAGGGCTCGCGGGACGGATCGCCCACGAAGTGCTGCGCCTGCTCGGCGGCGAGCGCGCGGTGGTGTGGAGCTGGCGCCCGGCGCTGCGCGGCTTCTTCGTCGACCAGTCCGGCGAGGAGGTGCGCGCCGTCAATTCGGCCGCGGAGGACGCGGCCGAGCTGTTCGCCGCGCCGGCGGTGTGGCCCAGCGGCTCGGGCGGCATCCGCCGCGAGCTGGTCGGAGCCAGCTTCGGCATCGCAAGCGAGGAGGCCGGCGCCGCCACCGTGGCGGTTCCCCTGCCGGCCCCCCACGGGCCGGTTGGGTTGCTGCTGGTCGGCGTCCGCGGCTCCGCGCAGGCGCACGCGCTGCTGGAGCGCGTGCGGCCGCTCGCGGCGCAGGCGGGCGCCCTGCTCGCCAACCACGAGGCGCTGCTACGCGCCCGCCGTCACGAGGCCCAGCTGGAGGCGCTGTACCAGACGGCGGGAGAACTGTCGTCCAAGCTCGACCTGCAGGTGGTGCTGCGCGCCATCGCCGAGCGCGCGCAGCACCTGGTCCGCGCGCCGATCGCCTACATCATGCTGGTCGACGAGGCCGAGCGGGAGATCTACATGCGGCTCGCGGTGGGGACCACCCATCCAAGCTTCGACGAGATCCGCCTGGAGCTCGGCAAGGGACTCGGCGGCCGCGTCGCCCAGGAGGGGCACCCGTTCTACACCGGCGACTACCTGAACGACAGCCGTTTCCTGCACCGGCCCCAGGTGGACGAGGAGGTGCGCAAGGAAGGGATCAAGAGCATCCTCGGGGTCCCGATGAAGGCGTTCGAGCGCTTCATCGGCGTGCTCTACACGGCCGACCGGCGCGTGCGGAGCTTCACCGACGCCGACGTCGAGGTGCTCACGAGCCTGGCCCATCACGCGACGCTGGCGATTGACAACTCCGCGCTGTACCAGAAGGCCACCAGAGCGCTCGCCGAGCTGGAAGCCGCCAACCAGCTCGTCCGGGCGCAGTACGAGCGCCTCCATCGGGGCGAGCAGGTCTACCGCGAGTTGAGCGAGGTCGTGCTCGCGGGGCAGGGCCTGCCCGGTGTGCTGGACCTGATGGCTCGGCTGCTCGGCGAGCACGTGGTCGTGCTCGACCAGCACGGACGCGTGCTCGCCGCGGCCGGTGTCCCCGGCGACGTCTTCGGCACCCGGCTCGCCGCGCAGGGGCTCGCCGTGGGGCTGCTCGACGACCACCAGGTGCTCGAGGCGAGCCGCAAGCTCGACGGCTTCCACACCTCGGTGGTGGCGCCGCGCCCCCCGGTGCGGGCCTTCCCGCGCCTGGTCGTCCCGGTGGTCGCCCGCGCCG
>DASVXQ010000132.1:0-17739 GCA_036392615.1 Actinomycetes bacterium | reverse complement strand
GGCAGCCGCAGGCCGGCTGGGGTGGCCGGGTCCCAGCGCTCATAGCAGGCCTGCACCTGGGCGAAGAAGGCCACATCGCCGCCGGCGATGTGGTGGGTGGCGATGGTGGCCAGCACCCCGCCGGGCGCGATGGTCCCGGCGCGGCGGCCTTCGTTGGCCGCGCGGCAGGGCTTCACCCTGGCGGGCGGTGATGCTCTACCCTGCGGGAACGTCGCCGCGCACTGTGGGTCCGAGTGCTGAAGTGAAGGGAGCGCCGTGCAGTATCAGATGATCGCCGAGGCCTACCGTGACCTGGAGGCCGCCACCGCTCGGCTGGCGCTGATCGAGCGGCTCGCCGCGCTGCTGGCCCACACCCCTGCCGAGCTGCTGCCCACGGTGTGCTACCTGTGCCAGGGCATGATCGCCCCGGAGTTCGCCGGCGTGGAGCTCGGCGTGGCCGACAAGCTGGCCGCCCGGGCGGTGGCCACCGCCACCGGCGTCACCGTGGAGCAGGTGCGCGCCACCGCGCGCCAGACCGGCGACCTGGGCCAGGCCGCCGAGCAGCTGCTGGCCGAGGCGGCCGGCGGCCGGCCCGCGACACTCACGGTGACGGCGGTGGTCGACACCCTGGCGCAGATCGCGGCCGCCGAGGGGCAGGGCTCGCAGGCTCGCAAGCTCGAGCTGCTCGGCTGGCTGCTCGGCCAGGCGACCCCGCTGGAGGCCCGCTACCTGCTGCGCCTGGTCACCGGCACGCTCAGGTTGGGGGTCGGCACCCCGACGATCCTGGACGCGCTGGCGACCGTCCACGCCGGCGGCCGCAAGGCCCGGCCGGTGCTGGAGCGCGCCTACAACATCTGCTGCGACCTCGGCCTGGTCGCCAGGACCCTGGTCGAGGGTGGCCTTGAAGCGGTGGAGACGATGCGGGTGCGCCCCGGCAACCCGGTGCGGGCGATGCTGGCCCAGCGGCTGTCCAGTCCCGCGGAGATCCTGGCCAAGCTCGGCGGCAGCTGCGCCGCCGAGTACAAGTACGACGGGGTGCGTGTGCAGGTCCACCGCACCGCCGACGGCGAGATCGAGCTGTTCACCCGCCGGCTGGACCGCATCAGCAACCAGTTCCCCGAACTGGTGAAGCTGCTGGGCAGCGGCATCAAGCCGCGCGAGGCGATCCTGGAGGGTGAGGTGGTCGCCTTCGACCCGGCCTCCGGTGAGCTGCGCCCGTTCCAGGACGTGATGTTCCGGCGGCGCAAGCACGGCATCACCGAGGCGGTCCGTGACGTGCCGGTGAGCCTGTTCTGCTTCGAGCTGCTGTACGCCGACGGCGAGGACCTCACCCGTCTGTCGTACCCGCAGCGACGCGCCCGGCTGGCCGAGGCGATCACCCCCTCGGAGCGGCTGCGGCTGTCCACCGCCATCCAGGTCAGCGACGACGCCGGCCTCGAGGCGGCCTTCGAGCAGGCCGTCACCGACGGCTGCGAGGGGCTGTTGTGCAAGTCGCTCTCCCCCACGGCCGGCTACCAGGCCGGCGCGCGCGGCTGGCTGTGGATCAAATTCAAGCGCGACTACCGCACCGAGCTGTCCGACACCCTCGACCTGGTGGTGGTCGGCGCCCTGTACGGCCGCGGCCGCCGCCGCGGCATCTACGGCGCGCTGCTGCTGGCCGCCTACGACCCGGCCGCCGACGTGTTCCGCACCACCACCAAGTGCGGCACCGGCTTCTCCGACGCCGAGCTGGCCGCGCTGCCAGAGCGGCTGGCGCCGCTGGCCCGTGAGGAGCCGCCCGCCAGGGTGGACCCCGGCCATGCCGAGGCCGACGTGTGGTTCGAGCCCGCCCTGGTGGCGGAGATCCTGAGCGCGGAGCTGACCCTGTCGCCCCGCTACAGCGCCGCGTGGGGCAAGCTCAAGGACGACAGCGGCCTGGCGTTGCGCTTCCCGCGGTTCACCGGCCGCTGGCGCGACGACAAGGCGCCCGAGGACGCCACCACCACCGATGAGCTGGTGACGATGTACCGGGCGGCACGGCGAATCCCCGCGGACTCCTGAACGCCACCACCCGCGCGGCCGACACCCAACCTGGCCAGACCGATCGCCAGCGCTCGACGCGAGGCTCCAATGGTCGGTTTTGCTGATTTGACGCAAGGGCCTGGGTCGTGGATGCTCCGCACCAATATCCGGCCACCTGGTGGTGCTTGTGGAAAACGCCCGAAGCCTCGTCGAGCGGCTGCAGCGCAATTCCTCGCCCTCCGGCGGACGCCCCAGGGCGGCGATCTTCGCCCTGCTCGTGGTCGTGGCGCTGCTCGGCAGTATGGCCGCCCTGGAGTCGGCCAACGCGGCGACCGGCGTGCTCTACGTCGATCAGAACAACCGGAGCTGCTCGGACACCGACGCCGACGCTGGCTCGCAGGCCAAGCCCTACTGCTCGATCGCACCAGCCGCGAAGGTGGCTGGCTCCGGCCAGACCGTTCAGGTCTCCAGCGGCAGCTATGCCGAGCTGGTGACGGTCGGCAATTCCGGAGGTCCTGGCGCGCCGGTCGTGTACACGGCCGCCCCTGGCGCCACCGTGAGGGTCGGCGCTGGCAAGGCCAACGGCTTCAAGGTCTCGGGCAGGAGCTACGTGACCATCCAGGGCTTCACCATCTCGGGCACCACCAGCTACGGCATCTACGTCACGAGCGCCTCGTCGAACGTGACCATCAGCGGGAACAGCATCGACCACACCAAGGGCGTCGGGGTGTACGTCTCCGGCGGCGCGGGCAGCACCGTCACCAGCAATCACGTCAGCTACGCCGGGGTGGTGAGCGGCAACACCTCCTACACGCCCGGCATCAAGCTGGCCGGCGTGTCCGGTGGCTCGGTCCTCGGCAACACCGCCGACCACAACTCCGATGCCGGCATCCAGCTCGCCGCCGGGACCGGCGGCGTCACGGTGTCGCGCAACGAGGCGTTCGGCAACGCGCGGAGCCTCATCACGCCGGGCAAGCGCGCCGCGCCCGGCATCGACCTCCGCGGTGCCGGGAACTCGGTCGTGCGCAACTACAGCCACGACAACGAGGACTCCGGGGTGCAGCTCTACAGCGGCGGCGACAACGCCACCGTGGCCGACAACCTCCTCATCGGCGGCGGCGACCACGGCGTGGACGCCAGCAACGTGAAGAACACGCGGATCGTGGAGAACACGGTCTACAACAACTGCGCGTCGGGCATCAACGTGGAGGGCGACACCGCGTCGGGCAACGCCGTGTGGGACAACATCGCCGTCGACAACGGCAACAACGCTCGGAATGGCGTTGTCTGCCCGCGTGACAAGCCCGGCAAGCCCGGCAACATCGCGGTGAGCGACAACGCCATCGGGACCACGACGGTGGACCACAACAACACCTACCAGAGCGCGGGAAGCGCCCAGTACTACTGGGGAGCCAAGTCCACGCTGGAGCAGTTCCGGACAGCCAGCGGCGGACAGGCAACGCACGACGTCTACCGCGCCCCGCAGTGGGTCGACGCCGGCGGTGGCGATTTCCACCTGACCGCGAACTCCCCCGCCGTCGGGCTGGCCGACCCCTCGGCACCCGGGTACGTGCCGTACGACTTCGCCGGTGTGACGCGGGACAGCGCACCGGACGCCGGGGCGTACGAATACTCGGGCGGCGGATCGCCGACCACCACGACGGTGGCGCCGACCACAACGGTGGCCCCGACGACCACGACCGCGCCGTCGACCACCACCAGCACGACAACGTCGGCCACCACCACGACGATCCCACCGACCACGACCACGGTCGGCAGTGCGAACCTCGTCGGCAACCCCGGCTTCGAATCGGATCTGGCGGGGTGGAACACCGGCAGCTCCTCGGTGGCCCTCACCCGGGTCGCGGGCGGGCGCGGCGGCGGATTCGCCGCCAAGCTGGCCAACGGCGGCACCTCATCGGCCACCTGTACCCTGAACGACTCCCCGAACTGGGTGACGGCCACCACAGCCGGCACCTACACGGGCTCGGTCTGGGTGCGTGCAGACACCGCCGGTGCGTCGGTCAAGATCCGCTTCCGGGAGTACGTCAACGGCACGCTGGTCGCAGCGCCGACCACCACCGTGACGCTCACGACCGGCTGGCAGCAGGTGACGGTCGCCGACACCACCAGCGGCGGGTCGACTCTGGACCTCAACGTCTACACGTCGGCCTCCCCGCCCGGCACCTGCTTCTATGCGGACGACGTCTCGATCACACGGGGCTGACCGGCCGGAGCCCGCCGGTGGAGGGATGCGGCACCGGCCCGGGCCGCTGCGACAGACCCGATACCCCATGGTCCCCTCGGCCCAGGAGACGCAGACGGAGTCGTCGAACCCTCCTGGTCTTCCAGACCGTCGCTGGCATCCCTCGCACCACCGGCCCGGCCAGCACGACCGGATCATGGCCAGGCCGCGCCAGCTTGCCAGGATCCCCCTGCTCGATTTCCAGCCGCTCGTCCTGCCGCCCCGGCGGCCCCGCAACGGCTCCGGCAGCGCCACCGTGACCGTCCTGCCGTAGCCGGGGAGTGCACACCCATGTCCTGGCGGCAGCGGCGCAGCTGGCAGCTCACGCACCGTGACCGTCATCCTGTTGCCGCTGGGGTCGGCGGTGGCCGTGTAGGCGCGGGCGCAGGGATCATCGGGCGGGCCTGGCGGCCCGCCGGCAACGTACAGCGTCCGCCGGTCGGGATCGCCACGCACGACCCGGACGCCGCTCCCACGTCCAACCTCCACGCATCGCTGGCGACCGACGACAGATGAGACGGGCCGCGGTGGCCTGAGGTTCCCGCACAGCCGCCGCTGGCAGGTTCCCGACGCGCTACGGCTTGCGGCCGACTCCGCCGTAGGCGTGGATGGGGACCCGGGGCTGTTCGGACCCAGGGTCGGGCCGCCAGTCCGCCAGCCGCACCAGGCCAGGCTCGACCCTCTCCAGCCCCGCGAAGAACGGCGCGGTGTCGGCGAAGCTGCGGGGTACGTTGGGGATCCCGCCCTGCTCCGAGGCCGCGGCCAGGCCACGCATCGCCTCCGGGTCGAAGTCCGGGGTCGACTGGGTCAGCACCAGGTGGCTGCCGGGCGCCAGCGCCTCCAGCAAGGTGGCCACGATCCCTCGCGGATCGTCGTCGTCGCGGAGGTGGTGGATGACGCCGATCAGCACCAGGCCGACCGGCTCGGACAGGTCCAAGGTCTGGCGGAGCTCTGGGGCGCCCAGGATCGTCTCCGGCTCGCGCAGGTCGGCCTGGATGAAGGAGACCCGCCCCTGTGGGGTGCTGGGCCGCAACGCCCGCGCGTGCAGCAGCACGATCGGGTCGTTGTCGACGTAGAGCACACGGGCGTCCGGGGCGAACTGCTGCGCCACGTCGTGGACGTTGCCCGCCGACGGGATGCCGGTGCCGATGTCGAGAAATTGGCGGATCCCGGCGTCCCTGGCGAGGTATCGGACGGCCCGGCCGAGGAATGCCCGCTGCGCGCGCACCTGATCCCGGATGGTCGGGAGCTGCTCGGCAATCGCCTCGGCCACCGCCTGGTCGGCCGGGAAGTTGTCCTTGCCGCCAAGCCAGTAGTCGTACACCCGAGCTGACTGGGGCACGTTGGTGTTGAGCTCGAGTGGTGCTGGCTCGATCGCTTCCTCGCTGCCGTCGCCGGTCATTGTCATGCCGTCGCTCCCAGGTATCTCGGCGGGTCTGGGCGGCTCGGATCCTACCGGACCGATACGCGAAGGTGGCCGGCATGCCCGCCACCGTCGCCGGTTGCACGGAATGCCCGGCGGCACCGCGCGCGCAGCTGGCCCATCGGCGATGATCGCACGAGGCGAATCGACGACAGGAAGGAAGCCAGCCAGCGATGGGTACCGTCCATCAGCCCGCCGGCGCCGCTGGGCCGCTGGTCGTCTCCGCGGCGAACCCGCGCTACTTCACCGTCGCCTCCGATGCGCGCCGCGCCGTCTACCTCACCGGGTCCCACGTCTGGAACAACCTCCACGACGGGATGGGCCCCGGCGCGGCCTGCGCCGAGACCGCCGAGCAGCTCGACTACGGCGAGTACCTCGACTTCTTGGAGGCGCACGGCCACAACTTCATCCGCCTGTGGCGCTGGGAGCAGTTCCGGTCGCAGGCCGCCGGCGGCGACTTCCACCTGTGCATGACCCCGCAGCCGTGGCCGCGGACCGGGCCCGGCGTGGCCAACGACGGCCGGCCGAAGTTCGACCTGGACCGGTTCGACCAGGCGTTCTTCGACCGGCTCCGGGCCCGCGTCGTCGCCGCCGGCGAGCGAGGGATGTACGTGTCGGTGATGCTCTTCGAGGGCTGGGGCCTGCACCTCAGCCCGGCGCCCGACCACGTCGAGGGCCACCCGTTCCATGCCGCCAACAACCTCAACGGGGTCGGGATCGGCTCGATCGTCGACTACCAGGTCCTGCCGCTGGACCCGCGGGTCCAGGCGCTCCAGGAGGCCTACATCCGCAAGGTGGTCGACACCGTCGGCGACCTGCCGAACCTGCTCTGGGAGGTCGCCAACGAGTCCTCCGGCGGCGGGAAGGCCGACCCGGCCTTCGCCCAGGCGCTGGGACAGGCCGGCGCGCCCGAATGGGGTGACTCCACGGCCTGGCAGTACTGGGTGATCGACCGCGTCCGTGAGCACGAGGCAAAGCTGGGCGCTGACCGGCATCCGATGGGGATGACGATGCAGTTTCCCGTCCCCCAGCAGACCAGGGTCAACGGCCCGCTGTTCGCCAGCCGGGCGGAGTGGATCTCCCCCGGCTACGACGACGAGGTCTTCGCCGGCGGCGGGCATCCCATGGCACCGGGCTCGCCGCAGTCCCGGTGGCTGGAGGACCCGCCCGCCGCGGACGGCAGGAAGGTCGTGATCAGCGACACCGACCACTACGCGCCGGGCCGCGGCGACCCGCTCTGGGCCTGGAAGTCCTTCCTGCGGGGCAACCATCCGATCCTGATGGACATGGGCCTGATCGGCGGCGTCGACCCGCCGGACCCGTCCGCGGGTGGGCCCATGTCCTATGCGGCCTTCGAGCCCGCCCGCCACGCGATGGGCGACACGCTGCGCTTCGCCGGGCGGATGGACCTGATCGCCATGGCGCCGCGGGAGGATCTCAGCTCGACGGGGTACGCGCTGGCCAGTCCCGGCGAGGAGTATCTGGTCCTCGCGCCCGACGGGGCCGCTGCTCCGTTCACGGTGCGGCTGGAGCCGGCCACCTACTCGGCGGAGTGGTTCAGCGTCCAGCGTCGTGCGACGGTCCCGGGCGCCACGACGACCGTCGAGCGCTCCGAGGCCGTCAGCTTCAGCGCACCGTCGGAAGCCGCCGGCCCCAGCGTCCTGTACCTCGAGAGGGTCCGCTAGGGCGCGTTTGCAATGTTGATTGGTGAGTGTGGTCGACGCCTGCATCTACACTGCCGCCATGGCACGGCTCGCCGCGTGGACGACTGGGTAGTGGTAGAGACCGCTCAGGACTTCCGGACCTTCCTGTCGGTGCTGTCCTATGACTTCGTGCGGTCATCGGAACAGTGGAGGAACCGGCAGTTGCCGGACTACCTGCACGCCTGGGCTCGCTGGCTGTACGCCAGCTACCTCGAACCCGGTTCCCCTGATTGCCACCAGATCGACCCGCCAACCTGGCGGGGCTTTGCGTTCCAGCTGCAGCAGGCACGGACCAGGGACGGCCCGCCGCTTCGTCGGAGGCTGCCCACGGTGACCAGCTGGCGGCAGGTCACCACGGCCGAGAACTTCGTCGTCTTCCTGGGCTGGCTGGGCGACGAGTTCCGCCGCGACCAGGCCGAGCTCGCCACCCGCGCAGCGCAGGGGCTTTGGGCCGCCGAGCTGGCCTGGACCAGCGAGGACCTCGGCTCCTACCTGGACACCTGGGTGGTGTGGTCAGCGTGGGCGTTCGCGGATGGTCCACCACCAAGCCCAGTAGGTTCCAGTCCTGCGCCGCAACCCGAGGGGGTCGAGCCGCTTTCCTGGCGGTCGTGCGCGGGACAGCTGTTTGCGGCCAGCCGCTATGAGTAGCGCGGCGTGCTATCGCAGCCACAGCAGCACGATCGCGGCGATGATGACCATCGCCAGGTAGTTGGCCTCGCGTTCGCCACGCGTGTCCGCCTGAGCCTGCAAGGCGGCCAGGACCCGGTCCCACACGCCCCGGCGGCGCCACCGGCGTGAAGTCGACCACGGTCCAGAGGACCTCGCGCGCTCGCCCATGGCTTCGAGGCTCGCCAGCCAGCCTGCAGCTCCGCAGCGCCGCCACCGCCCCACAACCCGCCGGCGGACCCGCTGACCAGCGATTGGGCTGGTCGTCACGGTCCCTCCTGATGCGCCTGCGATGGTCAGGTTTGTGGTCCGTCGAAGTGCGGATAAGACCGTGGATCGTGATGGTGCATACTGCGGCGCATGCGCCGGTTGGGGTGGCAGGTCTATCTCGGGCTCGGGATCGGGCTCTGCACGGCCTACTATCTCGTCCCCGCGACCGCGTCGAAGCTGGTGGTGTGGCCGCTGATCGGCGGGTCGGCGGCGACCGCGACCGTGCTGGGCACACGCTGGCACCGTCCCGCCTCCCGGCTGGCCTGGTACCTGTTCGCCGCCGGGCAGCTCAGCTTCGTCATCGGCGGCTGGCTGCAGGTCGTGCGCGTGCGGGTGATCGAATCCGGGCCGGTGTTCCCGTCGGTCGCCGACCTGTTCTCTCTGGCGTTCTACCCGATCCTGGTCGCCGGGCTCCTGCTGCTGATCCGCTGCGGCAATCCGGGGCGTGACCTGGCCAGCCTGGCCGACGCGTCGATCATCGTCATCGGGCTGGGCCTGCTGTCGTGGGTGTTCCTGATCAGCCCGTACATCTGGAGGGCTGGCCTCACCCCGGGAGAGCGGCTGGTCTCGATCGCCTATCCGCTGGGCGACGTGCTGGTGCTCGCGGTGGCCGCCCGGCTCGCCATCGGCGTCAGCAACCGGCCGGCCACCTGGTGGCTGCTGACCGGCGGCATCGTGCCGCTGCTGTTCGGCGACACCGTGGCCGTGTTCCTGCAGGTCTCCAACACCTGGACCTGGCAGCACCAGCAGCTCCTGGACCTGTGCTGGATCCTGTTCTACGTGGGGTTCGGGACGGCGGCGCTGCATCCCTCGATGGTCAGCCTGTCGGAGCCGACCCCGGTCAGGGTGCGGCTGAGCCGCGGGCGGCTGCTGCTGCTGGCGGGCGCGTGCCTGCTCCCCTCGGCGATCCTGGCGATCCAGGCCGGCCGGGGCCGGGAGAGCCTGCCGACCGTGATCGCGCTCGCGGTGGGATCAGCGGCCCTGTTCCTGCTCGCGCTCCTGCGGATGCGGGGGCTCGCCGGCGAGCTGGCCACGCATCAGGAGCGCGAGCTCACCGGCCAGCGGGTGCTGCGGGTCGCCGAGTTCGAGCGGACGCGCCTGGCGGCCGAGCTGCACGACGGGCCGGTCCAGCGGCTCACCGCGCTGCTGTACAACCTCGAGGTGGCACGGCTCCACCTCAAGACCGGCGAGCTGCACGACGCCGACAGGCTGCTGAGCGTGCTGGAGACCGATCTCAGCGTGGACATCGAGAGCCTGCGGCGGCTGATGTCGCAGCTGCGGCCGCCGGTGCTCGACGAGCTCGGCATGGCCAGCGCCCTCACCAGCCACGGCGGCGCCTTCCAGGACGCCAGCGGGGTGGCCTGCACGGTCAACGCGGACACCACCACGCAGCTCACCGGCGAGCAGGAGACCGTGCTGTACCGGGTGACCCAGGAGGCGCTGAGCAACGTCGCCAAGCACGCCAGGGCCTCGCGGGTGTGGGTGCTGCTCGCCAGCGACAACGGCCTGACCCGGCTGCAGATCCGCGACGACGGCATCGGCTTCGACCCGGCCACGACGTCGACCGCGGAGCTGGTCGAGCACGGCCACTTCGGCCTCGCCGGCATGCGTGAGCGGGTCGAGATGGTCGGTGGGCGGCTGCTGATCGACTCCGGCTGCGGCCGCGGCACGACCATCGCCGTCGAGCTGGCCGTCGACCCGGCCCTCCAGGCGGCATCCCGGCAGGGCTGATCGCCTCGGCGGCGGCTGACCCGCCGGGTCCCCATGGGCGCCGCCCGCGGGGCCGCGCCCGTCAGTCGGGCACAAGCCAGCGGCCGCCGCGCAGCAGCTCGCGGCCCTCGAGCTCGTTGACCTCCCGCCAGGCCTGGATCCGGCGGGGGTGGATGCGGAAATAGAGGTAGGGCTCGCGGAGCCGGCGTGGGTCGAAGCCGGCCTTGGCGGCAAACGCATCACCGACCTCGTCGGGCAGCTCGGCCGCCGGGACCGCGTCCACGGTGCCCTCGATCAGCACCACGTCGCGGGTCAGGCCGACGCCGAGCCGGACCTTGCCGGTGGCCCGGAGGTTGCGGCTCGTCGGGCTGGTCTCCAGCGTGGCGATCAGCACGGTCTCGCCGTCCCACAGGAACGACAACGGGA
This sequence comes from Actinomycetes bacterium, assembly GCA_036392615.1. Taxonomy (GTDB): domain Bacteria; phylum Actinomycetota; class CALGFH01; order CALGFH01; family CALGFH01; genus DASVXQ01. The sequence goes on along the minus strand of DASVXQ010000132.1, from coordinate 7,316 downwards.
TCAGGTACGGCGTCCCGCTGGCCGGGTCAGCGCTGGCGACCCAGGCGTCGACGTCCCGCTCGAGCCGGGCCAGGGTGTCCTGTTTGCGTTGCTTCGCGGGGCGGGCTGGCGGGTTCATCGCGCGACGGCCTCCTGACGGCGATCCGGGTTCGACGCAGACTATTCCGTAACGCTCCCGAGACGGCGGCGGCGACACTGGCCGACGACCCACGGCTCGTGACGGTGACCGGAGAGCCTGGACGCGCCGACGATCATGGCGGTGAACCCCGCCCGTCCCCGGCCGCCCCCACCGCGACCTCCGCGCACGCGCCACGCCGCTGACCCCGGGTCCGCGCCGCCGGCGGGCCGGCCCAGCCGCTCGGCACCACCCGCAGGCCGTCCCCAACACCCCCAGGCTGCCCTGCCCGGCCATGTCGATCTGTCGACTCGTCGACGGTGACGAATCGCCGAAGCTACCTGGCGGACATGTCCATGTGGAGGAAGGACCACTGGTGGCCGTCGAGGTCACGGAAGGCGCGCATGTACATGAAGCCCTGGTCCGGCGGGTCGGGGAGCGGCTGCGCGCCGGCGGCAAGGGCACGCTCGACCAGGTCGTCGACCTGCTCCCGGGTGTCGGTCGTCAGGCCGACGATCACTTCGCGGGCCCTGGAGGTGTCGGTGATCTCCTGGCCGATGAACTCCTTGAAGCGCGGCTCCACGTGCAGCATGGCGAACGCCTCGTCGCTGATCACCATGCAGGCGGTGCGCTCGCTGGTGGCCCGCGGGTCGAACGAGAAGCCGAGCCTGGTGAAGAACTCGGTTGCCCTGGCCAGGTCCCGCACGGGCAGGTTGACGAATGTCGTTGTCGACATTTGCTGCCTCCTCTGCTCGGATTCCGTCGCTCTGGTACGGGTGTCGAAGCTGGCGCGCCGGCTTCGACACGTCGGTGTGCGTGGCGGCAATCGCTGAGGAGGAGCCGGTGAAGTACCTGATCCTGATCTACAGCAACCCGAGGTCCCGCGCGGTCTGGGAGGGCATGTCCGACGAGCAGCGCGTCGAGTTCGGGCGCGGCCATGCGGCCCTCACCGAGGCGCTGGCCGCCTCCGGCGAGCTGATCGTGTCCGAAGGCCTCGCCGACCCGTCGATGGCCAGGCGCGTCTCGGTCCGCGACGGGCGGACGATCACCACCGACGGCCCGTTCGCCGAGGTCAAGGAGCACCTGGCCGGCTTCTATCTGGTCGAGTGCGACAGCATGGACCGTGCCGTCGAGCTGGCCGCGCGGGCACCCGACGCCGCCTACAACGAGGTCGAGGTCCGGCCGGTGTTCGACCGGAGCGGCCTGGAGCTGTGAACGCCGGCGCCGAGGTCGAGGACCGCCTGCGGGAGCTGGCCCCGCAGGTGCTGGCGGTGCTGGTCCGCCGCTCCGGCGACTTCGACGACTGCGAGGACGCCGTCCAGGAGGCGCTGCTGGCCGCGGCGACGCAATGGCCCACCGAGGGCGTGCCCGGCAACCCGAAGGGCTGGCTGATCACGGTCGCGTCCCGCCGTCTGACCGAGCGGTGGCGCAACGAGTCCGCCCGCCGCCGGCGCGAGCGGACCGCCGCCGCGCAGGTGCCGCCCGGGCCGGAGCTCGCGCCGGCGGTCGACGACACCCTCACCCTGCTGCTGCTGTGCTGTCACCCGTCGCTCAAGCCCGTCTCGCAGGTCGCGCTGACGCTCCGCGCCGTCGGCGGGCTCACCACCGCGGAGATCGCCCGCGCCTTCCTCATCCCCGAGGCGACCGTCGCGCAGCGCATCAGCCGCGCCAAGCAGCGGATCCGCTCCAGCGGCGCCGAGTTCCGCATGCCGCCGCCCCAGGAGCGCGCCGAGCGGATCGGCGCGGTGCTGCACGTGCTCTACCTGATCTTCAACGAGGGGTACACCGCCAGCTCCGGGACCGCGCTGCACCGCGTCGAGCTCACCAGCGAGGCCATCCGGCTGACCCGGCAGCTCCACCAGCAGCTCCCCGACGACGGGGAGGTCGCCGGGCTGCTCGCGCTGATGCTGCTGACCGACGCGCGCCGGCCCGCGCGGACCCGCCCGGACGGCACCCTCGTCCCCCTGGCCGAGCAGGACCGCGCCCGCTGGGACGCCCAGGCGATCGCCGAGGGGACCGCGCTGATCACCGAGGCGCTGGCCAGCGCGCCGATCGGCCCCTACCAGCTCCAGGCCGCCATCGCCGCGGTCCACGACGAGGCAGCCCGCGCCTCCGACACCGACTGGGTCCAGATCCTCGGGCTCTACGAGCTGCTGCGGAACATGGCGCCAGGTCCGATGGTCACCCTCAACCGCATCGTCGCGGTCGCCATGGTGCAGGGCCCCGAGGCAGGCCTGCGGCAGCTCGACGACGCCGAGCGCGACCCGGCGCTGGCCGGCCACCACCGGCTCCACGCCGTGCGCGGGCACCTGCTCGACCTCGCCGGCGACCGGCGGGCCGCGCGCACCCAGTACCAGCTCGCCGCGCGGCGCACCCTCAGCATCCCGGAGCGGCGCTACCTCGAGTCCCGCGCCGCCCGGCTGACGCCCCCGGACGAGGCATGACCAGTGGCCGAGCGGGGCCTGACCGGCGGCCGCCAGGGCCTGGCCGGCCCGCCGGGCCTAACCGGCCGCCCGGGCAAGGCTGACCGACGGCCCGCCGAGGCCGCTTTCGCCGCGGGGGCTTCAGCTCCTCCAGCGATGGGTAGCGACCAGGCATGAGCGACAAGGCGACCAGCGACCTGTGGTGGAAGAGCGCCGTCCTCTATTGCGTCGACGTCGAGCTGTTCGCCGACAGCAACGACGACGGCGTGGGCGACTTCCCGGGACTCACCAACCGCATCGACTACCTTGCCGGGCTCGGGATCACCTGCATCTGGCTGATGCCGTTCTACCCGAGCCCCAACCGCGACAACGGCTACGACATCGCCGACTACTACGGCGTCGACCCGCGGCTCGGCAGCCTGGGCGACGTGGTCGAGTTCCTGCGCAGCGCGCGGGAGCGCGGCATCCGGGTGATCGCCGACCTGGTGGTCAACCACACCTCCGTCGACCACCCCTGGTTCCAGGCCGCCAGGGCCGACCGCAACTCGCCCTACCGCGACTTCTACTGCTGGGCCGACGAGCCGCCCGACGACGGCCCCAAGGACCTCGTCTTCCCTGGCCAGGAGACCTCCAACTGGGAGTACGACGAGCGCGCCGGCCAGTACTACCTGCACCGTTTCTACAAGAGCATGCCGGACCTCAACATCGCCAACCCCAGGGTCCGCGACGAGATCAACAAGGTCATCGGCTACTGGATCCAGCTCGGCCTGTCCGGCTTCCGGCTCGACGCCGCGCCGTTCGTGATCGAGATGGTCGGCCCCAGCGAGCACAGCCAGGGCGACCCGCACCAGTACCTGCGCGGCATGCGCGCCTTCCTGGACCGTCGCCGCGGCGACGCGATCCTGCTCGCCGAGGCGAACCTCCAGCCGCCCGACCAGCGCCGCTTCTTCGGCGACGAGGACGGCGACGAGATGCACATGCTGTTCAACTTCGTGGTCAACCAGCGGCTGTTCCTGTCGCTAGTGCGGCAGCAGGCCGAGCCGCTGGCCGACGCGCTGCGCGAGATGCCGTCCGTCCCCGAGATCAACCAGTGGGCCAACTTCGTCAAGAACCACGACGAGCTGACCCTCGACAAGCTCTCCAAGTCGGAGCGGCAGGAGGTCTTCGACGCCCTGGCGCCGAGCGAGGACCTCCAGATCTACGGGCGCGGCATCCGGCGGCGGGTCCCGCCGATGTTGCACGGCGACCTGCGCCGCCTCCAGCTGCTGTACAGCCTGCTGTTTGCGCTGCCCGGGACGCCGGTGCTGCTGTACGGCGAGGAGATCGGGATGGGCGACGACCTCCGCGTCGAGGGGCGCGGCAGCGTCCGGATCGCCATGCAGTGGAACGACCGGTCGGGCGGCGGCTTCAGCAACGCCGAGCCGAAGGTGCCGGTGGTGGCGGACGGGGACTTCGGCTACCGCAAGGTCAACGTCGCCGAGCAGCGCCGCGACCCGCACTCGCTGCTCAACTGGATGGAGCGCCTGATCCGCAGGCGCAAGGAGACGTCCGAGCTCGGCTGGGGCGAATGCCAGGTACTGGCCGCCGACGACCCCGCCGTGCTCGCGCTGCGCTCCGAGTGGCGTGGCCACGTGGTCGTCACGCTGCACAACCTCAGCGACAAGCCGGTCGAGCCACGGGTCGAGCTTTCCGACGACGACCGTGACGCCACGGCGGTCGAGCTGCACGCCGACGGCGCCTACGACCGCGTCGAGCGCCTGGACGCCCCCGTGCCTCTCGAAGCCCACGGTTACCGCTGGTTCCGCCTGCGCTGACGCTCGACGACTGCGCGGCTTCACCGCATCACGGCTTCACGGGAGCTTCCGGCGCCCGCCCACAGCCGGACAGGCCCCAATCGCGGGAGCTTCCGCGCTCGCCCGTCGCCCGGGTCTCCACTCCTGAGCCTGGTAGTTGCTCTGCCCTTACTGCAATATATGTACCGATTATCGAGCGGATGGTCCTCGGCAACAGCGACAGGACGGGCGGAACTCTAGGCTCCATCGGAGCGGTGAGTTCCAGGCCCGCGCGGTGTCTATCCGTATTGAGTCACCGTCCCATAGAGGAGCGCGTTCATGCCGCAGATCGAGCCGACCGTGGAGTTCAACGAGGGATTCAGTGCGCCTGGCGCCACGGCGCGACCGTGGGCGGAGGTCGCCGAGGTCCTGGAGAAGTCGGAGATGTTCTGGCTGTCGACGGTGCGCCGCGACGGGCGGCCGCACGTGACGCCGCTGCCGGCTGTGTGGCTGGACGGGACGCTGTACTTCTGCACGGGCGACGCCGAGCAGAAGTCGAAGAACCTGGAGTCCGACGCCCGCTGCGTCCTCGCCACTGGCGCCAACCGGTTCAATTCGGGCCTCGACGTGGTGGTCGAGGGGACCGCGGCCCGCGTGAAGGACCGCGCCCAGCTCGAGCGGCTGGCGGCCCTGTGGAAGTCGAAGCTCGACTGGGACTTCGAGGTCCGCGACGAGACGTTCGGCGACCCCGCCGGCCGTACTGGCCTCGTCTTCGGCGTCACCCCGACCAAGGTCCTCGCCTTCGGCAAGGACCCCTACAGCCAGACCCGCTACCGCTTCACGAGCTGACGCCGGCCACCGCGTCGCGTGGCTCCGCGGGCCACGCCGGGCTGGCGCGCCTGCGGCTCCGCGGATGACGCGGGCCGCCGTGCCTGTGGCCGCGCCTGGCTCCGCGGCGCGTCCCGCACCCGAGCCTGGGCTCCCCACTCGGGCCTGGGTCCCGCACGGGGCCTGCGGTCCGCACTCGTCCCTGCGGTCCGGCGCTCGGCCGCGCTCCCCTGCCGGCCCGGATCCTTCAGGGAGCTTCGTACTGTCCTGCTGTCCTGCCTGGCCAGTCCCTCCCTGTAGGGGCCTGAAATATAAGTTCGCGATTATCGTACATCGCTACCGGGCGCGAGCTGCGTCTTGGCCGTAATGACCCAGCGTGCGCGGTGGTCCGAAGCGACCCGCGACCCGCGAACCGCCTCAGGCGTGCCGGGCGGTCCACAGGCGGCGGGTGCCGATGAGCAGCCACAGCGTGGTGCCGAAGATCGCCACGCCGAGCGGGACGTGAACGGCGAGTTGGCGGCCGTACCCCAAGCCGACCTGGAACACGACCGCGACGAGCAGCAACGCTGCCGCCGCCGTGGGCCAGGCGACCTTGCGGCGGCGCCAGACGCGGATGGCGACCACCAGTTGGGCGATGGTGACCAGCGGAATGACCTCCGCGTTGGCCGCGTGCAGGTTGAGCGCGCCCTGGTTGCCGTTCAGGAACTGGCCGGCCAGCGCGGCCTGCGCGAACACCAGCGCCGCCTGTACAGAGGTGAGCCAGAACAACGCCGCCGCTCCCCCTCCCCCACTGCCGGCTCGCGGCTGGGCGAGCTCGCTGGTGACCGTACGGTTGGTGGATGCCATCGTGGCCTCCTCGGGATCGCTCGTTGGCGGACCCCTCCGACCCTAGGGATCTGGCGTCCCGGCGTCGTCCGTCCAGGCGTGACGGTTCCGTTACGCAGCTGGACGTACGGACCGCCGCGCGTCGCGGTCAGGCGCCGGCGACGAGCCCGCTCTGGTAGGCGAGGACCACCAGTTGGGCGCGGTCGCGCGCCCCGAGCTTGACCATCGCGCGGGAGACGTGGGTGCGCGCGGTCGCCGGGCTCATGAACAGGCGCTGGCCGATCTCGTCGTTGGTGAGGCCCTCGGCGACCAGCGCCATGACCTCGCGCTCCCGGTCGGTCAGGGCCGACAGGCGCTCGGGGGCCACCGACTGGCGGGCGGGCCGGGCGACGAACTCCTGGATCAGCGTGCGGGTCACCGCGGGCGAGAGCAGCGCGTCGCCGCCGGCGACCACCCGGACGGCCTGGCGCAGGTCGGCCGGCTCGATGTCCTTGAGCAGGAACCCGCTGGCACCGGCGCGCAGCGCCTCGAAGACGTACTCGTCCAGCTCGAAGGTGGTCAGCACCACGACGCGGACGCCGGCGAGCAGCTCGTCGGCCACGATCCGCCGGGTCGCCTGCAGACCGTCGAGCAACGGCATGCGGATGTCCATCAGCACCACGTCCGGCCGCGCGGACCTGGCGAGCTCGACCGCCTCCGCGCCGTTGGCCGCCTCGCCGACGACCTCGATGTCATCGGCGTTCTCCAGCAGGACGCGGAAGCCGGCGCGCACCAGCTTCTGGTCGTCGGCGAGCACCACGCGGACGCTCATCCCCGCCGCCCCGGGGTCGGCAGCCAGGCACGCACGGTGAACCCTCCCGACGGCGCCGGGCCGGCCTCCAGCCCGCCGCCGACCGCCGTGGCGCGCTCGCGCATGCCGATCAGTCCGTATCCCCCGCCGTCGGGGCCGGCGGCGGCCCCGCGGCCGTTGTCGCCGATCTCGACCACCAGCCCGTCGGGCTGGTAGCCGATCCGCACCGCCACCGCGGTCGCGCGGGCGTGCCGCAGCACGTTGGTGAGCGACTCCTGCACGATCCGGTAGGCGGTCAGGTCGACCGCCGCCGGCAGCGGCCTGGCGGCCCCGTCGACGCCGACGTCCACCTCGAGCCCCGCCCCGGCCGCCATTGCCATCAGGTCGTCGAGCTGGGCGAGGCCGGGTGCCGGCGCGGGCGGCGCGGCGCCCAGGACCGCCGACCGGCCGCCTTGGCCCGCCGGTGGGACGCCCGGGCTCGCCAGCGGGACGCCCAGGCCCGTCGGCGCGGCGCTGGTTGCCTCGCCGGCCGGCTGGCGCAGGACGCCCACGGTGGCCCTCAG
>DASVXQ010000131.1:0-14384 GCA_036392615.1 Actinomycetes bacterium | reverse complement strand
GCAGTGGCTCGACGAGCCGCTGGACCGGGAACAGCCCGAGCGCGACGAGACTGGCGAGCTCGCGTCCGAGGGCGGCCCCGTCGAGCTGGCCGCGGCCGGCGAGAATGACCAGCGCGTCGGCCGCGGCGGCACGGTCGGCACGGTCGCCGGCGCCCAAGCCGTGTGCGAGCGCGAGGGCGAACGCGGTGCCGATCGGGCCGTCGCCCTCGGCGAGCGGCGGCAGCACGGCGCCGGCTCCGCGGCTGTGCCGCGGGAGCAGCGCGAGGGCGGGAAGCAGGTGGGCGGCGGCCAGTTCACGGTGACTGGGGAGCAGCGCAGGCCAGCACAGCCTCGCCGCGTATTCGTATCCCCCGGTGGTCCACCAGTGCCCAGGCATGAGGTGATCGGGCAGGTCGAGGTCGAAGAGCAGCTCGACGAGCGACGGCGGCCAGCCCGGCGATGCGGACCGGGCGGCCCCGCGGTCGTCCGCCGGGGCGGCCCTGGTGGCCAGCACCAGGGTGCGGTCGACGTCAGCCACCGGCGCCCAGCGCGAGCGGGTCCTCGGGATGACGCGCACGAGGCGATCCAGGGCCGGATCGGGCGGACCCCCGCGCTCCAGCCACGCGGCGAGCCGCTGCCCAGCGGGGGAGCGCAGCCGCCGGGCGCGATCCAGGGCGGCCGGATCGCACTCGCGTGGCAACCGCAGCAGCGCCTGCTGAAGGTCCAGCTCCCACGGCTGCCAGCCCTCCCGCTCGGCGCGGGCCAGCTTGCCGACCAGCACGGCCGGGTCGACGTGCCCGGCCGCGGTCGTCGGGGTGGCAAGCAGCGTGGGGACCGGCTCGTCCAGCAGGCCGGTGGCGATCTCACGGAGTCGCCAGATGATGGCCTGCCGCGGGCGTGAACGTGCCGGATGCCGGCCGGCCCTTGGCATCGACACAACCGGGCGCAGCCATGCCGCCCGCGTGGGTGCAGCCCCCCGGATCCCGGGGCCCACCGGCGCCATCGCGGCGGCGGCGATCAGCCCCACCGCGGTGCGCGTGTTGGACCAGTACCAGCAATCGTCCGATCGCAGCCATGCCAACCAACCTTCCCACGACGCTCGACGGGGGACGTCGCTGGGGGGACTGATGTTGTAGCGGAGCAGCACGGGCGCGGCGGCCTGGTGCAAGGCGGCACGGTCGGCGTGGGCGAGGCTGACGAGCGCCGCGAGCACGCGCTCGAGCGCCACCGGATCGAGTGTCCCGTCGGTTTCCCGGTCGGTCTGGCGGGCGTGGAGCAGCACGGTGAGCTCCTCGGCCAGCTCGGCGGGTGTGCCGATCGGTGGCGGCAGCGCCCGGGGGGCCGGCGGCGACAAGGAAGGCCCGGACGCGGGGCGCGCGACCGGCGTCGCCTCCGGCTCGCCCGCCGCCACCGTACGGCCGGTCGCCGGCGCGGCGCCGAGTGCTTCGGTGAGTCGCCGCCGGACGTCGTCGGGCAGCGCCTCGGCGGCCTGGAGGAGCGCGGTGCGGCCAGCCGGGCTCGCATGCCTGGCATGCCGGCGCACCACGGAGAGCGCGCGTTCCTGCAGGTGGGCGGCATCCTGCCCGAGGGCGACAGCGAGTGTGCCCAGCAGCTCGTCGAGCTCGTCGGGTTGGCCGCGACGGCGGCGGGCGGCCGCGTCCAGCCAGGCGAGCTGGGCGCGGACGAGCCTGCGCTCGGTGCGGAACAGCACCGCCCTGCTCGCCTCCAGGACCACCGGCCGGTCCAGCCTGCCGGCGTCGTCGAGCCGGCGCAGGGCCCGCTGCGCCAGCTCGGCCACGGCGGGCTGGGCGTCGGGGAGCAGCCGCAGATAGTCGCGCGTCCTGGCGGCCAGCTCGTCGAGGTCGGGAGCCAGCGCCTCGTGGAACGCGACGAAGCCGCCCAACGTGGCCGGCCGCCCGCCACGCAGGAGCCGGCCGAGGCAGCGGTCGAGCAGCGCCGCCCTGGCGAGCCGGCCCTCCGCGGCGAGCCGCGCGAGCGCGCCCGGCCAGGTCTGCTCGGCGGGAAGCCGGTGTGACGGTCGGGTACCCCACAGGAGCAGCTCGCCGGCCTCGTCGACCTCGAACAGGTGCGGGCTGAGGACGTCGAGGAAGGGATCGCCGCGGAGCCGGTGGAGCAGACAACGGCCGTCGCGGTCCCCGGAACGCGTGGGCCACGGCGCCGTGTGCGCCAGCACCCAGCCGGAGACGAACCCGTCGGTGGTCGGCGGATCGATCCCGGTGTGCCGAACCAGCGCGGCCGTGGTCGTCCAGAGGACCCGGTTGGTCTCCTGCCGGTCGGCGGGTCGCAGCCGGCCGGCCAGTCGGCGGGCGACGTCCGCGAGCCACCCGGGATCGCGGTCCCGCAGCACTTCGAGGATCGCCGCTGTCTGCTCGTCCGGGCCGAGCTGGAAGCTCCAGTCCTGGAGGTCGCGGCGGGCCAGCCATGCGGCCGTCGCCTCGGCGCCGGTGAAGCAGCCGGCCCCGGCGACGCGCAACGCGTAGCCTCTCGCGCGGCGCACCTCGAATGAGATGGCCGACCAGTCCGAGAAGGCCCGCCGGCCGAGCAGCTCCCGCGCATGGGCGCGGACCGGGCCGGCCAGCGCGCGGCGCTGCGGGTCATCGAGCCCGCGCACGAACGCCACGATGGGGGGCATGGACGCGCGGACCGCGTCGGCCAGTTGCTGCCGGGCCATGGCGTGCCTGGTGGCGGCCTGGTTCCAGCGGGCGATCGCGACGGGACTCCCCAGCGGGTTGTGCCGCAGGGCCCGCTCGGAGGCCCGCACGGCGTCGAGGGCACGGGTGACGCCCCGGTTCTGGAGGAGCAGGAGCCGTCGCAGGGCGTGCCATTCGCGGTTCGCGGAGTGGCCGCGGCCGCCCGCGGCCGGCCAGAGCTTCATCAGCGGCCGCCGGTGACGGAGCGAGACCGGCCGACGGTGGATCGTGCCTCCGCCCGGGCGATCCCGGCGGCGAGCACGTGCTTGCAGGGGCCGCGGCTGCCCCGATACGTCGCCCACCACCCACAGGTGCACGAGGCGGCGCCGTCGGAGGCGAACCGGACGCGCTGGTCGTGGTCGTCCACCCTGACCGTGGCCAGATCCCCGTGAAGTCGCACGGCGCCCGCCTGGACCAGCGCGCGGGCGTTGCGCAGCCGCGGGCTCATGCGCTCGACACGGTCGGGGTCGTAGGGCAACTCCCGGTGGAAATAGGCGGCCTCGGTAACGTCGAAGCCGACCCGTCCGGCGGTGCCCAGCTGCGCCAGCGCGGCCCGCACCCGGTCGGCCGGCAGCCCGGCTCGCTCGGCGAGCAGGTCGACGTCGACGGTGGGCTCGAACGACAACAGCGCTGCGACCAGGTCGGCGTCGGCGGCGGTGTCGTCGTCGGCGAGCGCGTGCAGGGCCGCGCCCTCCCCGGAGAACCCACGCCGCGGCTCCGGTGACAGGGTCAGCACCAGCCGCATCGCCGGCAGCTCCAGCTCCCAGGCGCTGGCCAGCGGCGGGCTGTCGGCGGCCGCGACCGGTCCGTAGGCGCGCAGCGACCGGGCGAAGCGCAGCAGCGGCAGCAGCGCCCCAAGCCGCTCGGGGCCGGGCAGGCACACCGCCCCGGGCACCGGGCGGGCGGTGAGCCGCAGCGACCGGCCGGCGGGCACGGCCCACAGCGCCGCGCCGGCGCCCGAGCGGCTGCGTGGCCGCGGCAGCGAGCGCAGGAACCGGACCGCCTCGGCGGCGGGCAGCTCCGCGCGCGGGTCGAAGGTGGCGGTGATCACCTGGACCTCGGCGAAGCCGCGCAGCCAGCGCTCGGGCAGTGGGACCTTCTTCTCGACCACCGGGCCGTCCAGGGTCGTCACCGCCAGCTCGTCCGGGCCGACCGACAGCCGCAGCGGGTCAGCGCCGCCGACCCTGGCCAGCGCCTCGCGGAGCGGGCCGTTGACATCCACGTTGGTGGTGCCACGGTCGATGACCTCGCCGTCCAGCGACCCGGACAGCACGTCCAGGCGGGCGTAGACGCCGCAGCAGCCGGAGAACGACTCGAACCGCAGACGGTCCCCGCCGCAGGTGACGACCGGGTCGCGCAGCGCGGCCAGCTGTGGGTCGTAGTAGCGGGCCTGGGCGACGCCTGCGACCGCGAGCAGGCCGGTGGCGGCCTGCTCGGCCCCGGCGAGAAAGCCGGTGAAGAACCGGGGGTGCGCGACCTGCCCGGCGGTGGTCACCCCGCCGGAGGTCTGCAGACCGACACGACCGGTCTCCGGGTCCGCCACCGACCGCGCCCGGTATGTATAGGAATGTGCCACCGCTGCCATGGGCGGAACCTACCAGAGGGGCGTGACAAGCCAACCGCCGCATGCCTTGATGTCACTGTCGGTAACAGTCAGACTACGGACCACCATGCGATTCGGGATCTTCTACGAGCACCAGCTCCCGCGCCCCTGGGCGCCCGGCGACGAGCAGCGGCTCCTCGGCGACGCGCTGGAGCAGGTCGAGCTGGCCGATCGCCTGGGCATCGACTACCTCTGGGAGGTCGAGCATCACTTCCTCGAGGAGTACAGCCACTCCTCGGCGCCGGAGGTGTTCCTCGCCGCCGCCAGCCAGCGCACCAGCCGGATCCGGCTCGGCCACGGGATCGTGCAGCTCCCGCCCGCGTACAACCACCCGGCTCGGGTCGCCGAGCGGATCGCCACGCTGGACCTGCTGTCGGGGGGCCGGGTGGAGTTCGGCACGGGGGAGTCGTCGTCCGAGACCGAGCTGGGCGGGTTCGGGATCGCCCGCGAGGACAAGCGGGCGCAGTGGGACGAGGCGCTGGACGTGGTCACCCGCATGCTGGTGGAGGAGCCATTCGCCGGCCACCAGGGCAAATTCGTCGACGTGCCGCCCCGCAACCTGGTCCCCAAGCCGCTGCAGAAGCCGCACCCGCCGCTGTGGGTCGCCTGCTCGCGCCGCGAGACCATCCACCTGGCCGCCACCAAGGGGATCGGCGCGCTGTCGTTCTCGTTCATCGAGCCGCAGCGGGCCAAGGAATGGGTGGACGACTACTACGCCACCATCGCCTCCGACGCGTGCGTGCCGGCCGGGTTCGCGGTCAACCCGCAGGTGGCCTGCGTCCTCCCGCTCATGTGCCACCAGGATGAGGAGACCGCCATCGAGCGGGGCCTGGACGGGGCGCACTTCTTCGGCTACGCGCTGGCGCACTACTACGTGTTCGGCACGCACCGGCCCGGCCGGACCAGCATCTGGGAGGAGTTCCAGCAAAACCGCTCGGCGTTCGGGTTCGACCGCCAGATCGCCGCGCAGACCGGGGTGCAGCTGGGCGCCCAGCTGCTCCAGGAGGGGCTGGGGTCGCTGCGCGGGGCGATCGGCACGCCGGAGCAGATCCGCGAGCTGGTGCGCGGCTACCAGGCCGCCGGGGTGGACCAGCTGGTGTTCGTCAGCCAGGCCGGCCGGACCCGCCACGAGCACATCTGCGAGTCGCTTGAGCTGTTCGCCCACGAGGTCATGCCGGAGTTCGCCGAGCAGGCCGACGCGCACGACCAGGCCAAGGCCGAGCGGCTCCAGGGCGCGGTCCAGGCCGCCCTGGCCCGCCGGGAGGCGCTCCTCCAGCCGCCGGACGACTACATCATCAACCCGGCGACGCAGTTCTGAGCGGGAGCGCCCAGCGCACGGTTCCGGCCCCGAGATCGTCTCAGGCCTCGTGCAGAGGCCGGCGGCACCGGCGCCTCGGCAAGCAGCTCGACGGTGGCGCCACCGTCGAGGCACGCTCGATGAAGGTGCCGATGATGGTGGCGAGGCAGGCGACGCCCGTGTACTGGTGCGCCTGGCCGGGCGCGACCAGATCGTCAAGGAACCTGGCTCGATAGCGGGCCAACCGCAGTACGAGGATCCCGGCGGTGTCCTTCCGTCCGGTCTGACCCTAAGTGCAGCGGGCTTGGTGCCTTGTATCTGATCTGTCGGCTGGTCCGGGAGGACACCCCTGTCAGCACCCACCGCCCGGCGAGGTCGGCCACGACACCTGCCCTGACGGTCGAGCGCGGTCGTGGCGGGCAGTTGCATGCTGAGCGCTGCAAGCGCGTTGGCGTTGGATGCCTGCGGCCACGCCTTCGGCGGGCCCGGCGTCTACATCTGCAACCAGTGCGTCGCGCTGTGCGACGACATCCTCTCGAGCGAAGGGCGACCGCGCAGGCGCTGGTGGAGGCGGCGCTCGCCAGCATGACCAGCGCGAAATACCCAGGGAATAGATCGCCCGTGCGGTCCCCGCCCAGGCGTGGGCCGATCGGCGGACGGCCCTCGGTCCTCTCCAGCATGCCGACATCCACGCACGGCCACCGGAGCCGCTCCACGAAGCGAGACCGTCATCGGCTCCGCGGGCGTGAGCGGAACGCCTCCTCGACATCGAGCACGACGCGAGTCGCCCGCTCTGCGAATCGGCCGGGCCGGAACTGGGCGAGCAGCCACTCCTCCTCGCCGGTGGCGATCTCGGCCGCGACCAGCCGGCCGAGCGCCGGGGCCAGCGTCACGCCGCGATGGGCGACGGCCAGGTAGAGGCCGTCCAGGTCGGGGACCGGACCGACGATCGGGAGCCGGTCGGCGGGCATCGGCCGCCAGGCCAGCAGCATGCGAGCGATGCGGGCATCGCGGAGGAGGGGCAGGAAGCGGCCGGCCTGGCGGAGGAGGGCCCGGCCATGGTGCTCGCTCGGTTCGCGGGCGACCGTGTCCTGCGAGCGCTCGCCGAGCAGGACGGAGCCGTCCGTTCGTTGGCGCAGGTGCACCTGTGGGCCGGGATCGCCGGGCAGGTAGACGACTTTGTCGGTGAAGGCGGGGAGCGGCTCGGTCTGGACCAGCAGCCCAGGGCTGGGCAGCATGGGGATGTCGAGGCCGACGGCCCTGGCGATGGCGACCGATTCGGCGCCGGCGGTGAGCACCGCGATGCGGGGCCGCAGTACCCGCCCGGCGACCTCGACCCGGATGCCATCGTCGTCCAGCTGAATCCGAGCCGGCTCGCCCAGCAGCAGGCGGCCGCCCGCCATCCGCGTGGCGGCGCGGCAGGCGGCCATGACGGCGTCGGGCTCGACCTGGCCGTCCTGCGGGGCGTAACTGGCCGCGGCGACCGCGCCTGGATTGGCCGCCGCCGGCAGCAGCCGCCGCAGCTCCGGCTCGTCGACCGGCATGATCGGATAGCCGCGAGCACGGGCACGCTCGACCTGCTCGGCGAGCTCGCGTCCCGCCTGTGGGTCGGTCGCCCACCGCAGCTCGCCGGTGCGACGGTAGCCGACGTCGCCGAGTCGCTCCGCCCAGCGCGACCAGCCGGCCAGCGCCGCGCAGGCCAGCTCGAAGTAGGCGACCGGGTCCGCGCCGAAGGCTGACAGCGACGCGAAGGAGCGCGCCGACGTGGCCTGCCCCGACCGATCCTCGTCCACCAGCACCGGACGCAGCCCGCGCCCGGCCAGTTCCATGGCGATCGCCGAGCCGAGGATCCCGCCCCCGATCACCACCACGTCTGAGTGGTCGATTCGTTCCATGCCGTCCTCCATCAAGCCCTCACTGCGGTTGGCCTCACTGCCGTGCCGCCCAAGCGGCGCCAACATCTTGATCTCCTCCCTTGAGCACGCAGGCAGTGGATCAGTCGGGGGCGCTCGGGCTGGTTGCGTGGGTTGCCAGGAGGTCACGCATCGAGAGCACGCCGACCAGCCGGTTTCCGGCCCCAGGTGTCGAACAGCGGGCCAAGCAGCAGGGGACCGAAGAAGTTCCCGATCGCGAACGGCAGCAGGTAGAGCGGCACACTGCTGTCGCTGATCCCGCCAGTGCCAGCGCGCCCACGGAAGGCGATCCATCCTGGCCGGGCCGAGCCACCGGCCCGGCCGCCGGTGTCGCGAATGGCCATCGGCTACCCGGCATCGCCGGACGTAACCAGCCAAAACCCTCCGTCCCGCCCAGGGGCCTTACCGTGGGCCAGGTGGGGTGGGGCTGACCAGGCCCGACTGGTAGGCGAGCACCACCAGCTGGGCGCGGTCCCGGGCGCGGAGCTTGACCATCGCCCGGCTGACATGGGTCCGCGCGGTGGCGGGGCTGAGCGTCAGCTCGGCGGCGATCTCCTCGTTGCTGAGGCCCTGGCCGACCAGGGCCAGGACCTCCCGCTCACGCTGGGTGAGGACCGCCAGGCGGTCCTCACCTGCCTGGTGGGCGCCACGCACCGCGGTGAACTGCGCGATCAGGCGGCGGGTGATCCTGGGCGCCAGCAGCGCCTCGCCGGCGGCCACCACGCGGATGGCGTGCAGCAGCTCGGCCGGGCCGCAGTCCTTCAGCAGGAAGCCGCTGGCGCCGGCCTCGAGCGCCTCGAACACGTAGGCGTCGGTGTCGTAGGTGGTCAGGATCACCACCCGCACCCGCTCCAGTCCCCGGGTCGCCGCGATCTCTCTGGTGGCCTGGATGCCGTCCACCACCGGCATGCGGATGTCCATCAGCACCACGTCGGGCCGGGTGGAGCGCGCCAGCGCGACCGCCTCGGCGCCGTCGGCCGCCTCGCCCACCACGGTGATGTCGTCGGAGACGTCGAGCAGCACCTTGAAGCCGGCGCGGACGAGCTCCTGGTCGTCGGCCAGCAGGACCTTGATCGGCGGGTCCCGCCGCGGCGCCTCGTGCCCCTCCGTGTTGGTCACCGGGAGATTCCCTCCGGCTCCAGCGGCAGGCGGGCCAGTACCTGGAAGCCGCCGTCGGGTCCCGGTCCCGCGGTCAACTCGCCGCCGAGCAGCTCGGCGCGCTCCCGCATCCCCACGATGCCGCGGCCTCCGGTGACCCGCCCGGCATCCTGGTAGGCGCCGCGGCCATCGTCGCTCACCCGCAGTTCCAGATGGGTCGGGCCGTAGCCGATCGCGACGGTGACCCGCGCCGGGCCAGCATGGCGGATCGCGTTGGTCAGCGACTCCTGCACGATCCGGTAGGCGGCCTGGTCCACCTCCCTGGGAACCTCCCGAGGCGGGAGGCCCGCCTCGACCTTGGCGTCGAGCCCCGCCTCGCGCGCCAGGGCGGCCAGCTCCTCGACCTGAGAGAGCCCGAGCGCCGGCGCGTGCCCGTCCGCGGCGTCGCGCAGGACTCCGAGGGCGGCGCGCAGCTCGCTCAGCGCCCGTGCGCTGGTCTGTTCGATGGTCACCAGCGTCTCGCGGGCCCGCTCGGGTCGCCGGTCGAGCACGTGGGCGGTGACCCCCGCCTGCACGTTGATGACCGCGATGGCGTGGGCCACGGTGTCATGGATCTCGCGTGCGATCCGTAGCCGCTCGGCGTCCACGCGCCGTCGCGCCTCCTCCTCCCTGGTCCGCTCGGCCCGCTCGGCCCGCTCCAGCGCCTCGGCCGCGACGACCCGCCTGGCGCGGAGCATGTCGCCCAGCACCACCGCCATGATGGCGGTGCCGATCCGGAAGAACACCCATCCGGCGGTCTGGATCGGCGTGAGGTCCGCAGTGAGCAGCCACACGGCCGTGAGCAGCAGGATCGTGACGCCCACGGTCTGCACCGACCGCTCGCCGTCGCCCCACGCGGTCACCGTGTAGGCGGCGATGAACAGGGCGATCCAGCCAGGGCCGTCCGGGTAGCCGGCGGCGTAGTACACCACGCTGATCAGCGCCGTGATCGCGAACACCGGCATCGGCCAGCGGCGCCGGGCCAGCAGCGCCAGGCCGGCCGCGGCCAGCAACAGGTAGCCGAGCTCAGCCGGGTGGGAGAGCCGCGCCAGCTGGTCGGCCGGGGCGACCCGGCGGGTTCCCACGATCTGGAAGAACGTGACGAAGAGCGCCAGGATGCCGTCCTGCGCCCACGCCGTCAGGTGGAGCCGTATCGCCGTGCGATCCATCCCGCCATCCTAGCCACCCCTTCGCCGTCGTGGATCCCTCCAGGAGCGCGTTCGGCTACGGCCAGGCGCGTAGCCGCGCGCGCCCCGCCTACGCGCGTCGTCGGCCCCGGCCTCGGCGGGCCCGGATGCGGCCGCGTAGCCGCCAGGCGCCCAGGTGTCGCCCACCGACCGACCAGGTGCCGTCCCCGGGCCGACGACCCGCCGGCCACGGCGGCGCAGCATCGACCTCGTCCACCACCCCAACCCGGCAGCACCCACAAAGGAGGCACCAGTGG
Source organism: Actinomycetes bacterium (assembly GCA_036392615.1). GTDB lineage: Bacteria > Actinomycetota > CALGFH01 > CALGFH01 > CALGFH01 > DASVXQ01. The sequence continues at coordinate 4,300 of DASVXQ010000131.1, read as the reverse complement.
ACCTCGATTCCCGACCCGCCATCGAGGCGGACGGCCTGGTCAAGACGTTCGGCGCGACCCGCGCGGTCGACGGCGTCGACCTGGCCGTGCCGGCCGGCTCCGTCTACGGCTTCTTGGGGCCCAACGGTGCCGGCAAGACCACCACCATCCGCATGCTGGCCACGCTGCTGCGGCCTGATGCGGGCACGGCCAGGGTGTTTGGCCACGAGATCGTTGGCGAGGCCGACGCGGTGCGCGCCAGAGTCAGCCTGACCGGCCAGTTCGCCTCGGTCGACGAGGACCTCACCGGGCTGGAGAACCTCGTCCTGCTGGCCCGGCTGCTGGGCCACTCCCGCGCCGGGGCGAGGACCCGCGCCGCCGAGCTACTGGAGGCCTTCGACCTGACCGGGACGGCCGGCCGTGTGGTCAAGAAGTACTCGGGCGGCATGCGCCGCCGGCTGGACATCGCCGCCAGCATCATCGTCACCCCCGAGCTGTTGTTCCTCGACGAGCCCACCACCGGGCTGGACCCTCGGAACCGCAACCAGGTCTGGGAGATCATCCGCCAGATCGTCGCCGGCGGGACGACGGTGCTGCTGACGACCCAGTACCTCGACGAGGCGGACCAGCTCGCCGACCGGATCGCCGTGATCGACCACGGCAAGGTCATCGCCGAGGGCACCAGCGCGCAGCTCAAGGCCTCCGTCGGGGCTGGCGCCCTGCACCTGCGGCTGCGCGACGCCGGCGACCTGCCGGCGGCCGAGCGGGTGCTGGCGCGCGTGCTGCGGGTCCCGGTGCAGCGCGGCACCGACCCGGCGGCGCTGGGCGCCCGCGTTCCGTCCACCGGCGAGGCGGACGGCACCAGCGAGCTGGTCGCCCACGCGCTGGCGGAGCTGTCCCGCTCCGGCATCGCGGTGACCGACTTCGCGCTCGGCCAGCCGCGCCTGGAGGAGGTGTTCCTCGCGCTGACCGGCCGCCCGGCCACCGCCGACGCCGTCTCCAACCACGACACCACCAAGGAGAACGCCGCATGAGCACACAGACGATCACCATGGAGACCGGCAACGCCCACCGCGCGGTGCTGCCGGTTGGCGACCGGCCGCCGCGCGCCGGCGCGCTGTCCGCGTCGATCGCGTTCGGTTGGCGGGCGCTGCTGAAGATCAAGCACGTCCCGTTGCAGTTGTTCGACGTCATCGTCCACCCGGTGGTGTTCACGCTGCTGTTCACCTTCCTGTTCGGGGGAGCGGTGGCGGGATCGACCGGGCGGTACCTCCAGTACGTGGTGCCGGGGATCCTGGCGATGACGCTGCTGGTGACCACCGGGTACATCGGCTCGGCGCTCAGCATCGACATCTCCAAGGGCGTCTTCGACCGTTTCCGTTCGATGCCGGTCTGGCGGCCGTCCGTCCTGGTCGGCGCGGTGCTCGGCGACCTGGTCCGCTACGCGATCGCCGCGGCCGGGGTGGTGCTGTTCGGCCTGGCGCTGGGCTTCCGCCCCGAAGGCGGCCCGGTCGGCGTCCTGGCGGGCGTGCTGCTGGCGCTGGTGTTCTCGTTCAGCCTGGCGTGGCTGTGGACGCTGCTCGGGCTGGTCATGCGGGCGTCGAACGCGGTGCTGGGCGTGACCCAGGCGGTGCTGTATCCGCTGGCGTTCTTCAGCAACATCTTCGCGATACCGGCAAGCCTGCCCGGCTGGCTGCGGGCCTTCGTCGACGTCAACCCCGTCACCCATCTGGTCACCGCGGTACGCGGGCTGATGGCCGGTACCGCGACCGCCGGCCAGGTCGGCTGGGTGCTGCTGGCCTCGGCCGCGCTCACTCTGGTGTTCGCGCCACTGGCCATGCGCCGGTTCAGCCGCCTCTGAACGGCGTCGACCACGACAGGGGCCCCGGCGACCACCGGGGCCCCTGTCGGTGCGCCGCCGGGGAGACCGGCTTCCCCGACCCGAACGTGGACGCACGGTTGTCAGTCGCGGACCGAGGACGACGTCTCGTCGAAGAGCAGCAGCCAGGCGACGTTCACGCCAAGAAACACCAGGAGGGTGAGCAGGGCCGCCTCGATGCGCAGGGGTCGCACCGAGATACCGAGGTGGGTGACGACGCTCGGCGCGATCGCAACGACCGCGATCAGGGCGTACAGCAGGACGGCGGCAAGATGGGCCGCCAGGCCGAGCCAGCTGGGCGCCGGACCGCGCACGAGGACGAGCACGATGGCGCCACCGCCGGCGACGATCGCGAACGAGATCCGCCAAAGGGTCGTGCTGGCCGGGTCGATCAGCGAGAGCAGGCCCATCAGGCCGGGCAGGGAGAAGTGCAGCGCGACCCCGTAGGCCCGCCGGCGATGGACCGAGAACCGCCGCCATTCGGCATGCCGGGTCTGCACGACGATGAACCAGAGGCCGAGCAGCGTGAAGCTCACCGTCGAGAATGCGAGGTAGAAGTCCTTGAGCATGGCGGCACTCAGGGTCGTCGTCGTGGAGCGCCGAAGGCGGAGCGGAGCGTGCCCGCGCCCGTGCGCGTCCAGTGGCCGGCCAGGTACAGCCCGGACCGGACCGCGGAGTTGTACCGGATGTTGCCCGCCTTGCCCCACTGCCAGCGAGGATCCAGGCACACCGAGCGATGCTCGACCACCCCGGCGACCCCGAAATGGGCGGCGAGGTTCGACAGCGTCCGCTGCCAGTGGCGATCCTCCATGCGGTGGGCGAACAGGATCATGGCGACCTCGAACAGCGGGTCGCTGGCGCGCATGAGCAGCTGCACCTGCGCCACGGTGACGCCGTCGGCGTCGAACGCGCTGAAGGTGTTCCAGCCGGCGAAGGGCATCCCCTCGGCGGCCATCACCGTGAACGACTCCTCGTCCGCGTACAGCACCAGCACGCCGCTCGACATCCGCAGGTGGCCCGGCAGCATCTGGTCCAGCAGCACGACCGCGCCAGGCGCCATCCCGCTCAGGCCCGCGTGGAAGCGGCTGCCGCTGGGCCAGAAGCTGGAGAAGCGCTCCTTCCAGACCGCGACCACCTCGGCGGGCGAGACCGCCGCGCCCTCCAGTGGCACCCGGTAGGTCTTCTGCCACAGGCGCCCGAATCCCTGGATCGGGCCGATCGCGCGGCGGCCGCTGACGTTGATGTTGGCGACGCCGTCCGGCACCTCGCTCACGCGCAGCCGGTGGACCGCCTTGGCCCAGTTGGCGGCGTCACGCGCCGCCTCGACATGCGGCTGCTCCGCGCCGGAATCGCGGGATGGGTCGGCCATGACACTGCCCCTCTGCTCGTGGACCACATCCGCCGCGGAGCAGCAGATCACGACGATCGCCGCGTGTCCACGCCGGGGCAGGCCGACGCGCATGGCCGGGCGAAGGCCGCTCGCCTCCCTCCGGTCACCGGTTATGGGTCATGAGGACCTTGAGGGCGTTGGTCTCGCCCGCCCTGGCGAAGGTGTCGTAGGCCTCCATCGCCCTGTCCAGCGGGAAGCGGTGGGTGGTGAAGCGGGTGGGGTCGAGCTGGCCGGTGGCGACGGCGCGCAGCAGGGTCGGGGTCGAGAAGGTGTCGACCAGGCCGGTGGTGATGGTCACGTTGCGGATCCACAGCGACTCAAGATGGAGGGTGGCCGGCTTGCCGTGGACGCCGACGTTGGCCACCCGACCGCCGGGGCGGATCAGCGCGGTGCACTGCTCGAAGGTCTCGGGGATGCCGACCGCCTCGATGGCCACGTCGGCGCCGAGCCCGTCGGTGAGCCCCTGGACCACGCCCATGGCCTCCTCAGGCGCGACCGCGGTGCTGGCGCCGAAGGTGCTTGCCCACCGGCGGCGCGCCGGCACCGGGTCGATGGCCACGACCTGGGCGGGGGAGTAGAGCTTGGCGCCGAGGATGGCGGCCAGCCCGATCGGGCCGGCGCCGACGACGGCGACGGTGTCGCCCGGCTGGACGCGGCCGTTGAGGACGCCGACCTCGTAGCCGGTTGGCAGGATGTCGGCGAGGTAGACGGCCTGCTCATCGGGCAGCTCGTCGGGGAGCTTGTAGGTGGAGGTGTCGGCGAAGGGGACGCGGGCGTATTCGGCCTGGACCCCGTCGATCAGGTGCCCGAAGATCCAGCCGCCACCGCCCAGGCACTGGCCGTACTGGCCGGCGCGGCAGAAGCGGCAGCTCCCGCAGGCGGAGATGCACGACAGCAGCACCCGGTCGCCTTCGCGGACCGTGCGGACGCTGGGGCCGGTCTCCAGGATGGTCCCGACCGCCTCGTGGCCGAGGATCCGCCCGGGGGCGACCTGTGGGACGTCGCCCTTGAGGATGTGCAGGTCGGTCCCGCAGATGGTGACCGTGTCGACG
>DASVXQ010000130.1:0-11185 GCA_036392615.1 Actinomycetes bacterium | reverse complement strand
ATGCAGGTGACCCGGCGCGCCGACCTGCTGCTACCGATGCTGGACCGCTTCCTGGACTGACCAAGGTCGGGACCATGCCGCGGCGCTGCTGCAGTTGCCCGGCTGGTTCCCCAGCCGAGGGTGACCCGCGTGGTGACGGAGGCCACCTCCCACGACCGGAAGGAACGTCCACTGGCCATCGGCCAGGCCCTCGCGGCCGGAGACGAAAGAGAGCAGCGCCCAGCCGCCCGCGGCCGTGCTGCCGGTGCTGCGCGATCACTCCCGGCGTGCGACGTAGACCGAGATCGAGCCGGTGACCGTGGGCACCACTTCAGCCTCGCGCACGTCGCGGAACCCGGCGTCGGACATCAGGCCCGGCAGAGCACCATCGGCGTTGGGCTGGGTGTCCTCCTTACCGTCCGCGAGCTGCACGATCCGGAACGCCAGGCGCATCAGCCTCGTCCGCTGGCGTCCGTAGTCGGCGATCACCAGCTTCCCGCCCGGCCGCAGCACCGCGGACATCGACGCGAGCACCGCCCGTTTCACCGAGAGCGGGCATTGGTGGAGCACGAGGCTGGACACGACGGTGTTCACCGAGCCCGCACCCAACAACTCCACCAACGCATCACCCATGCCGACCTGCCACCGCACCGCCGCGTCCGCGGCATGAGCCTTGCGCCGCGCTACCGCCAGCACATCAGGATCGGGGTCCAGGCCGACAATCCGAGCCTGCGGCTCCACACGAGCCAACAACAACGCCAGTGAGCCAGTGCCACAACCCACGTCGACGATCACATCATCGGGCCGCGGCGCCACGTACATGGCGGCCAGAGCCCGCCACAGACGCTCGCGCGTCAGCGCGACCACGTGATCGTAGAACCGGGTAGGGGCGAAGCGGCCCAGGGCGGGGGTGAAGGCGTTCTCGCTCATGCCCGCAGTCTCCTTCCGGCTACACCCGGCGGTAGCGCCAGACCGCCAGCGGCGCGAACACCGCGACGATCCCGGCGGCCCAGGCCAGCGACTGCCACACGTACGAGGCGGTCGGCCCGCCCAGCACCAGCGCCCGCACCGCCGAGGCGGTCACCGACACCGGCTGGTGGGTGGCGAACCCCTGCAGCCAGCCCGGCATCGAGCTGACCGGCACGAACACCGAGGAGGCGAACACCAGCGGTGCCATCACCGGGAAGGCGGCCGCCTGCGCGGTCTCGGGGTCGCCCACCAGCAGGCCGACGGTGGCGAACACCCACGACATCGAGTAGGCGAACAGCAGCACCAGCAGCATCCCGCCGAGGAACGGCAGCGGTCCGGTGTGGACCCGGAAGCCGACCGCGAAGCCGATCACCACCATCAGCGTCACCACGAAGACGTTGCGGGCCAGGTCGGCCAGGGTCCGGCCGGCCAGCACCGCGGAGCGGGCCATCGGCAGCGAGCGGAACCGCTCCAGCAGCCCCGTCTGCAGGTCGGTGGCCAGCCCGATGGCCGCGCCGATGGCGCCGAACACCGAGGTCTGCACGAAGATGCCCGGCAGCAGGTAGTCGACGTAGGGCACCCCGATCAGCGAGGTCGACACCACGCCGCCAAAGACGTAGCGGAACAGCAGCAGGAACACCACCGGCTGGATGGTGGAGAAGACCAGCAGCTGCGGCACGCGGCGCAGCGCGATCAGGTTGCGCCCAGCGATGGCCAGGGCGTCGCGGACCGGCCCGATGGCGTTGCCGTGGTAGGGCCGTGCCGCCGCCCCGGTGGCGGTCGGCGTGGTGGTGGTCATGCGGCACCTCTCCGAGAGCCGTGGCCGTTGCCGGCCACCTCGTCGTCCGCGCGCCGGCCGGTGAGGGACAGGAAGACGTCGTCCAGGCTCGGCTCGCGCACCGCCAGGGTGGCCGGCGTGAGCTGCTGATCGTCCAGCCGGCGCAGCACCTTGATCAGGACGCGCGCGCCGTCCTGGGAGGCCAGGCGGATGGTGGCCGCCTCCCGCTCGGGCCGGGCGGGCAGGGTGCTCGACAGCAGGTCCTGGGCGCGGCTGGCGCGGGCCTCGTCGCCCATGCCCATCTCGATCACCGTGCTGCCGAGGTGGGCCTTGAGCGCCGCGGGCGTGTCGTTGGCGATCACCTGGCCCCGGTCGATCACCGCGATGCGCTGGGCCAGGCGGTCGGCCTCCTCCAGGTACTGGGTGGTGAGCAGCACGGTGGTGCCCTCGGCCACCAGCTCGCGGATCACCTGCCACAGCTCGCCGCGGCTCTGGAGGTCCAGCCCGGTGGTGGGCTCGTCCAGGAACAGCACCGGAGGCCGCGAGACCAGCGCCGCGGCCACGTCCAAGCGGCGCCGCATGCCGCCGGAGTAGGTCCGCACCGGACGGTCGGCCGCCTCGGCGAGGCCGAACCGCTCCAGCAGCCCGCCCGACCGGACCCGGACCTGCCGGCCGGGCATCTGGGCGAGGCGGCCGATCAGCCGCAGGTTCTCCCGGCCCGTCAAGTTGGGGTCGACCGCCGCGTACTGGCCGGCCAGGCCGATGCGGTAGCGGACCGCGACCGGATCGCGGGCGACGTCGATGCCGAGCACCTCGGCGCGCCCGCCGTCGGGGTGCAGGATGGTCGTGAGGATGCGGATCGCCGTGGTCTTGCCGGCCCCGTTGGGGCCGAGCAGACCGAACACGGTGCCCGCCGGGACCGAGAAGTCGATCCCGTCCAGCGCCGTCACGGAGCCGAACCGCTTGGTCAGGTGCTCGACGAGGACAGCCTGGTCGCTGCGCAATGCGTCTCCCTCCTCGCTGGTCGCGAGCGCGGCTCCCGTTCTCCGAGGTCCCGCCGGCGCTGCGCCGTCCCATGGGCCGGGGACGGCCTGATTGAAGTCGCCATCAACGCCGTGTTCGCCCTGGTGGTGGCGTGGATCCAGTTGAATGTCACCCATCGATGCCCCTCAGTGGGTGGAGTCCGGGCCGCTGACGCACGTCAGGGCGGGGACTGCAGGTAGAACGTCGCCGGGGAGAGAACGCGAAGAGATCGATCGGTCTGGCAGTCATGCTGAGATGTCCTTCCTGCGGTGATCTTTCAGCTGGTGGGTTGCGGCATGGGGTAGTCCGGCCACGACCGCCTCACTCGGCCAGGCCACGGCGCAGCGCGGCGGCGAGTTCGGCGATCTGCCGCTGCGAGATCTCGGCGGACACGATCGCCTGCGACCCGTGGAACGTGCCGGGCCACTGGTGCAGCTCGACCGGCACGCCCGCCTGCAGCAGGCGCAGCGCGTAGCCGATCGCCTCGTCGCGGTTCGGGTCGAACTCCGCGGTGGCGATGTAGGCCGATGGCAGGCCGGACAAATCAGCGGCCCGCGCCGGGGCGGCGTACGGCGATGCAGGCGTCGAGCCCAGGTAGTGCCGCCACGACGCGGTGACCTTGTCGCGGGTCATCCAGGGCACGTCGGTGAAGTTCCGCGCCGACCAGGTCTCCTGCCGGTCATCGAGCTGGGGCTGGTTGAGCAGCTGGAAGCGGATCGGCGGGCCCTGCTGGTCGCGCGCCCGCAACGCCACCGCGGCCGCCAGGTTCGCGCCGGCACTGTGGCCGCCGACCGCGATGCGCCCCGGATCGACGCCCAGCTCGGCCGCGTGCTCGGCGGTCCAGGTCAGCGCGGCGTAGGCGTCGTTCAGGGCGGCCGGGAACCGGTCCTCGGGCGCCCGGCGGTAGCCCACCGAGATCACCACCGCGCCGCAGCCGTCGGCAACCCGCGTGGCCCAGGGGTGCTCGGTGTCCAGGTCACCCATGACAAATCCGCCGCCGTGCAGCCAGACGACGGCGCCCTGCGCCCGGTGCGGGCGGTAGATCCGCACCGCCACGTCCGGGTCGGCGGGCAGCGTGCGGTCCTTGATCTCCATTCCCGCGGTGTCCGGCGCCGGCACCGCGGCGGCCAGCTCGGCGAGGTTCTTGCGCTCGGCGACCGGGTCGGTCAGGTCGGCCCGGGGGAACAACGGGATGAATGCTTCCAGTTCGGGGTCCATGGCGACCGTCCTCATGAGTTCGGGGTCCATGGCGACCATCCTCCCGGTCACCACCCCTGAGGTCATCCGCCATCCGTCGCGCATCCCGCCTGGATCACGCACCGATCGGCGCTATCCTCCTGGCATGGAGGCCCTGGCCGTACGGCTGTCGCAGCTGGATTCGCACGCCGAAGGCGCGCTCCGCGTCGTCATGTTCTACGACACGCTGATGCGCCGGCGGGTGGACCTGCCGGCGCTCGCGCGGGCCTCGGCGGGCCTGGCCGAGTGCGTGGCCGGGATCCGGCTGCATGGCACGGGGCGCGCGATACGCGTAGGGCCCGATGGCAGGGCAACCTCCGTCCCGCCACCACCCGCGTCCACCACGGCGCCGATCACACTCGATGAGGAGGAGATCGGCACGGTGTGGCTGGAACGCCCCGGCCCGCCCGGACCGCTCGACGAACTGCTGCTGGACCGGCTCGCCATCGCCGCCGCGGCGGTCGTGGAGCGCTACGGCCCGGCGCGCACCACCATGGCCGACCCCGCCCTCGTCGAACTGGTGATCAGCGCCGACAGCGACGAGGCGGCCAGAGCCCGGGCGCTACGGCTGCTGGGGTTCGCCGCCGACCTGCCGGTCCGCGTCGTCGCGGTACGGTCGCAGCGTCCCCTCGACCAGGTCGGCGGCCTGGTCTGCCCGGGCCGCCCGGTGAAGGCGGCACCGCTCGCCGACGTGGGCGTCATCCTGGCCACCACCGTGGACCCGGCCCGGTTCCCGGCCGGTGTCCGCGCGGGCATCGGCGCCGCCGACAGCCCCGGCCGATCCTGGCGGCAAGCCCGCACCGCCCTCCGCTTCACCACCCCACGCGAACCGGTCATCCGCTACGACGACCTGGGCGCGCTGGCGCTGCTGGCCGAGATACCCCAGGACGCCGCGCGAGACAACGCCGACGTGGCCGCGATCGCCCGAATGGCCGGCAACCCCGAAGACCTGGAGACCCTGGACGCCTACTGCGCCGCTGGCTCCCTCCGCCGGGCCGCTGAGCTTCTCCACCTGCACCACACCAGTGTCGCCCGCCGACTCGAACAGCTCGGCAAGACCCTGGCCATCGACCTCACCGAGCCCACCGGACTGATGCGGGCCAGGCTCGCCCTCACCGCATGGCGGCTCCTCAACAACGGAGGGGTGTTGGTAAGAACGCTGTCACCAGCCCCAAACGAGCGTGAACGCTCTGGTCACAGGGGTGCACTCAAACCGGGTAGCGGCCGATGACCTCGTCGTAGCGTTGCTTGCGTTGGCCAGGGACAGCCGGGAGTAGACCTCCAGGGACTGCTGGTGCTCGTGCCCGCTGTATGGCTGGACGAGCGCGTCGTTGATGCCTTGGGCCTTCAACCAGCTCAGCAGGAAGTGCCGGAGGTGGTGTGGCTGACCGGATGGGGGATCCCGGCCGCGGTGGCGTACCGGGTCAGCAGCTTGCGCCCCGCGGGTGCTGTAGGGCTTCTTCCAGCTCAACTCGAACAGGAACCCGGTACCCCTGGCGCGCTGGGATGGCGTTGTCGGGCAGGTCGCTGCGACCGCGGGGAACCGGCCCTTCCAGGCCAGGTACCTCAGCAGCGCAAACCCCAGCCGGGTCGCACCGGTCTTGTTGCGCAGCAACTTCAACTCGTCGGGATCCAGGGTGAAGTGGTCGACGAGTTCGTCCAGGTCCAGCGGGCGCGCCGCGATGCCCCACAGGTTGGCCGGTTGGTCGCGACACCGCCGCCGGGCGAAGTTCAACACGCTGAAGCGGCCGGTCGTGTGGGTGCCGGGCGACAACGACTGGACCGGCACCGCGCCTCCAACGGAGGCTTCGACCCGATCGAGCGCCTGAACCACGAGCGGCAGCTGTTCACCGCGACCGACCAGAGTCTCGGGCGGCACACCCTCACGCTCACCCGTGAGGGCGCTGTTGCGTTCGCTGTGACTGCCCTCCAGGAGCGACACTGCAGGCATGACAACCCGCCGCCCTTGCCCTGCCCCGGTCCCACGGTCCGCCTTCGCCAGCTTCCGCTTCCCGTCCGACATCATCGTCGTCGCCGTCCGCTGGTACCTCCGCTTCGGGCTGTCATACCGCGACGTCGAGGAACTGCTCACCAAGCGGGGCGTCCAAGTTGATCACGTCACCATCTATCGGTGGGTCCAGCGGTTCACGCCGCTGCTGGCCGAGGCGGCCCGGTCCTGCCGACATGCCGTCGGCGACCGCTGGTTCGTGGACGAGACCTACGTCAGGGTGGCCGGCCGGTGGCGCTACGTCTACTGAGCGGTCGACCAGTTCGGCCAGGTCATCGACGTGCTCGTCGCCACACGTCGCGACGCGGGCGCAGCTCACCGGTTCTTCGAGCGTGCGCTTGGCGCGACCAAGATCACGCCCGTCGAGGTCACGACCGACCAGGCACCGGTCTACCCGGCCGTGCTGGAGGAACTGCTGCCAGCAGCGTGGCACCGCACCGACCAGTACGCCAACAATCGCATCGAAGCGGACCACAGCCGGCTGAAGGCGCGGCTGCGGCCGATGCGCGGCCTCAAGCAGGACCGTAACGCCAGGGTGATCATCGTGGGGTATGCCTTCGTCCAGAACGTGCGCCGGGGACACTACGAGCTGGCCACTGAGGAGCCGATGAACCGGTGGTTGGCCGTCGCGTTCGATGAGCTCGCCATGGCGATCTGAGCCCAGACAGAGATTGCAGCTTCGCCATGCCTTGCCTCCGCGTAATGCAACAACGCCAGCAGCGGTTCTTCTCCATGCTGCTCAACTGGTACATCGTCAAAGGCTCGAGGCGACGGTTCGGCGCGCCAATCGACCCCGACTGGGACACCACCCGTGCCGCCCACATCGCCGACAACGAGGCGATGAGCTTCCTGCTGTCCACCCTGGAGGATCGCCGCGGCGACAGCGTCTACTACGTCACCTTCGCGGTCATGCGCCCGTTCCACACTCTCACCGAGCTGTACAGCACCCCCAAGACCGCCGAGTACGACTGGGTCACGGACTTCGAGAAGCGCCGCGACCGCGAGCTGGACGCCCACCGCGACGAGCTCGACAACGACCTGCCCTACATGGCCACCGTTCCCGACCTAGCCGACGACAACTTCGTCTACCTGTGCCGCAAGGCCGATTACGTCGCCTTCTACGTCGGCCACACCGCCGGCGACCCACCCCCGATAGCCCCCCGATACGAGTTCATGGAGGGCCTGCGCGGCCTCGGCGATCCAGCCTGGGCGCGCGAGCGGGTCGCGCGCAACCAGCGGCTAATCGTGACCGCGCTGCACCGCACCAAGCTCACCTTGGACAAGGAGCACAACTTCCTGTCCCGCAAGTTCCTTGTCAAGATCATCCCCTACGTCATCTACGAGCCCCACGAGAAGTGCAAGGCCCTGGGTCGCAAGCTCGAAAGCGAGCTGCGCTCAATCGTGGTGGCCAACCTCCAGGCAATTCGCGAGGCGCGCCTACGCAAGCAGGACGTGCGCTTCGGGCCGGTGAAGGTCCGCGATTTCGTCCGCCGCTACGGCCAGATCCTCCGAGAGGAACGCGACCCCGACAGCTACGACCGGTAAAGCCGATACTCGGAGCGTGGGCGCCGACATTAGGCCACTCGTGCAGTCGGCGGCCACTACCGCTGTGGCGTGGCCGGCAAGGCGGCTGTCACCGGCGGGTGATGGCAGCAAGAGGTGGGCCCTACCGAGCCTGGCGTAGTTCCACCGCGGTCTTGCTCACGCGGCCTGGGGTCCTCAGGGCTCGGTGGGGCCGCCTGCGGCTACTCGCCGGAAAGTGGCTCGATCTGCGCCGCGTAGGCGGCACGCAAGGCGAGCAGCACACGATCAACCGCGGTCGGCGTTCCCGAGATGGTGAAGGTGGCGGTGTGGTCGAAGGCTGCGGTTCGGTGCTCTGCCTCGACGGTGAGGAACACCACGCCGCTGATCTCGCCGGCGTCGGAGCCGACCGACCAGTACGCTCGCACGTCGGGCAGGGACTGCTCGTTGGCGAAGATCTGGATGCTGCTGTGGGTGGACAGCGGTTCGGCGGAACCTTGAGACTTGCGTTGCATCAGGACTTGTCCTCCTGGTGCCGGCCCCGGGGCGTTGCCGCGCCGCCGGGGCACTAGGTTGAAGTGACCGACATTCACCAGCTCCAGCCGGCCGCAGTCAAGCCGCGACCTGCCAGACCGTCGACGGTGACCGGAGGGGTGTCGGTGGCGACCGGGCCGGCAACGCGCCGCATCGGCAGGACCTTGCGTTGGTGCCGGCGCCGTCGCGCGCCCGCGCAGCGCTTGGCCCAGGCGTGGTTTCCAGGGTGTCGCGCCTGGCACTGATGAGCGTGGTCAGACACGTCGCCGACCAATGGACGCACCAGGGATGCACGACGCCGCGCCAGCGAGGGTGCCTTCAGCGTGTCTCTCGGAGACACCGCAGGTCAGCGGGGGTGTGGGGGAGTGCGCCGCCAGGGACTCGAACCCCGAACCCGCTGATTAAAGGGCGGCGGAATTATCTCCTCTATAGTGCTTGGCAATACTGGTCAATACCGTGCAGTGCTGGTCCGGTCATTTCTTCATCGACGTCAATGGTCGGCCGTGCTGGCGTGTGCTGGATGGTGCCGGCGCCGATGGACGCACCATGGACGCACAGCGTCGTCGCGAATGCCCAGGCATGGCTTAGACTCCGCATACGCACTCAGCCATGAGGTGTCCATGCAATACCCGTCCGTACTTGCCGGACTGGTCGCAACCCGCGGTCTACCGCCTGACCTGTCGCCACAAGGCACTGCTGCATCCCCTCGAGCGATCAGCCGCGGCGTGTCAGGCTATTGACGACCTCGCCGTTCGGCCCTGCACTGGTCTGCCGTCGGACCTGTGCTGAACAGTTCTATGACGAGTCGAACACTACCCGACCGGACCTGGTGGGGAGCGACGAGCTTGGAGCTCGATTCATCATTGAAGGACTGGGACGCATGCGCGCTCACGTTCCCGCGCGAAACAGTCCAGCTGAGCGAAAGCGAACGGCGGCTCATGACCACGCCGCGGATGGATGGCGCGACAGGCATGACCGGTATCGTGTCGCGGTTCCTGCTAGACCTCGCGCACACCGGTGAAACGCCGTCAGCGGCGCAGTCCGAGCGAGTGTTGCTAGTACTCCAGCCGTAGATCGTGATCCTCATGGTTGCCAGGCGGCTTGCCGGCGGTAGTGGCACGTCCGGGCGCGGGCCTGATGTCGGCGTCGCCATGCTGACCAGCGCAGCCGGTGGCCGAGATCGCCGGCCGGGCGGGCGACCAGGGCCGCGAACAGGTGCTGGATCTCGTTGCAGGTCAACGGGATCAGCCCCGACGGTGGTGGCCGCTGGGTCCGCTCGGTCACGGCGGCGACGACCAGGAAGGCGTGGGCGAGCATCGCCAGGGTGACCTCCGTTTTCCGACCCGCCAGCGGGCCACCGCTACTGAAGGGCCGAGGCTAAGACGTCGTTTCGATCCTTTGGCTTGGTATGGCAGGATTCGCGGCCATGACCACTCTCGTTGACGAGCTCGTCCCTGACGAGCTGTGGCGGCTGGTCAAGCCGCTGCTGCCACTTCCGCCCCGGCCACCCTACGGCGGCCGGCACCGCACCATCGGCGACCGCAACTGCTTCGCCGCAATCGTGTTCATGGCCCGCACCTCCACCCCGTGGCGGCTGTTGCCTGCCAAGGAACTCGGCTGCGGCTCGCCGGCGACCGCCTGGCGCCGCCTTGCCGAGTGGGCCAAGGCGGGCGTGTTCGAGCAGCTCCACCCGCAGGTCCTGGACCGGCTCGGCGAGCAGGGCCGGCTGGACTGGTCGCGCGCGAGCGTGGACTCGGGGGAGCGTGCGCGCCAAGCGTGGGGGACCACGTAGGCGCAAGTCCGGTCGATCGCGGCAAGCCAGGAAGCAAGCTCCACCTGGTCTGCGACGGCGGTGGGCTGCCGCTGACCGCAGCGGTCACCGCCGCCAACGTCGCGGACGTGACCATGCTTCAGGCGATGGTCGACGACATCCGCCGGTGCGCACGCCGTCGGGTCGGCGGCGCACCCGGCCCGGTAAGCTCGATGCCGACAAGGGCTATGACAGTGCCGGCAACCGTGCCTGGCTGCGCCGGCGTGGGATCACCGCGCGGATCGCCCGGCGTGGGATCGAGTCGTCGACTCGCCTTGGGCGGCACCGGTGGAAGGTGGAGCGGGCGCTGGCGTGGCTGTCGTGCTATCGGCGCCTGGCGGTGCGGTGGGATCGGGCCTCGGAGCGGTTCTTTGCGTTTGTGCTGCTGGCCTGTGCGCTCACCTGCTTCAAGCGACTCTGATGCCCAGTCAGGGCACGTCTCACCGCGGCTTCCCTGGGGTCAATGCTGGCGGAAGCGCGCCCACAGGCGAGGGTAGCGGCGACGCAGCCCCTCCTGGTCGTTCCACAGCGCATGCAAGGCTTCAAGGCCGCCGATCAGGTCCCCTGACCACCCCTCAAGCCCAGGCAGCTCCTCGTCGGCGCGCTGCTCGTAGACGGTCATGGCCACCCCCCAGATTCCCTTTCCCCAAGGAAGGCTCTCGTCCAGCTCCGGGTTGTCCGCCAGCGAGTCCGGGTCGGCGATGGCTGCCTCGTAGACCTGGCGGCCCTGCTCAACCAGCCACTCCCGGAACCCCCACAGCGTGTCCTCGGAGCACCAGAAGTCGTCGACCGGGCCCATCCGGTGGATGACCAGCGCAGCGGCCCACAGGTCCACCCGGAACGATTCGGCTTCCAACTCCTCCACGACGCGATGAAAGCCAACGACCTCCGACAGCGGCAGCTCGCCGAGCCGGCCTGCCAGCAGCTCGATCTGCCGGAGGCTAACCACCTCGGTAAGCGGCCGGTCGCCCAGTCGCCCTTCCATCGGCTGATCGCCAACAACCTCGGAGAGCTGCCGCTCGCCGAGCCGGGCTGCCAGCAACTCCATCCGCCTATAGCCAACAACCTCCGGTGGCGGCAGGTCGCCGAGCTGGGCTGCCGCCAGCTCCACTTGCCGGTAGACGCGCTGCCTGCTTGCCGTCCTGGCGGCCTCGACCATCGCCCAGAACTGCGCTCGGTCCACGTCGATCCTCCCGCACCGCCCCGTGCCGATGTCAGGTGCAAGGATCGGCCATGCCCCCGACAGCCAGCTGGACCTTGCGGCGGCAGACTCCACGATCCACGCCACAAGATCTGCGAGAGCAGCTGGGCTGCCCGTGAGCGTCAG
>DASVXQ010000129.1:0-1908 GCA_036392615.1 Actinomycetes bacterium | reverse complement strand
CTCGGCGGCCGCAACCGCTACGGCGACCGCGTCGAGGAGCGGCCGCCGCTCGGCGACGGCCCGCCAGCCAGCCCGGCGGACGTGGCCCGCGCCGCGCGCCTTTCGGCCCTGGTCGGCGCGGCCGCGACCGTCCTGGCAGCCGGCGGCGCCCTGGCGCTGCCCGGCGGGAGGCGGTGGCGATGAGCGGCGGGCTGCTGGTCGCCGGGACCGCCTCGGACGCCGGCAAGAGCGTGGTGGTGGCCGGGCTCTGCCGTCACCTGGCCCGCCGTGGCGTGCGGGTGGCGCCCTTCAAGGCGCAGAACATGGCGCTCAACTCGGCCGTCACGCCGGACGGGGCCGAGATCGGGCGCGCCCAGGTGGCACAGGCCGCGGCGGCCGGCGTGCCGCCGGAGGCGGCGATGAACCCGGTGCTGCTCAAGCCGACCGGGGAGCGGCGCAGCCAGGTGGTGGTGCTCGGCCGTCCCCGCGGCGACGTGGACGCCCGCTCCTACCTGGACCTCAAGCGGGAGCTGCGCGAGGTGGTGCTGGACTCGCTGGCGAGCCTGCGGCGCCGCTTCGAGGTGGTGGTCTGCGAGGGCGCCGGCAGCCCGGCCGAGATCAACCTGCGCGCCGGCGACCTGGTCAACATGGGCCTGGCCCGGGCCGCGGGGCTGCCCGTGCTGCTGGTCGGCGACATCGACCGCGGCGGGGTGTTCGCCAGCCTGTTCGGCACCCTGGCGCTGCTCGACCGCGGCGACCAGGCGCTGGTGGCCGGCTTCCTGATCAACAAGTTCCGCGGCGACCCCCAGGTGCTGGCGCCCGGGCTCGGTCAGCTCGAACGGCTCACCGGCCGGCCGGTGCTCGGCGTGCTGCCCTGGCTGCGCGGGCTGTGGCTCGACGTGGAGGACTCGCTGGCGCTGGAGGGGCCGCGCGACGGCGCGCTGCCGCCGTTGGGCCGCGACGCGATCTCGGTCGCGGTGGTGCGGCTCCGCTGGATCTCCAACTTCACCGACTTCGACGCGCTGGCCGCCGAGCCAGGCGTCGCCGTGCGCTTCACCCAGTCGCCGGCCGACGTGCTGGCCGCGGACCTCGCGGTGGTGCCGGGGACCAAGGCGACCGTCGAGGACCTCGCCTGGCTGCGGAGCCGCGGCCTCGACCGCGCGCTGGCCAGCCGTGCGGAGCGGCGCCTGCCCACCCTGGGCGTCTGCGGCGGCTACCAGATGCTCGGCAAGCGCATCGTCGACCAGGTCGAGAGCGGCGCCGGCGAGGTGGACGCGCTCGGCCTGCTGCCGGTCGAGACGGTCTTTCAGCCGGACAAGACGCTCGGCAACCCGGCCGGCGTGGCCGCCGGCTTCGGCGGCGTGCCGGTGCGCGGCTACGAGATCCACCACGGCCGGGTGCGCCGCTTCGGCGGCGAGCCGCTGCTGGCCGGCCCCGCCGGCGAGGAGGGCTGCCGGCGCGGCACGGTCGCGGGCCTGTCCTGGCACGGCGTCTTCGAGGGCGACGAGCTGCGCCGTGCCTTCCTCGCCTGGGTGGCCGACTGCCGCGGCCTCGACTGGGTGCCCGGCGAGCGGCCCTTCGCCGAGGTCCGCCGCCGGCGGCTCGACCTGCTCGGCGACCTGATCGCCGAGCACGCCGACACGCCGGCCATCGACCGCCTGATCGAGGCCGGCGCCCCGCCCGGCCTGCCGTTCGTCCCGCCCGGAGCGCCGCCATGATCCTGTTCCTCACCACCGCCGACACCGAGGTCCTGGCGGCCACCCGGGCGGCCGCCGAGCTGCCGGAGCGGTTCCCGCGCATGCGCGCGCTCAATCCCGCCGGCGCCGCCGACCCGGCCGCGTTGGTCGACGGCCTGCTGGCCGAGGCGCCAGGGGCGGTGCTGGTGCGCCTGCTCGGCGGCCGCCGGGCCTGGGCGGCCGGCTTCGACCG
>DASVXQ010000128.1:0-31593 GCA_036392615.1 Actinomycetes bacterium | reverse complement strand
GGCGGCGGTGGCGGCGCGGGCGGCGGCGCCGGGTCCTCCACGGGCGCCGCCGGTGCGGTCGGTTCCCCGGGCATGGCCGCCGGCGCCACCATCGCCGTGGACGTCGTCGGGCGGGTCCAGCGCCCCGGGCTCGTCCGCCTGCCCCAGGGCAGCCGCGTGGCCGACGCCATCGAGGCCGCCGGCGGCACCACCGGGGGCGCCGAGCTGGAGGCCGTCAACCTCGCCCGCAAGGTCGTCGACGGCGAGCAGATCAGGATCCCGCGTCATGGCGAGGCGTCCCCCGCCGCGGGCGGCGGCGCCGCTCCGGCAACCGGTGCCGCCCCCGCCGGCGACCCCGGCCAGCCCGGCGTGCCGATCGACCTCAACACCGCCACCGCCGAGCAGCTCGACACCCTGCCCGGCGTCGGCGAGGTGACCGCCAACCAGATCATCGCCTACCGCAGCGAGCACCCCTTCCGCTCCGTCGACGACCTGCGCCAGGTCCCCGGCATCGGCGACCGCCGCTTCGATCTCTTGAAGGACCTGGTGACGGTCGCCGGTGCGAGCTGATGGTGGGTCCAGGCGGCTGCGCGACCCGGACCCGGATGGGGTTTCGCTCGCCGGCGCGGTCCTCGTCGGCGTGCTCGCCGGGACGGCCCTGGGAAAGGCCCATCCGCGGCTGCTCCTTCCCGCCGTCGCGGTCGCCATCGCGCTCGCCGCCGCCCTGCTCGGTGGCAACGGCGGGCGTCGGCGAGCCGCTGGCGCCCGCGGGCGTCGGGGAGCCGCTGGCAGCAATCGGCAGTGGCCGGCCGCCGGTGCCGGTGGCGCGGTCCGTGGGGCGCTCACGCTCGCGCTGCTGGCGGTGGCCGGCGCCGGGGTGGCCGGGGCGCGGGCGGCGACGGTGCGCGGTGGCGTGCTGGCCGGCCTTCTCAGCAGGGGCGGAACGGTGACCGTGGAGGCGACCGTGGCAGAGGAGCCGCAGCGGGTCCGCTACGGCGGGCGCTGGGTGGTGCTTTCCGTCCGGCGGGTCCAGGCCGGGACGGAGGCGTGGCGTACGCGCGAGCGCGCCGGGGCGATCCTGCCGGAGCCGGCGGGGGAGGTCGCGGTCGGCGACCGGCTGCGGATCAGCGCCGGCCTGGAGCGGTCCGAACGAACCGACCCGCTCGGCGGCCAGCCGGCCACCGTGCTGCGGCGGCCACGGATCCTGTCGCGGTCGCCATCGCGGTCCAGGCTGCTGCGCGCCAGCGAGTCGGTTCGTTCGGCGGCGCGGGCACGAGCGCTCGACTCGCTACCGCCGGACCGGGCGGGGTTGCTGCTCGGCATCGCGCTGGGCGACACCTCGCTGGAGCCGGCCAGCGTGGAGCGGGCCTTCACCACCGCCGGGCTGACCCACCTCACCGCGGTGAGCGGGCAGAACCTCGCGGTCGTCCTGGCGGCCGGGCTGGGGATCGCGGTCGCGTTCCGCATGGGGCGTCCGGCCCTGGCGGTCCTCGGCATCCTGCTGATCGCGCTGTTCGCGTTGCTGACACGCTGGGAGCCGAGCGTGCTCCGGGCGAGCGCGATGGCGATCCTGGGGTTGCTCGGCGTCGCCACCGGGCGCGGCCCGGGGGGCCGCCGGGCGCTCTGCCTGGCGCTGACCGTGCTGCTGCTGTCGAACCCGTCGCTGCTGTGGAGCGTGGGATTCCAGCTGTCGGTGGCGGCGACCGCCGGGGTGCTCTGGGTTGGTCCGATCGCAACCCGGGCGCTGCCGCCCCGCTTGCCCCGGGTGGTCCGTTCGGCGCTCGGGATCAGCCTGGGCGCGCAGGCGGGCGCGACACCGGTGCTCGCGCTGGCGTTCGGCTCGGTGTCGGTCGCCGGCCTGGCGGCGAACCTGCTGGCGGTTCCTGTCGCCACCGTGCCGATGCTGCTCGGCGTGGTCGCCGGCGCCACGTCCGCCCTGCCACCGCTCGGCGCCGTCGCGGTCCTCGCCTGCCGGCTCGCTGACCCGTTCCTGGCGGCACTGATCGCGATCGCGGAGCGCGCGAGCAGCCTGCCCGCCGCCTCGGTCGCGCTCTCCGGTCCCATCCGGCTGCTGCCCGGAATCGCCGTGCTTGCCGGTGTCGTGCTGGCCCGGCGTTCGGTGTCGCGTGCCGCTGGTAGCGTCCTTGGCGAGGAGGCAACGCCGATGCGCTGAGGAGGTCCGAGTTGAGTGGCGAGGTGAAGGCGATGGAGCCCGAGGACGCGACGCGGCTGGTCGCCGAGCGGGTCAACGCCGGCGACGCGGCGGGCGCCGCGGCGCTGTACGAGCCGGAGGCGGTCCTGGCCTACCCGGCTGACCGGCCGACGACCGGACGCGCCGCGATCCAAGCCGCGTACCAGCGGATCATCGACGCCGGGCTGAAGTTCGGCATGGAGCCGCCGCTGCCCACCGTCCGGTTCGAGGACCTGGCGCTGACCTCGACCCGCTCGGCGGACAACACCGGGGTCCGCGTGCAGGTGCTCCGCCGCCAGCCCGACGGCTCCTGGCTGCGCATCATCGACCGCCCCGAGGTCCCGGGGACCTAGCGGTCCCGCGGCCGCTCCGGGAGGCGCCCGGCTTGGCGGTCCGTCGCGCGATGCCGTCAGCTGGCGAAGCGGGCGGAGGCGCATGGGAGGTTCGAGATCGTGTGCGGGTCGCGGTGGACCGGTAGCATCCGGTCATGAGCACTCGAACTGGGTTTGCGCCCACCACGCTGGTGCTCGGCGAGGAGGAGCTCCTCGCCGAGCGGGCGGTGTCCGAAGCGGTCGACGCGGCTCGGGAGCAGCTCGGACCCGAGACCACGGTCGAGGAGGTGCAGAGCGGGTCGCTGCCCGACGGCTTCGCGATGGGCCTGGCGACCGGGTCGCTGTTCGGTGGCGGCCGGGTGGTGGTCGTGCAGGACGCCGACGCGCTCGATGCCCCCGGGCGGCAGGCGGTGCTGGCCATGGCCAGGGACCCGAGCCCGACCACGGTGATCGTGCTGCGGGCGGAGGGCGTCGGACGCCAGGCCAAGTTCTTCAAGGAGCTCCAGGAGCACGCCAACGTGGTGACCGCGGCACGGCTGAAGCCGTCCGAACGGTCGAGCTGGCTGCGGGCCGAGGTTCGGCGGCTCGGGCGCAAGGCGGACGACGGCCTGGTGGGCACGCTGGTCGACACGGTCGGGCAGGACCTCCGCGAGCTGGCGGGAGCGGTCGCCAAGCTGCACGTGGCGGTGCCGCCGCCGGCGCCGCTGGAAGCTCGGCACGTCACCGAGTTCCTGACCAAGACGGCCGACCGGCGCGGCTACGAGCTGACCGACGCGATCCTGGCGGGGGAGCCGGCGACCGCGCTCAGCTACCTCGACGCGCTGTTCGCGCAGGGCGAGGAGCCGATCGGACTGCTCGGCATGCTGGCGCGCCAGCTGCGCAACGTCCTGTTCGTGGGCGAGCGGGCGGGCGCGCCCACCAGTGAGGTCGCTCAGGCGCTCGGCCTGCGGGAGTGGCAGGTGAAGAAGCTGGCCAGCCAGGCCCGGCGGTTCCACCCGTCGGTGCTGCGCCGCGCCCTGGACCTCATCGCCGAGACCGACGTCCAGATCCGCAACGGCACCCCGTCGCCCTCGGTCGCCCTCGAGCTGGTCGTCGCCCGCATCGCCATCGCGGGCGCGGGCGGCCGCTGACGGCGCACGCCCGGCGCGGGTCCCACGCGGGTTCAAGCAACGCACAAGCAACGCAAAAGGGCGGCCGGTCGGCCGCCCTTGGTGAAGCTGACGCTGGCGCGCCGGGCGCTCGCGTCAGGCGGCGCTCTCGCGGTTCAGGGAGCGCGCCATGCGGGACTTGTGGTTGGCGGCGTTGTTGCGGTGGATGACACCCTTGCTGGCCGCCTTGTCGTAGGCGCGCGCGGCGCGCTTGTAGGCGGCCTCGGCCGCGTCGGCGTCGCCGCTGGCCAACGCCTCGGTCACGCGGCGCCGGTAGGTCTTCAGCGCCGAGCGGACCGACTTGTTGCGCAGCCGGGCCGCTTCGTTCTGCCGGTTGCGCTTGATCTGGGACTTGATGTTGGCCATAGGGTTCTTTCGATCCGATCCTCAATGATTCGTTCGCAGTCAACGGAGGCTAGCACAGCAGCTCTTCGGCGCTCAACGAAGCCGCCCCGCCTTCCAGGGCCGCCACCTGGGCTGATGGTATGCTCGCCAGGTCGTCCCCGGCGGAAGCGCCCGCGCGGCGCGGGCCAGCCGGCGGCCCAACCTCCTCGAGTTGCCTACGGGATCACATGCCGACCGAACTCGCGCGCCTGCGGAACTTCTGCATCATCGCCCACATCGACCACGGCAAGTCGACGCTCGCCGACCGGCTGCTCGACCTGACCCACGCGGTCAGCGAGCGCCAGATGCGTGCCCAGTACCTCGACAAGATGGACCTGGAGCGCGAGCGGGGCATCACCATCAAGGCCCAGGCGGTGCGGCTGGCCCACTCGATCGACGGCGTCGACTACGTGCTCAACCTGATCGACACGCCAGGGCACGTGGACTTCACCTACGAGGTGTCGCGCGCGATGGCCGCCTGCGAGGGCGCGGTGCTGCTGGTGGACGCCGCCCAGGGCATCGAGGCGCAGACGCTGGCGAACCTCTACCTGGCGCTGGAGGCAAACCTCACGATCATCCCGGTGATCAACAAGATCGACCTGCCCGCCGCGCAGCCGGAGCGGGTCGCGCGCGAGATCGAGCAGGTGGTCGGCATCCCGGCTGACGAGATGCTGCGGGTCTCGGCCAAGACCGGCGAGGGCGTGCCGGCGCTGCTGGAGGCGATCGTCCGGCGGGTGCCGCCGCCGGCCGGCGACCCCGACGGCCCCACCCGGGCGCTGATCTTCGACTCGCTCTACGACTCCTACCGGGGCGTGATCGCCTACGTGCGGATGGTCGACGGCCGCGTCCGCAAGGGCGACCGGGTGCGGATGCTGGCGGCCGCCGGCCTCTCGGAGGCGGAGGAGGTCGGGGTGTTCGCGCCGGAGGCGGTGGCGACCCAGGAGCTGGCCAGCGGCGAGGTCGGCTACCTGATCCCGGGCCTCAAGAACGTGGCGCAGGCGAAGGTGGGCGACACGGTGACGCTGGCGGGCCAGTCGGTCGAGCCGCTGCCGGGCTACCGCGAGCCGCGGCCGATGGTCTACGCGGGGCTGTACCCGATCGACGGCGACGATTTCCCGGACCTCCGCGACGCGCTCGACCGGCTGCGGCTCAACGACGCGGCGCTGCTGTACGAGCCGGAGTCGTCGGCGGCGCTCGGCTTCGGCTTCCGCTGCGGGTTCCTCGGGCTGCTGCACATGGAGATCGTGCGCGAGCGGCTGGAGCGGGAGTTCAACCTCGAGCTGATCACCACCGCGCCGAACGTGGCCTACCGGGTGACGCAGACCAACGGCGAGACGATCACCGTGTCGAACCCCAGCGAGCTGCCCGAGCCGGGCAGCATCGAGCGCATCGAGGAGCCGTACGTCGACGCGATGATCCTGTGCCCGACGGACCACATCGGCGCGGTGATGGAGCTGTGCCAGAGCCGCCGCGGGATGCTCAAGACCATGGAGTACCTCTCCGAGGAGCGGGTCGAGCTGCGCTACGAGCTGCCGCTGGCGGAGATCATCTTCGACTTCTTCGACCAGCTGAAGTCGCGCACCCGCGGCTACGCCTCATTGGACTACGAGCCGAGCGGCTACCGGCCGGCGGACCTGGTGCGGGTCGACGTGCTGCTCCAGGGGGAGCCGATCGACGCCTTCTCGGCGATCGTGCACAAGGACAAGGCGTACGGCTACGGGCGGGCGATGGCCACCAAGCTGAAGCGGCTGATCCCGCGGCAGCTCTACGAGGTGCCGATCCAGGCGGCGATCGGCTCGCGGGTGATCGCCAGGGAGACGATCACCCCCCGGCGCAAGGACGTGCTCGCCAAGTGCTACGGCGGCGACATCACCCGCAAGCGCAAGCTGCTGGAGCGCCAGAAGGAAGGCAAGAAGCGCATGAAGCAGATCGGCCGCGTCGAGGTCCCGCAGGAGGCCTTCGTTGCCGCCCTGCGCACCGACGACGCCGAGGGCGGCCGGTGAGCCGGCTGGCACCGCCCTGCGGCGGCAGTCGCCGGACAGGGCGACGGGGGACCGCGGCGGCGTGCCGGCCGCGCCGCGGGGGGCCGCGCCGGTGACGGCGACCACCGCGTCGGCGACCGTGGCCACCACGGCGGCCGGGCCGCTGGTGGACCGGGCGGTGTTCGGGGTGTACCTGCACGTGCCGTTCTGCCGGACGCGGTGCCACTACTGCGACTTCGTGACCTACACGGGGATGGAGGCGCTGCGGCGGCCGTACGCGGCGGCGCTGCTGAGCGAGGCGGAGCTGGCGGTGGGCATGCTGGGCGGGGCGCGGCCGATGGTCACCAGCGTGTTCGTGGGCGGCGGGACGCCGACGCTGCTGCCGCCCGGCGACCTGGGGGCCGTGCTGCGGCGGCTGCGGGAGCTGCTTCCCCATGCGGCGCGGGTCGAGGTGACCGTGGAGGCGAACCCGGAGACGGTCGACCGGGAGCTGGCCGACGGGCTGCTGGCCGCCGGGGTCACGCGGGTGTCGCTCGGCGCGCAGAGCTTCGACGACCGGGTGCTGGCCGGGCTCGGGCGCGGGCACGACGCGCGGCGGGCGGGGAAGGCGGTGGCCACCCTGCGGGCGGCGGCGGAGGCGGCCGGGCGGCCGCTCGACCTCAACCTGGACCTGATCTTCGGCTGCCCAGGCGAGGAGGAGGCCTCGTGGGAGCGGACGCTGGCGGCGGCGCTGGCGATCGGCCCGGAGCACCTGTCCGCCTACGCGCTGACCATCGAGCCGGCCACCAAGTTCGGCCGCATGGTCGCCGCCGGCAGCCTCGCCGAGCCGGACGAGGACGTGCTGGCCGACCGCTACGAGCGGACCTGCGCGGTGCTCGGGGCGGCCGGCTACGGGCACTACGAGGTCTCCAACTGGGCGCGCGGGCCGCGTGCGGCGGGCGGGTTCCCCGCGCACGCCAGCCTGCACAACCGCACCTACTGGCGGCGCGGCGCCTACCTCGGCCTCGGCGCCGGCGCGCACGAGTTCGCCCCCGGCGCCGACGGCACCGGGTCGCGGCGCTGGAACGTCCACAGCGTGCCGGAGTACCTGGCCGCCGTGCACCAGGGCCGGCGGCCCACCCTCGGCCAGGAGGACCTCGACGCCGGGCAGGCCCGCTTCGAGGCGCTCGCGCTGCGGCTGCGCACGGTGGACGGGCTCGCCCCGGAGGAGGCCACCGCCCTGGGCGTCGACCCGGCCGGCCCCGCGGCCACCGAGCTGTGCGCCGCCGGCCTGCTCACCCGCGACCCCGGCCTGCGGCTCACCGAGCACGGCATGTTCCTCCACGCCGAGGTCACCAGCCGCCTCGCCCCGTGATCCCCACAGGTGGCCGGGGAGGGGCGGCAGGCCCTGGGCGCCGCGAGCGGGGGAGGGGCGGCGGGCCCTGGGCGCCGCGGGCGGTGAGGCGCCCGACCTCCCTGCCCCGTGATTGCGCTTGACGCCGGGGCCGGTGGGCAGTCCCCTTGAGCGGGGAGGGAGGGCCGTGCGACTGGAAGGGATCCGGGCCGCGATCGCGGAGGCCGGGCGGGAGCTGGAGCGCGCCGGGCTGGTGCAGGGAACCGCGGGCAACCTGAGCGTCCGCGACCGCGCCAGCGGCACGGTCGCGATCACCCCGAGCGCGGTGCCCTACGGGCACCTGCAGCCGGCCGACATGGTGCTGGTCGGCCCCGACGGCCTGGAGGAGTCGCGCCACCGGCCGTCCAGTGAGCTGGCCATGCACCTGGCCGTCTACGAGGCGCGCGACGACGTCGGCGCGGTGGTCCACACCCACTCGCCCTGGGCGACCACCTGGGCGGTGCTCGGCCGCGAGATCCCGGCGGTCCATTACGTGATCGCCTCGATCGGGGACCGCGTCCGGCTGGCGCCCTACGCCACCTACGGCACGACCGAGCTGGCCGAGGGCGCGGTGCGCACGCTGGGCGACTCCGGCGGCGTGCTGCTGGCCAGCCATGGGGTGCTCACCGCCGGCGCCGACCTCGACACGGCCGTCGAGCGCGCGCTGATCGTGGAGTTCCTGGCCGAGGTCTGGTGGAAGGCGGTGCAGGTCGGCGAGCCGGTGATCCTGCCGCCAGAGGAGCTCGAGCGGGTCCGCGCGCAGAACCTCGCCAAGCGGATGGCGTCGCCGCTGGCAGGCCCGGCGGCGGGACCTCGCAATGCTTAGCACTCGTAAAAGGCGAGTGCTACCCTCGGCCGGGAGATGGAGTCGATCGTCGGGGAGGAAGTGGTATGAGCCTCGATGACCGCAAGGCCCGGCTGCTCCGCGCGGTGGTGCACGAGTACATCCAGACGGCCGAGCCGGTCGGCTCCAAGGCCCTGGCCGAGCGCTACGACCTCGGCGTCTCCTCGGCGACCATCCGCAACGAGCTGGCCACGCTCGAGGAGCAGGGCTTCCTCTCGCACCCGCACACCAGCGCGGGCCGCGTTCCGACCGACATCGGCTACCGCTACTACGTCGACTCCCTCTCCGGGGTCGGCGAGCTGGCGCTCACCCAGCAGGAAGTGGTGATGCGCTACCTCGAGGGCGCCGCCAGCCTCGAGGAGACCCTGCAGCGCACCTCGCTGCTGCTGGCCAGCCTGACCCACTACACCGCGATGGTGGCGCCGCCCTCGCTGGACCGCTCGCGGGTCCGGCACGTGGAGCTGGTCCGCCTCGACCCGCGCGTGGTCATGCTGGTGCTGATCGCCGACACCGGCCGGGTCGAGCAGCGGCTGGTCGAGACCGACCGCGTGGTCGGCGCCGACGACCTCGAGGACCTGCGCCGCCGGATCAACGAGAAGCTCGTCGGCGCGCGGCTGAACCGCGCCGAGGCGCTGCTGTCCTCCATGGAGGAGTCGATCCCGGGCGACACCCGCTGGCTGTTCCGGGTGATGGCCGCGACCATCGCCCAGATGGTCGGCGACCGCAGCATCGACCGGGTGTGGCTCGGCGGCCAGGCGCACCTGTCCACCCCGGGGGCCTTCACCGAGCTGGAGACCATTCACCGGGTCTACCAGCTGCTGGAGCAGCAGGTGATGGTGCTGCGGCTGCTCCAGGTCTCCTTCCGCCAGAGCGACGCCATCTCGGTGGTGATCGGCTCCGAGAACCAGATCCCGGGGATGCAGGCCTGCTCCCTGGTGACCTCCACCTACCCGGCAGGCGATACCATCGGGACCATCGGGGTGCTGGGCCCCACTCGAATGGATTACCTTCGCGCCATGGCCGCGGTGCAAGCTGTGGCGAGCTACCTCGGCGACGTGCTGGAAGACGACGTCGAGCGGTAACGGAACGAACGGGTCGCGCGAGTCGCGCCCGGCGCTGCCGGGTGAGGGTCACAGGAAGAAGAGCAGGGGAGATCGCTTGACCGACTATTACGAGTTGCTCGGGGTCAGTCGCGACGCGACCCAGGAGGAGATCAAGCGGGCCTACCGCCGCCAGGCCCGCAGGTACCACCCCGACGCGAACCCGCAGGACACCAGCGCCGAGGATCGCTTCAAGGAGCTGAACAAGGCATACAGCGTCCTCTCGGACCCGGACAAGCGGCAGCGCTACGACGCCTTCGGGCCCGACGGCGTCGAGGGGCTGACCACCGCCGGCGGTGGCGACCCGTTCATGGCGACCTTCGAGGACCTGGTCGGCCAGTTCTTCGGCGCCGGCCCGTTCGGCGGCGCCCGCCGGCCGCGCACACGCTCGCGGCGCGGAGCCGACGCGGGCGTGCGGGTCCAGCTCGAGTTCTCCGAGGCGGTCTTCGGCGCCAAGAAGGACGTCTCGCTACGGCTGGCGGCCGGCTGCGAGCAGTGCGGCGGCTCCGGCGCGGCCGCGGGCACCAACCCGGTCGTCTGCGAGCGCTGCGGTGGCACCGGCCAGCAGCGCACCGTGCGCCAGTCGATCCTCGGCCAGATCGTCACCGCCACCACCTGCCAGCTCTGCCAGGGGACCGGCCAGGAGATCCGCACGCCCTGCCCGACCTGCCGGGGCCAGGGCGTGGTCGCCAAGGACTCGACCATCACCATCGACATCGCCCCCGGCGTCGAGGACGGCATGCGCGAGCGCCTGCCGGGCCGCGGCCACGCCGGCCAGTACGGCGGCCCGCCCGGCGACCTGTGGGTCGAGCTGGCGGTCTCGCCCCACCCGGTGTTCAGCCGGCGCGGGGACGACCTGTTCTGCGGCGTCCCGGTGCCGATGACCGTGGCCGTGCTCGGCGGCGAGGTGCGGCTGGAGACGCTCGAGGGCGAGGAGCTGGTCGTCGAGGTCGACCCGGGCACGCAGCCCGGCACCATCAAGCGCTTCCGCAAGAAGGGCGTGCCCGGCGGCGACGGCTGGGGCGGGCGTCGCGGCGACCTGCTGGTCGAGCTGCGCGTCGAGGTGCCGGTGAACCTGTCCGAGGAGCAGCGCCGGCTGATCCGGCAGCTCGCCGAGCTGCGCGGCGAGGCCACCGACGGCAGCCCCGGCGGCCTGTTCGCCCGCCTGCGCGGCGGCGCGCCGCGCTGACCCGGAGCCGGCCCACCCGTTCACGGGTGCGAATCGAGTGCTCGCGTTACCCTGGGAAGGGACGAATCGGGCGCCCAGTGTTTTGCGCGCGGTTGGTGCGGTATTCGCTGCAAAGCAACACGGGTTCGGCGATCTGAGGGAGGACCAGGTGGAGGTTCGCCGGCTACTGGGGTCGTTGCCAGGGCTGCGGCAGGTCCAGGCGGACGATCCCCTCGGACTCGGCAAGGGCTCGCAGTCGAAGGCATCACGGCGGCTGGCGCCGCGCACTGAGGGGGCGGATCGGGTGGTGCGGTCGGTCTGCCCGTACTGCGCGGTCGGCTGTGGCCAGCTGGTGTTCGTCAAGGACGAGCGGGTCACCCAGATCGAGGGCGACCCCGACTCGCCGATCTCCCGTGGGCGGCTGTGCCCCAAGGGGTCGGCGTCCAAGAGCCTGGTCACCGGCCCCAACCGCGAGACGAAGGTCAAGTACCGGCGGCCCTACGGCACCCAGTGGGAAGAGCTTCCGCTCGACCAGGCCATGGAGATGATCGCCGAGCGGGTCATCGCCACCCGCGCGGAGACCTGGCAGGAGCACGACGAGCAGGGCCGGCGGGTCAACCGCACGCTGGGGTTCGCCAGCCTCGGCGGGGCGACCCTGGACAACGAGGAGAACTACCTGATCAAGAAGCTGTTCACCGCGCTGGGCGCGATCCAGATCGAGAACCAGGCGCGCATATGACACTCCTCGACCGTCCCCAGTTTGGGGACCTCGTTTGGCCGCGGCGGCGCGACCACCTTCCAGCAGGATCTGGCCAACGCTGACTGCATCCTGATCCAGGGCTCCAACATGGCCGAGGCCCACCCGGTCGGCTACCAGTGGGTGGTGGAGGCCAAGCTCAAGGGCGCCAAGGTGATCCACGTGGACCCGCGGTTCAGCCGCACCAGTGCCATGGCGGACCTGCACGTGCCGATCCGCGCCGGGACCGACATCGCCTTCCTCGGCGGGATCGTGAACTACATCCTGGAGGGTGGCCGGGAGTTCCGGGAGTATGTGGCCAACTTCACCAACGCGCCGGTGATCCTGCGGGAGGACTACCAGGACACCGAGGACCTGGACGGCCTGTTCTCCGGATTCGACAAGGAGACGGGCCGCTACGACGCGTCGAGCTGGATGTACGAGGGCATGGAGGTCAGCTCCGGCCTGGGCGCGCGGATGAAGTCGAGCCGGGCCGGCACCGGGGACGTCCACGGCTCGGGCGGCGCGCACCTGGAGCATGGGCGCCCGCCGGCGACCGACCCGACCCTGGAGCATCCGCGCTGCGTGTTCCAGGTGCTCAAGCGCCACTACGCCCGCTACACCCCGGAGCTGGTCGAGCAGGTCTGCGGCGTCCCCAAGCAGACCTTCCTGCAGGTCGCCCAGGCGCTGTGCGCCAACTCCGGGCGCGAGCGGACCAGCGCGATCGTCTACTCGGTCGGCTGGACGCAGCACTCGGTCGGGGTCCAGTACATCCGCACGGCCGCGATCATCCAGCTGCTGCTGGGCAACATGGGCCGCCCGGGCGGCGGGATCATGGCGCTGCGCGGCCACGCCTCGATCCAGGGCTCCACCGACATCCCCACGCTGTACAACCTGCTGCCCGGCTACCTGCCAATGCCCCACGCCGGCCACCACGAGCACCTGGCCGACTACCTCGACGACATCCGCCTGCCCGGCGGCTTCTTCGGCAACGTCGACCAGTACACCGTCAGCCTGCTCAAGGCCTACTTCGGCGACGCGGCCACCAAGGAGAACGACTACTGCTTCGAGCACCTGCCCAAGCTCACCGGGGACCACTCGATCTTCCCGGTGGTCATGGGCATGCTCGACGGCTGGTGCAAGGGCTTCCTCCTGCCGGGCGAGAACCCGGTGGTGGGCTCGCCCAACGGGCGGCTGCACCGCCGCGCCATGGCCAAGCTGGACTGGCTGGTCGTGCGCGACATGGTGATGATCGAAAGCGCCAACTTCTGGCAGAACGGCCCCGAGATCGAGAGCGGCAAGGTCAAGCCGGAGGACATCGGCACCGAGGTGTTCTTCCTGCCGGCGGCCGCCCACACCGAGAAGGAAGGCAGCTTCACCAACACCCAGCGGCTGCTGCAATGGCACCGCAAGGCCGTCGACCCGCCCGGCGACTGCCGCTCCGACCTGTGGTTCTACTACCACCTGGGACGAATCATCCGGCGCAAGCTCGCCGAGTCGAACGACCCCAAAGACCAGCCGATCAAGGACCTCGCCTGGGATTATCCGACCGAGGGCCCCAACCAGGAGCCCAGCGCCGAGGCCGTGCTGCGCGAGATCAGCGGCTGGGACGCCGGCGGCAAGCCGCTGTCGAGCTACCTGCAGCTCGCCGACGACGGCTCCACCACCTGCGGCTGCTGGATCTACTGCGGCGTCTACGGCGACGGCGTCAACCAGGCCGACCGGCGCAAGCCGGGGAGCGAGCAGACCTGGGTCGCGCCGGAGTGGGGCTGGGCCTGGCCGCTGAACCGGCGCATCCTCTACAACCGCGCCTCGGCCGACCCCCAGGGCAAGCCCTGGTCGGAGCGCAAGCGCTACGTCTGGTGGGACGAGGAGCAGGGCAAGTGGACCGGGGTCGACAACCCCGACTTCAACGCCACCAAGCGGCCGGACTACGACCCGCCGGAGGACGCCAGCGCCGACGCCGCGCTGGACGGCAGCAGCCCGTTCGTCATGCAGGCCGACGGCAAGGGCTGGCTGTTCGCGCCCTCCGGGCTGGTCGACGGCCCGCTGCCGACCCACTACGAGCCGTGGGAGTCGCCCATGGCGAACCCCCTCTACGGCCAGCAGCACAACCCGACCACCGAGACGTGGGATCGTCCCGGCAACCGCTACAACCCCAGCGAAGGGCACCGCGGCACCGAGAATTACCCGTTCGTGGTCACCACCTACCGGCTGACCGAGCACCACACCGCCGGCGGCATGAGCCGTACGCTGCCGTACCTCTCGCAGTTGCAGCCGGAGCTGTTCTGCGAGGTGAGCCCGGAGCTGGCCGAGCTGCGCAGGCTCCAGCACGGCGGCTGGGCCACGATCATCACCGCCCGCACCGCCATCGAGGCGCGCGTGCTGGTGACCCGGCGCGTCAAGCCGCTCACCGTCGAGGGGCGGACGGTCCACCAGGTCGGCCTGCCGTACCACTGGGGGCCGAACGGGCTGGCCACCGGCGACGCGCCCAACGAGCTGCTGGCGATCCTCGCGGACCCGAACGTGCACATCATGGAGTCGAAGGCGGCCACCTGCGACATCATGCCGGGCCGGCGCCCGCGCGGTGCGCGCCTCGACGCCCTGGTGGAAGCGCACGGCCGCGGCTCCCAGCCCGAGGGCACCGGCGCCAGCGAGGG
Organism: Actinomycetes bacterium; assembly: GCA_036392615.1. Taxonomy (GTDB): domain Bacteria; phylum Actinomycetota; class CALGFH01; order CALGFH01; family CALGFH01; genus DASVXQ01. The sequence continues at coordinate 17,697 of DASVXQ010000128.1, read as the reverse complement.
CCACAAGGCGGGCGAGGCCGGAGGAGCGCCGAGCGGGGCCGAGACAGGAGGGGGAAGCCAGTGAGCGCCACCACACCGCTGCCCACCCCCACGTTCGGGGGAGGCTACGCCGACGGCGAGGAACGCCCCCGGATGGGCTTCTTCACCGACACCTCGATCTGCATCGGGTGCAAGGCGTGCGAGGTGGCCTGCAAGGAATGGAACCTGGTGCCGAGCAACCCGCTGGAGTTCAAGGGCGCCTCGTTCGACAACACCCTGGAGCTCAACGCCGACAACTGGCGGCACGTCGCCTTCATCGAGCAGGAGGTCGCGCTGCACCCGGTCGGCGACGGCACGCTGACGATGGCCGACGGCGGCACCGCGGTGACCGACGAGGCCCACGGCCGGGTCCGCTGGCTGATGAGCTCCGACGTCTGCAAGCACTGCTCCTCGGCCGCCTGCCTGGAGGTGTGCCCCACCGGCGCGCTGTTCCGCACCGAGTTCGGCACGGTGGTGGTGCAGGAGGACATCTGCAACGGCTGCGGCTACTGCGTGCCGGCCTGCCCCTTCGGAGTGATCGGCCGCCGCGAGGAGGACGGCCGCGCCTTCAAGTGCACGCTCTGCTACGACCGGCTCAAGGGCGGCATGGAGCCCGCCTGCGCCCACGCCTGCCCGACCGACTCGATCCAGTTCGGCCCAGTCGACGAGCTGCGCGAGCGGGCCGCCGGCCGGCTCGCCGAGCTGCGCGAGGGGGGCGTCGACGACGCGCGGCTGTACCTGTCCGAGGACGGCGACGGCGTCGGCGGCGCCGGCGCGTTCTTCCTGCTGCTGGACGAGCCGGAGGTCTACGGCCTGCCGCCCGATCCGGTGTCGACCACCAGGGACCTGCCGGGGATGTGGAAGGCGGCCGCGGTGGCCGCCGGCACCCTGGCGGCCGGCGTGGTCGCCGCGTTCCTGGGAGGCCGCCGGTGAGCGCCCAGAGCCCGAACGGCCAGGTCCGCTCGTACTACGGCCGGCCGGTGGTGAAGGCGCCGCCGTGGAGCGACGAGATTCCCTGGTACCTGTTCACCGGCGGGCTGGCCGGCGGCTCGGCCACCCTCGGGATGGCCGCCAGGCTGGCCGGCAACCACCGGCTCGCCTCCAACGCCATGACCGCCTCGGCCGCCGGGGTGGCCGCCAGCCTGCCGCTGCTGGTCCACGACCTCGGCCGGCCGGCGCGCTTCCACCACATGCTGCGGGTGGTCAAGCCGACCTCGCCGATGAACGTGGGCAGCTGGATCCTGGCGGCGCTCGCGCCGGCCGCCGTCGGCGCGGCGGTGGCCGAGCGGCTGGGGATCTTCCCGCGGCTGCGGCGCGCGGCCGAGCTGGTCGCCGGCTCGCTCGGGCCGGCGCTGTCCACCTACACCGGCGTGCTGATCGCCGACACCGCGCTGCCGGCCTGGCACGCCGCCGGCGGGCAGCTGCCGATGCTGTTCGCCAGCGGCGCGGCCGCCTCGGCCGGCGGGCTGGCGGCGATCGTCACGCCGACCGCCGAGGCGGGCCCGGCGCGGCGGCTGGCGATCGGCGGCGCGCTGATGGAGCTCGGCACCGTCGAGGTCATGCGGCGCCGGCTCGGCCCGCTGGCCGAGACGCTCGAGCAGGGCCAGGCGGGGCGTCTCTCCCGGATCGGCACCGCCACCGGGGTCGCCGGCGCGCTGCTGCTGGGCCTCGGCGGCCGCCGCCGGGCGGCCGCCGCCGCCGGTGGCGCGCTGCTGCTGGCCAGCTCCGCCTGTCACCGCTTCGCCGTCTACCGCGCGGGGATCGCCTCGGCGAGGGACCCCAGGTACACCGTCGGACCGCAGCGCGAGCGGATCGCCTCCAGCGGGGAGCAGCCCGCCATCCGCCGCTGACCAGCCCGACCGGGTGCGCGCGGAAGGGCCTGGATGGCAGCGGGATGACCCGCGTGTCCGGATCCTGGCAGTTGCTTTCATGCCTCGAACGCCCCGATACACGCGCATAGGGCCCATTGCCCGTCTTCGGCCATTGAAGCTATTAGGGTGCAATGCTAGAGTCCGCTCCACCGTCGGCGGGCGCTCTGGAGGGGGGCCTGTGAACATGGCGACCTACGCGGAGCAGGTGGGCGAGCGGCTCCGCAAGGTTCGGGTGCAGAAGGGGCTCTCGCTGCACGACGTGGAGCTCCAGTCGCAGAGCGAGTTCAAGGCCAGCGTGCTGGGTGCCTACGAGCGTGGCGAGCGCAGCATCTCGGTCAACCGGCTCCAGCGGCTGGCCCAGTTCTACGCGGTACGGGTCGACGGGCTGCTGCCACGCATGGGCCCCGAGCCCACCGGCTCGGCGGCCTGGGCGCTGACCCTGCCCGACGAGGGCCTCTGCCTCGACCTCGAGACCCTGGCGATGCGCGACGAGCCCGAGGCGCGCGCGCTCGAGCAGTTCGTCACGATCCTGCAGATGCAGCGTGGCGACTATGGGGGCAAGATGCTCACCATCCGGCGCGAGGACGTCCGTGTGCTGGCGGCCGTGCTCGACCGCTCGCCGGAGGAGTTGCTCGAGCGGCTCTCGGAGCTCGGCCTGCGCCACCGGGGCTAGACGCTCGGGGCGCCACGACCGCGAGCTGGAGGCAGGTTGGACCGACAGCTGACCGTCGTCGGGTGCTTCGCCCACCCCGACGACGAGACCTGGGTGATGTCGGGCTCGCTCGCCCTGCTGACCGCCCACGGCGCGCGCTGCGCGGTCTGGACCGCGACCCGCGGCGAGGCCGGCGTGATCGCCGCGGCCACCGGCGTGCCGCGGGAGCGGCTCGGCGAGGTCCGCGAGGCCGAGGAGCGGGCCGCGCTGGCGGTCGTCGGCGTCGACCAGGTCGAGTTCGGCGGCCTGCCCGACGGCGGGGTGGACGCCGCCGACCAGGACGAGCTGGTCCGCGCGGTGCACGGCTTCCTGGAGCGCAGGCAGCCGGACGTGGTGGTCGCCATGGAGCCGGCGGGGATCACCGCGCACCCCGACCACATGGCGGTCACCCGCGCCACCGAGGCCGCCTTCGCCGCCTACGTCCAGGCCGCGGAGGCCGGCGGGCGCCGGCCGCGGCTCTACTACCAGGGCGTGCCCAGGTCGCGGCTCGACCGCCTGCGCGTCTCGGCGCTGGCCAGCGAGCTGGACCTGCCCGACGAGGACCAGCCGTTCGCGCCCAGGGGCACGCCGGACGAGCTGTTCACCTGCCACGTCGACGTCTCCTCGGTGGTGGCGCTGCGCGCCGCCGCCCTGCGCGAGCACCGCACCCAGATGGAGATCGAGGTCTACGGGCTGCTGTCGCTGCCGGAGGAGCAGATCGGCATGGTGCTCGGCGTGGAGGACTACATCCGCGTCCACCCCGCGCCGCACCCCGGCGAGCCGGAAGAGACCTCGCTGGTCGAGGCGTTCCTGGCGGAGGCCTCCGGTGGCTGAGCCGGGCGGCGCCCCCAAGGTCGCCTTCAAGACGCTCGGCTGCCGGCTGAACCAGGCGGAGTCCGAGAAGGCCCTGGAGGGGCTCGGTGCGCGCGGCTTCGACCTGGCCCACGCCGGCGAGCAGCCGGACGTGGTGGTGATCAACACCTGCACGGTCACCCGCGAGTCGACCGCCTCCTCGCGGCGGCTGATCCGCAAGACCGCCGAGCAGCACCCCGGCGCCACCGTGGTGGTGACCGGCTGCTACGCGGTGTCGAACCCCGAGGAGGTCGCCGCCATCCCCGGCGTCGACCTGGTGGTCCACAACGACGACAAGGACCGCATCGCCGAGCTGGTGGCCGGCGTGCCGGCGGTCCGGCGGCTGCCGCTGACGGTCCGCCCGGCGCCACAGGAGCGGCTGCGCACCCGGGTGGCGATCAAGGCGCAGACCGGCTGCGACGAGTGGTGCACCTTCTGCATCATCCCGCGCACCCGCGGGCCGCTGCGGTCGTACCCGGCCGAGGAGCTGGTCGCCGACGTGCGCCGGCAGGTCGACCGGGGCGTGCGCGAGGTGGTGCTGACCGGGGTGCACCTGGGCAAGTACGGCGAGGACGCCGGCGAGCGCGACGGCCTGGCGCGCCTGGTCGAGCGCCTCACCGCGATCGACGGGCTGCTGCGCCTGCGCATCTCCAGCGTGCTGCCGGTCCAGGTGACCCCCGCGCTGGTCGAGCGGGTGCGTGACGACCCCAAGGTCTGCCGCCACCTGCACGTGCCGCTGCAGGCCGGCGACGACCAGGTGCTCGAGCGCATGCACCGGCCCTACCGCATCGCCCAGTTCCTCGACCGGGTGGAGCACGCCGCCGCGGAGATCCCCGGGCTCGGCCTGTCGACCGACATCATCGTCGGCTTCCCCGGTGAGACCGCCGAGCAGTTCGGCCGGACCCTCGAGGTCACCGAGCGGGTCGGCTTCTCCAAGCTGCACGTGTTCCGCTACTCGCAGCGCCCGGGCACCCCCGCCGCCGAGCTGCCCGACCAGCTCCCCGAGCCGGAGAAGAAGGCGCGCGCCCGCGAGCTGATCGCACTCGGCGCGCGCCTGCGCCGGGCCTTCCACGAGGCGCACGTGGGCGAGCGCCTCGAGGTGCTGGTGGAGGGCGACGGCGACGGCGTCGCCGAGGGCACCAGCGACAACTACATCAAGGTCCGCTTCGCCGGCGGCCCCGAGCTGGCGGACCGGCTGGTGGCCGTGCGAGGCTTGCGGGCCGACAACGAGGGCATGGAAGGCCAGCTCGAGGAGGAACCGGCCGCGTGACCAACGATCCCAACTGCCTGTTCTGCCGGATCGTCGCCAAGGAGATCCCGGCGGACGTGGTGCTCGACCGCGACGACGTGCTCGCCTTCCGGGACGTCAACCCGCAGGCGCCGACGCACGTGCTGGTGATCCCCAAGGACCATGTCACCAGCCTGGAGGCGCTCGCCGACGAGCACGGCGAGCTGATCGCCAGCCTGGTGCACGCCGCCAACGAGGTCGCCAGGCAGGAGGGCGTCGCCGGCGGCTTCCGGGTGGTGACCAACATCGGGCCGGCCGCCGGCCAGTCGGTCGAGCACCTGCACCTCCACGTGCTCGGCGGCCGCCAGATGCACTGGCCGCCCGGCTAGGCCTCCACGCCGACCATGGCGCCGCAACCGCGATGGCCACCATTCCCCCGAATGGTGGCCATCGCGGAAGGTGGTGCCGGCTTTCGCTACCTGGTGCGCAGGCGGCGACTGGCGAGCACGCCCGCCGCGCCGACGAGCAGGAGCAGCAGCCCCGCGACGGCAACCGGGATGGAATTGGCACCGGTGAACGGCATCACGCCGCCCTGACCCGGCGGGACGTTGCTACCGCCGCCGACGCCGCCAAGGCCCGTGGTGGTCGTCTCCAGGACCGTCGTGGAGGGCCCGGGCCCACCAGGGGTGGTCGTGGTCGTGGAGCCGCCGCCCCCGCCGGTCGTGGTGGTCGTGCCGCCGGTCGTGGTGGTGGTCGTGCCGCCGGAGGATTCGCACGGCTGCGCCCAGAACACCTTGTACTTGTTGAACTTCGGGGTCCTGCTGCCGGGGCTGGTCACGGTGACCTGCAGCTTCACGTGGAAGCCCTGCTGGGGGTGGGGCACGATGCCGTCGAAGTCCAGCGTGTAGGTCTTTTCGCCGTCGAACCCTGCCGAGCTGCCGCCACCGGAGTTGTCGTCCGCGCCGATGTCGACCGTGTCGGTCAGCAGGGGCGTCCCCTTGCCGGTCGGGGCCCAGGCCGTGAAGGTGACCTTGGCGACGTCGCCCTGGTCGAAGCCGAAGAAGCTGACCGTGAAGGGGCAGTCGACGTGCGGCTGGTTGTGCGGATGGCTGTCGAGCGGCACCTCGTGGATCTTGACGGTGCCGTTGTTGCCTGGCGGGTTGGTCGCCGCCCCGGCCATCTGTGCGAGCGTGAGGCTGCCCGCGACCAGCAACGCCGTGAGCAGGCCGACGAGGCGGATGCCTTGCTTGGCCATGTGCTTTCGCTCCATCTAGGTCTCCAGCCCTTCGGTTGGCTTCATCCATTCGCCCCGTCCCGGCGCGACCGCACGGCCACGCAAGGTGCTGCGCAATCTCTCAGCAGGGGACCGTTGGAATCAAACCGGGCACCGGGCGTGACCTGCGGAAATGCGGCCCCGGACAATAACGAAGGAGTCTCGAACGCCGATCGCTTTGACCACGCGGCCCGGCGGCCGCCCGGCGCGCCGGGCGGCCGGCGGCGGACTGGCGCGCCCGGCCGCCGTAGCCGGGGCGCGGCATTCGGCCGCTTGGTGACACGCCGCCTGGTGACGCGCAATCATGCTGGTACCCGTCCCTTTGGGACGCTTCAGGAGGTGCATCCGTGGACCAGCAGACGTCGCACTCGCCGGGGCTCGCCCGCGAGGCGATCGGACTCAGGGAAGTCCTGTTCCAGTCCATCACCCACATGGCGCCCGCGGCGGCGGTGGCCTTCTCGATCATCGTCGGCGCGCAGTTCGGCGGTGGGGCGCTGCCGCTGGCGGTGGTGCTCGCGCTGGTCGCCTGCCTGCTGGTGGCCATCTCGATCGGCCAGCTCGCCAAGCACCTGCCGTCGGCGGGCGGCTTCTACACCTACGTGGCCCGCGGGATCAACCCCGCCTTCGGCTTCCTGGTCGCCTGGGGCTACGCCTTCGCGGAGCCGTTCGTGGCGCCGCTGCTGTACCTGATCTTCGGCAACGTCGTCGGCGGCACCCTCAACACCGAGTTCGGCTGGTCGTTCGAGACCTGGTGGGTGATCTCGGCGATCGTGGCGGCGGTGGTGGTGTTTGCGCTCGGCTATCTCGGCGTGGCGATCAGCGCCGGCACCGGCACGGTCCTCGGCATCTTCGAGATCGCCGTGTTCCTGGTGCTGGCGCTGTGGCTGATCGTCAAGGCCGGCGGCGCCAACACCCTCTCGGTGTTCGGCACCGGGCAGGCCAACGTCAAGGACTTCGTCGGCTTCTCCGGCATCGCGGCGGCGTCGATCTACACCATCCTGGCGTTCATCGGCTTCGAGGCGGCCGCGCCGCTGGCCGAGGAGGCCAAGGACCCGCGCCGCACCATCCGCCAGGCGGTGATCTACTCGGCGCTGGGCATCGGCATCTTCTACGTGATCACCACCTACGCGGCCACGGTGTTCTTCGGCCCCGGCAAGATGGCCGACTTCGCCAAGTTCGGCAACGGCAACCCGTGGGACGGCCTGGCGCGGCAGGTGTGGGGCGCCGGCTGGGTGGTGGTCTTCCTGGCCATCGCCAACTCGGCGATCGCCAACGCCAACGCCGCCGCCAACGCGACCACCCGCACCTGGTTCGCGATGGGCAGGATCCGCCTGCTCCCGGCGGCCTTCGCGCGAGTCCACCCGGTGCGCCGCTCGCCGTCGGTCGCGGTCACCGCGCAGTTCGTCTTCGCGCTGATCATCTCGCTGTGGCTGGGCAAGCAGTACGGCCCGCTGACCGCCTTCGCGCTGATCGCCACCATCGACACGGCGATCATCATCACCATCTACATCCTGGTGAACCTGGCCTGCATGCTGTTCTACGGCCGCCAGCGCCGCGCGGAGTTCAACCCGCTGCTGCACGGGGTCGTGCCGGTGCTTGGCATCCTGGCCTTCGTGCCGGCCTTCTTCACCGCGCTCGGCCTCGGCGGGTCGGTGTTCAAGTTCGTCAGCCCGCTGCCGTACCCGATCAGCCTGACCGGCATCGTGGTCGGCAGCTGGTTCGTGCTGGGGATCGTCTACCTGCTGTTCCTGTACCAGCGGCACCCCGAGCGCGTGCGCGAGACCGGCAGGGTGTTCCTGGAGGAGCCGGAGACCGCCCCGGTGAGCCCGCCGGCGGCGACGCCGGAGCCACGCCCGGAGCCGGGCGTGTAGCGCGGGCTCCGGGCTCAGGACGGATCGGCGTGGCGCAGGCCGTTGCGCTCGGCCCACAGGGCCGCCTGGGTGCGGTCGCTCACATGGCTGCGCCCTCGGCCCTTCGTGGGGAGGTACCGCTGAGGAACTCGCGGGAGCGTCAAGGTCCGACTGATCCAAACTGGCCGATCCGCCGCGGCCTGCTGCTGTCGGCGCTCGGATTCGCGGCCCTGGGCGGGGCGCTCCTGGTCGGCGCCATGACCACCAAGAATCCTCCCGGTCGTTTCGGGGTGACCTCGCCCCGGGGAATGATCGTGGCCGGCGCGGTCGCGATGTTCTTCATGGCGCTGCTGTTTCTTGGCGGCTGGTGGCGGGCCCGTCGGTTCGGGCGCGGTGGCCCTCCCGCCGGTTGGGAACGCCATTCCCGCCAGGAGTGATCATGCCGGCATCCGGTTCACGGAAGACGGATGGAATGGCACGGCAGCTGCTGGGCGAGGAGCACAAGCCGGGAGCGCGGTCGAGCGGCGGGGTGGCCTGACCGGGATCGCGCGGACGCCGCTTTGCGCGGCGACGTCCGCGGGCCGGATACTCTGACCCACGCCGCCCACCGCCCCAGGAGGAGCCAGCGTGACGAACCTCGAGGTCACCAGCTTCCGGCCCGATCCCTCGCAGTTCGCCTGGACCTTCGGCGGCGTCAAGCCGGTGGCCAGCGTGCGGCCCGGCACGGTGCTGTCGGTCTGGACCGAGGACGCCTTCTGCGGCAGGGTTCGTGGGCCAGAGGACGTGGTCTCGCGTGCGGTCGAGTTCCCCTTCGTCAACCCGCAGACCGGCCCGTTCCACGTCGAGGGCGCGGAGCCGGGCGACACCCTGGCGGTCCACTTCATCTCGATCGAGCCGTCGCGCGACTGGGCGGCCTCGACCACCGTGCCGCTGTTCGGCGCGCTCAGCGCCACCCACACCACCGCCATGCTCCACGAGCCGCTGCCCGAGGTGGTCTGGATCTACCAGGTCGACCGGCAGCGCCGCACGGTCACCTACCGGGCCGCCGCCGGCGGCCACACCGTCGACCTGCCGCTGGACCCGATGCACGGCACGGTCGGGGTCGCGCCCGGCGCCTTCGAGGCGCGCTCCTCGCTGGTGCCCGACGCCCACGGCGGCAACATGGACACCCCGGAGATGCGCGCGGGCGTCACCTGCTACCTCGGCGTCAACGTCGAGGGCGCGCTGTTCTCACTGGGCGACGGGCACTGCCGGCAGGGCGAGGGCGAGACCTGCGGGGTGGCGGTCGAGGCGGCGATGGACACGGTGCTGGTACTGGACCTGATCAAGGGCGTTGCAACGCCGTGGCCGCGGCTGGAGAACGACACCCACATCATGACCGCCGGCTCCGCGCGGCCGCTGGAGGACGCCTTCCGCATCGCCCAGGCCGACCTGGTCCAGTGGCTCTCCAGCGACTTCGGGCTCGACGCGCTGGACGGCTACCAGCTGGTCACCCAGGCGAGCGAGACGCCGGTGGCCAACGTCTGCGACCCCAACTACACGGTGGTCGCCAAGCTGCGCAAGCAGTACCTGCCCGAGCGCACCCTGTATGGCGGGATGCACGGGCGGATGCGGGACGTGGGCCGCGCCTGGGCCGCCGAGCACCGCTGAGCGCCCAGGCCGTCCGTGCCGGCGGCGCACCCTCCCGCGGCTTTTCACCCTGTTTGCGGAAACCTTCGCTCCGGCTGACCGCGCGCTAACACGGGCGTGGGAGGAATGCCCCACGGTCCGCCGGGTCGTCCCCGGCGAGGCTCCCGCCGCCGGAAGGAGCCCGTGCTGTCGACCACCGAGGAACGCGCCAAGCTCGCCCACCTCTACCGGCGCGCCGGCTTCGGCGCGCGCCCGGCCCAGCTCGACGCCGCGACCAGGCGCGGCTACGCGGCCACCGTCGAGCGCCTGCTCGACTTCGGCGCGCCGGACTCCGCCGCCGCGGCGGTGCGTCCGCCGGAGCTGCCGCTGGTCCCGCAGCCGGGCAAGGACGCCGACCAGGCGGCCCGCCAGCGCGCCCGCGCCGCGGCCAGGGAGCAGGGCACCAGGCTGGCGCTGTGGTGGCTGCGCCGCATGGCCGCCGCGGACAACCCGCTGCGCGAGAAGCTGACGCTCTTCTGGCACGGCCACTTCGCCACCTCGATCCAGAAGGTCCGCCAGGCACGCCTCATGTACCAGCAGAACGAGCTGCTGCGCCGCGCCGGCGCCGGGCCGGTCGAGGCGCTCACCCTGGCGATCGCCAAGGACCCAGCGATGCTGATCTGGCTGGACGGCAACCTCAACCGCAAGCAGTCGCCGAACGAGAACTTCGCCCGCGAGCTGATGGAGCTGTTCACCCTCGGGGTCGGCAACTACACCGAGGCCGACGTGAAGGCGCTGGCGCGGGCGTTTACCGGCTGGCGGGTGCGGCGCGCCACCGGCGAGGTCCGCTTCGTGCCCGCGCTGCACGACGACGGCGCCAAGACCGTGCTCGGCCACACCGCCAACCTCGACGCCGCCGGCGCGGTCGCGCTGGTCACCAGCCAGCCGGTGGCGGCGAGGTTCCTGGCCGCGCGGATGTGGAGCTTCTTCGCCACGCCGGTCGGCGCCGGCGACCCGGTGGTCGCGTCGCTGGCCGCGGCCTACGCGCACCAGCGCACCGGGGCATCCCTGCTCCGCGCCGTGCTGCTGGCGGACGAGTTCACCGGCGAGGCGGTGCGCGCCGGCCTGGTGAAGACGCCCATCGAGTACGTCGTCGGCAGCCTGCGCGCGCTGCGCCTGGAGCCGCAGGTGCGGCACGTCAACCTGCTGCGTCGCCTCGGGCAGGTGCCGTTCGCGCCGCCCAGCGTCGGCGGCTGGCCGGCCAACGCCGCCTGGCTGACCACCGCCTCGAGCCAGATCCGCTACCAGTTCGCGCGCGCCGCCGTGGCCGAGGCCGACCTGTCGGAGATCGCGGCCAGCTCCAGGGGCGAGCGGCCGGCCGCGGTCGCCCACCTGCTCGGCGTCGAGCGCTGGAGCGACACCACCGCCAGGGCGCTGGCGGGCGTGGCCGGCGACCCCAGGGCGCTGGTCACCATCGCGCTGGTCGCGCCCGAGCACGTCCTGAACTGACCAGGAGGCAGGCAGATGGCCATCACCACTGTGAACCGGCGCCGCTTCATGACCGGCGCGGCAGGGGTCGGCGCGCTCGGCGCCGCGGCGATGTTCCGGCCGTGGCAGGCGCTGCTCGACGCGGCCGACCGCAACCCGCTCCAGCCGGGCACCGGCGTGCTGGTGCTGGTGACCCTGTACGGCGGCAACGACGGGCTCAACACGGTCGTGCCCTACGCCGACTCGCGCTACCACGACGCCAGGCCGGAGCTCGCCTACGAGGCGGGCCAGCTGCGGCGCCTCGACGACCACCTCGGCCTCAACCCCAGCCTCGAGGGCCTCGCCAAGCTCTGGGGCGAGCACCGCCTGGCGATCGTCCAGGGCGTCGGTTACCCCAAGCCCGACCGCAGCCACTTCCGCTCGATGGACATCTGGCAGACCGCCTCGCCGGAGCGGCCGGTCCACACCGGCTGGCTCGGGCGCTGGCTCGACGCGACCGGCACCGACCCGCTGCGGGCGGTGGCCATCGGCGCCACGCTGCCGCTGCTGCTGGCGGGGTAGAGGACCGCCGGCGCGGCCGTGCCGCTGGGGCCGCTGGCCATCCCCACCGGCCGCCAGGGCGAGGCGTTCCGCGGCGTCGAGGCGCCCGACGCCGGCCGGCCGCCGCTGGCCGCCCGGATCGCCCAGTCGGGCGAGGACCTGCTCACCGTCGCCGCCCGGCTCCAGTCGGTGCTGGCCGGCGTCGGCGAGGGCGAGCAGTCCGGCCCGGTGCTGGAGGGCAGCGGCGGCAAGGGCGGCGTCGAGCTGGCGCCGATGCCCGGGCTCGCCACCGGCCACGGGCCCGCGCGGGGCAAACGCGCCGGCCGCGGCGGCGAGTTGGCCGACCAGCTCGACGTGGTCGCTCGCATGGTCAAGGCCGGCGTGCCGACCAGGGTCTACAACGTCAGCCTCGGCGGCTTCGACACCCACGCCGACGAGAAGGGCACCCAGGAACGCCTGCTCGGCGAGCTGGACGCCGGCATCGCGAGCTTCTTCGAGGCGCTCGGCGACGACCCGCGCGGCCGCGGGGTGGTGCTGGCGACCTTCTCGGAGTTCGGCCGGCGGGTGGCCGCCAACGGCAGCGACGGCACCGACCACGGCACCGCCGCGCCGGTGCTGGTGGCCGGCCGGACGGTGACCGGCGGCCTCTACGGCGAGGCGCCGGACCTCGGCGACCTGGACGACGGCGACCTGCGCTTCACCACCGATTTCCGGCGGGTCTTCGCCACCCTGCTGGAGCGCGTGCTGGACAGCGACCCCGAGGTGCTCGGCGGCGGCTACGAGCGCCTGGACTTCGTGTGACCCGAAAAGCGGGCGGCGTTCTGCCGCGCCGGCCGGCTATACTCGGCTGGTTCCGGCCGAACCGGGTCGGATCTTCTGTCGTCCCCTGAGGAGGGGGCATCTAGCCAGCGTGCAACAACCCACACAGGTCAAGGAAGCAACGACTCAGGTCAAAGTCAACGTCCAGGTCCCCGGCAACCACGCGATGGTGAGCCTGCTCGGCACCCGGGACGAGCTGCTGAAGCTGATCGAGGCCGCCTTCGAGAGCACCGTGTTCGTTCGCGGCAACGAGATCACGATCGCCGGCGAGCGCGAGGACGCCGAGCGGGTGGCGCGCCTCTTCCAGGAGCTGATCAGCCTGCTCGATCAGGGCAACGCCCTCACCGCGGAGACCGTCGGCCGCTCGATCGACATGGTCCGGGAGGGCGGCGAGCGTCCGTCCGCGGTCTTCGGGGACGCGGTCATCACCGTCCGTGGCGGCCGCTCGATCACGCCCAAGACCACCGGGCAGAAGCGCTACGTCGACGCGATCCGCAACAACACCATCGTCTTCGGCATCGGGCCCGCCGGGACCGGCAAGACCTACCTGGCGATGGCCGTCGCCGTGCAGGCCCTGCTCACCAAGCGGACGAACCGGCTGATTCTCACCCGCCCGGCAGTCGAGGCCGGCGAGAAGCTCGGCTTCCTGCCCGGCACCCTGTCCGAGAAGATCGACCCCTACCTGCGCCCGCTCTACGACGCCCTCTACGAGATGATGGACGCCGAGCAGATCTCCCGTTACATGGAGCGCGGCACCATCGAAGTGGCCCCTTTGGCGTATATGCGCGGAAGGACCCTTAATGACTCGTTTATCGTCCTTGACGAGGCGCAGAACACCACGCCGGAGCAGATGAAGATGTTCCTGACCAGGCTGGGGTTCAACTCCAAGGCCGTGGTCACCGGGGACATCACCCAGATCGACCTGCCGGCTGGCCAGCACTCCGGCATGAACGTGGTCCGCGAGATCCTCACCGGGATCGACGGGCTCGCGTTCATGTACCTGTCTTCCAGAGACGTCGTCCGTCACCGTATCGTCCAGGACATCGTCGAGGCCTATCGGCGCTACGACGAGGCCAGGTCCTGATGGACGGCTCCGCGCCAGCCACGGCGCCGGACCACCATCCCAGCTCGACGCGCCGGGAGGGGGGCGAGCCGGCGTGAGCGTGTTCGTCGCCAACGAGCAGGTCGACCAGCCGGTCGACGAGGAGCGCCTGGCCCTGCTCGCCCGCCTGGCGATGGAGAGCGAGGGCGTCGAGGAGTCCGAGGTCTCGATCCTGCTGGTCGACCGCACGGTGATGACCCAGCTCAACCAGCGCTACATGGGCGAGGACCGGCCCACCGACGTGCTCGCCTTCCCGATCGACGGGCCCTCGCCGGCCTCCGGGCCGCCGGAGGGCCCGGTCGGGCCGCGCGGCTTCGCCGGCGCGAGCTACGGCGACGACCCTGAGCTCGACGACGAGGAGGACGAGGAGGACGACGAGGCGCCCTGGCTGCTCGGCGACATCGTGCTGTGCCCCTCGTACGCGGCCGAGCAGGCCAGCCGGGAGGGTCAGACCCTGGAGGCGGAGCTGGAGCTGCTGACCGTCCACGGCGTGCTGCACCTGTGCGGCTTCGACCACGCCGAGCCCGAGGAGGAGCGTGAGATGCGCGCCCGCACCGAGGAACTGCTCTCGCGCTGGCGCTCGGGGGTGCGACGATGAAGCTGTCGACCGGCGACATCTGGACGCTGGTGGCGGTGGTGCTGCTCACCGGGATCGCCGCCTTCCTGGCGATGTCCGAGACGGCGATCACCCGCACCAACCGGATCCGCGCGGTCCACCTCGAGGAGGAGGGCCGGCGCGGTGCCCGCCAGCTCCGCGAGCTGGTCGAGCAGACCGCCCGCTCGCTCAACCTGATCCTGCTGCTGGTGCTGGTGGTGCAGTTCGCCGCCACCTCGCTGTTCACCTCGGTGATGGAGCGGCTGGTCGGCGGCGGGCTCGGCGTCGCCCTGGCGGCGGCGATCATGACGGTGGTGACCTTCATCTTCGCCGAGGTCGCCCCCAAGACCTACGCCGTCCAGCACACCGACACCGCCGCGCTCACGGTCGCGCCGGTGGTCCGCTGGCTCACCAGGCTGCCGATCCTGGGGCCGCTGACCCGCCTGCTGATCGGCATCGGCAACGTGATCACCCCGGGCAAGGGGCTGCCGACCGGGCCGTTCGTCTCCGAGGACGAGCTGCGCGCGATCGTCGACGAGGCCGAGCGGGAGGAGGTCATCGAAGAGGAAGAGCGCGAGATGATCCACTCCATCTTCGAGTTCGGCGACACCGTGGTGCGCGAGGTGATGGTGCCGCGGCCGGACATGGTGGTGGTGCAGGTCCGCTCGTCGCTCCAGGAGGTGCTGGAGGTCATCCTGCGCACCGGCTACTCGCGGATCCCCGCCTATGGGCGCGACATCGACGACATCGTCGGTCTCGCCTACGCCAAGGACGTGCTGCGCAGCCTCCACGACGGTCAGGCCGACAAGCCGCTGACCGAGATCCTGCGGCCCGCGCCGGTGATGCCCGAGTCGATGCGCGCCGCGGACTGCCTGCGCGAGATGCGCCGCCGCAAGAGCCACATGGTGATCGTGATCGACGAGTACGGCGGCACCGCCGGCCTGGTCACCATCGAGGACCTGCTGGAGGAGATCGTCGGCGAGATCACCGACGAGTACGACCGTGAGGAGCCCAACGTCGAGCCGCTGCCCGACGGCGGCTGGCGGGTCAACGCCCGCATGTCGATCGACGAGGTGAACGAGCTGCTCGACATGGAGCTGCCGGCCACCGAGTGGGACTCGATCGGCGGGCTGCTGCTCAACCTCGTCGGCGACGTGCCCAAGGAGGGCCAGGAGGTCGAGTTCCAGGGTCTGCGGCTGCGTGCGGAGCGGGTCCAGGGCCGACGCGTCGGCCGGGTGCGCATCCACCGGATCGACCAGCCGGCCGCCGGCGGGCGCCCCGACCAGGCCGAGGCACGCCGGCAGTGAGCTGGAGCGACGACGACCGCTCGCTGATCGGGGCCGCCCGGTCCGCCCGGTCGCTGGCCTACGCGCCCTATTCGGGCTACCGCGTCGGGGCGGCCCTGCGCGTCGAGGGCGGCGAGGTGATCCGCGCCGCCAACGTCGAGAACGCCTCCTACGGCATGACCATCTGCGCCGAGCGCGCCGCCGTGGCCGTCGCCGTGGCCGCCGGGCACCGGCGCTTCGAGGCGATCGCCGTGGCGGCCGACGGCCAGCAGCCGGCATCGGCGTGCGGCGCCTGCCGCCAGGTGCTGCGCGAGTTCCCGCCGTACGGCGACCTGCGCGTGCTGCTGGCCGGCGAGTCCGGCGACCAGCTGGTCGACACCACCCTGGAGGAGCTGCTGCCGGGCGGCTTCGGCCCCGAGCGCCTCGGCCGGGCGGAGCGGGGGCGCTCGTGAAGTCCGGCCTGGTGGCGCTGGTCGGACGGCCCAACGTGGGCAAGTCCACGCTGCTCAACGAGTTGCTCGGCCAGAAGGTCGCGATCATGTCGGCCAAGCCGCAGACCACCCGCGCAGTGATCCGCGGCGTGCTGCGCCGGCCCGAGGGCGAGGCGGTGCTGGTCGACACGCCCGGCCTGCACAAGCCGCGCACCCTGCTCGGCCAGCGGCTCAACGACCTGGTGCGCGGCACGCTGGCCGAGGTGGATCTCATCTGCCTGCTGGTCGACGCGTCCGCCGGGATCGGCCGCGGGGACCGCTTCCTGGCCGCCGAGCTGGGCGGGATCGACACGCCCAAGCTGGCGGTGGTCAACAAGATGGACTCGACCCCGCACGAGCGGCTGGTCGCCTCGCTCCAGGAGGTCAGCGAGCTGGGCGACTGGGCCGAGGTCGTGCCGGTCTCCGCGCTCACCGGCCAGCAGCTCGACGTGCTGACCCGGCTGCTGTTCGAGCACCTGCCCGAGGGGGAGCCGCTGTTCCCCGAGGGCCAGCTCACCGACGAGCCTGAGCGCCACTTCGTCGCCGAGGTGATCCGCGAGAAGGCCATCGCGGTGGCCCGCGAGGAGCTGCCCCACTCGATCGCCGTGGTGGTCGAGGAGATGGGCCCGCCCGACGAGGTCCCGCCCGGCCCGCGCGAGGTCCAGGAGGAGCGCGAGCCGGAGCGCGCCAGGCCACGCCGCCGCAAGCCCAAGGGCCGCCAGGGCGGCGACGCCGTCCAGGGCGGGGAGCGGCCCGACCTGCTGGTCGTCCGCGCCAACCTGTTCGTCGAGCGGAGCAGCCAGAAGCCGATCGTGCTGGGCCGCGGCGGCTCGGTGCTGCGCGACATCGGCACCCGCGCCCGCGGGGAGCTGGAGCAGCTGCTCGGCACGCGCGTCTACCTCGACCTGCACGTCAAGGTCGCCAAGGAGTGGCAGCGCGACCCCAAGCAGCTCGCCCGGCTGGGCTATTAGCCTGCTTGACAGCCGGTGACCCGCTCCGGCACCGTCGCCGCATGACCGTCTGGCTGACCCGCAACCGCGCCCTCGACCAGGGCCGCGTCACCTCCTGCGCCTGTTGCGGGGCCCGGCGGTCGCCTCGGCTGCGCTGATCGAGCGACCAGGCCGCCCGCCGGGCCCTCGCGTCCCCCGAACGCTCGACCGAGGAAGGCTCCAGATGGCGACCACCCTGCCGCGCACCGCCGACCCCTACACCGACACCGACGTGATCGACGCGCGCGGCCCGCGCTTCAACCAGGGGACGGTGGGCACCGTCTCGGTGCTCGCGCTGCTTACCGGCTGGTGGTGGCTGTTCGGGCTGCTGGCCCTTCAGCTCACCCTCGGCCTGCGCTTCGGGCGGCGCTGGTGCCTGCCGTGCGTCTTCTACTTCGAGGTCGTCCAGCCGCGCTTCGGCGAGGGCCCGGTCGAGGACAGCCGCCCGCCGCGGTTCGCCAACCTGGTCGGTGCCACCATGCTGTGGGTCACCACGCTGGCGTTCGCGGTCGGCCTGTCGGTGGTGGGCACTGTGCTCGGCGCGATGGTGGCGACGCTCGCCCTGCTGGCCGCCGCCACCGGGCTGTGCGCCGGCTGCGAGCTGTACAAGCTGGGCTCGCGCCTGCGCGGCGTGCGCTCCGGCACGGTCGGCGCGGTCGACCTGGCCGAGCTCGGCGTGCCCGCCGGCGAGGGCGTCACCGTGGTGCAGTTCACCCACCCGCTGTGCAGCGACTGCCACGAGCTCGAGCGGCGCCTCGCCGGGGGCGCGCGGCCGCTGGTCTCGGTCGACGTCTCCCAGCGCCCCGAGCTGGCCCGCCGCTACCACGTCGCGGTGGTGCCGACCGCCTACGCGGTCGCCGGCGACGGCACCGTGCTCGAGCGCATCGCCTGAGCCGTTCCGCCGAGGGCGGAGCCTCGCGCGCCACGCCGCGCCACGCCGCCGGATGCGATTACGCTTGCCGTCGTTTACAGGCGAGCATCTGGAGGCGGCCGCGTTGCGGGTCATGGTGATCGGCG
>DASVXQ010000127.1:0-3847 GCA_036392615.1 Actinomycetes bacterium | reverse complement strand
GCGCCGGGTGGCGCTGCGGATGGCGCGACAGAAGCTACTGGAGCGGCCGGACGCCCCGCGCCTGTGGGTGGTGCTCGACGAGGCGGCCCTGCGTCGCCCGGTCGGCGGCGCCAAGGTGATGCGGGCCCAGATCGAGCGCCTCATCCAGGCCAGCCGGATGCCCAACGTCACCCTCCAGGTGATCAGAACGAGCGTCGGCGCGCACCCGGGCATGGTGGGCGCCTTCAGCATCCTGCGGTTCGCCGACGAGGACCTGCCGGACGTGGTCTACGTCGAGCACCTGACCAATGCGCTGTACCTCGACAAGCGCGACGACGTGGAGCACTACCTCCACGTGATGGAGTCGATCAGCGTCCGCGGCGAAGCCCCCGGCAGGACCGCGGAGATCCTCGAAGTGCTACTGAGAGAGGTTTGAATGCGCGACGCGTACAACGGCATCTCCTCGCTGGAGCTGCGTGACGTGCGGTGGTTCAAGAGCGGACGCAGCAGCGCGCAGGGGAACTGCGTCGAGGTGGCCAAGCTGCCCGGTGGCGGCGTGGCGATGCGCAACTCCCGCCACCCGGAGGGCCCGGCGCTGGTCTTCACCTACGGCGAGTTCGAGGCGTTCGTGCTGGGCGCCTGGGACGGCGACTTCAACGACCTGCTCCGGTCACCGGAGCGGAGGTCGCCATGACGGACGAAGGCTTCAGCGGCGAGATCAACACCCGGGTGGCGCACCCGGCGCGGATCTACGACTACTACCTCGGCGGCAAGGACAACTTCCGGGTGGACCGCGAGACCGCCGAGCTGGCGCTGGCGGCCACCCCGTCGGTGCGCGACATGGCCAGGCAGAACCGCGCCTACCTCCAGCGCGTGGTGCGCTACCTGGCGGGCGAGGCCGGCATCCGGCAGTTCCTCGACATCGGCACCGGCCTGCCCACCCAGGGCAACGTCCACGAGATCGCCCAGGCGCTGGCGCCGGAGGCGCGGGTGGTCTACGCCGACAACGACCCGATCGTGCTGGCCCACAGCCGCGCGCTGCTGGACGCCCCGCACACCACGGTCATTCTGGGCGACCTGCGCGATCCCGCCGCGATTCTGGCGGACCCGGAGGTCGGCAAGCTGCTCGACCTCCGGCGCCCCATGGCGGTGCTGCTGGTCGCGGTGCTGCATTTCATCCAGGACCGGGACGATCCGGGAGGGATCACCGCGACGTTGCGCGACGCCATGGCGCCAGGGAGCTACCTGGCGATCTCGCACGCCACCATGGACATGGCCGAGGCCGACGCCGAGGTGGCCGACAAGGTGGTGCGCGCCTACCAGCGCAGCACCTCGCCGGTCACGCTGCGCTCCAGAGCCGAGATCGCCTCGTTCTTCGGCGATTTCGAGCTGGTGGAGCCGGGGCTCCAGCAGATCCACCAGTGGCGCCCGGACGGGCCGGTCGCGGCCGTCTCCGGCGGCATCTACGGCGGCGTCGGCCGCAAGCCCTGAGCCGGGTCCGACCGCCGGCAGCGCCGTGTGGTCTCCTACCCCTACTCTTGGAGCATGGAGACCCATCGTCAGGCGGAACCGCAAGCGACTGCCGGGCGCCGGGCCGGGGGGCGTTCCAGGCTGCTCCGCCATCTGCTCCAGCTCGGCGCGGTCGGCGTGGTGGCCTATTTCTTCATCCGCGAGCGCGACCTGTTCGCCGGGTTCGGCGCGGCGGTGTCGAGCCTCAACTGGTACTGGGTGGTGCTCGCCTTCGCGGTCGAGCTCGCCTCGGTCCCGCCGCTGGCCGAGGCGCAGCGAATCGTGCTGCGCACCGGCGGCGTGGAGTCCGACCGCCTGCGGATGAACCTGGTCACGCTGGCCAGCAACGCGATCTCGCTGTCGGTGCCGGCCGGCGTGGCGCTGGCCGAGGGCTACGCCTACACCCGCTACCGCCGCTTCGGGGCGAACGCGGCGGTGGCCGCCTGGAGCGAGCTGGCCTCCGGGGCGATCGCGTTCTGCGGGCTGGCGGCGATCGCGCTGGTCGGTGCGGTGATCGCCGGCGGCGGCGCGGAGCCGGTCCTGCTGCCGCTGCTCAGCGTGGTGCTGGCCGGGTCGGCCGGGGCCGCGCTGCTGTTCCGCTACCCCACGCTGATGGTGCGCGCGCTCGACTGGGTCGAGTCCAACCTCGGCCCGGCCGGCGACTGGCTCTGCCGCGCGACCAGGGGCTTCCGCAAGTCGGCCCGGACGCTGGCGCACGTGCGGCCGACCATGGGCCAGTGGGGGTCGGCCTGGGGCCTGTCGGTGGTGAACTGGCTGCTGGACGCCGCCTGCCTGGCGCTGGCGTTCGCGGCGGTCCGCAGCCGGGTCCCGTGGGGCGCGGTGCTGCTGGCCTTCGCCGGCTCCAAGGTGGTCACCAGCATCGGCATCACCCCCGGCGGCCTCGGTGTGGTCGAGGGCGGCTTGGTGGCCACCTTCGTGGCCTACGGGCTGCCCGGCGCGGACGCCGGCGCCGCGGTGCTGGTCTACCGCGCGCTCACTCTGATCGGGCTGGTCGGCATCGGCTGGGGCGTGGTCGCCGCCCAGGCCGTCGCCGACCGCCGCCACGACGCCGCCCGGCGCGCCGAGCGCGCCGAGCGCGGCGAGCCATCCACCACCCACCGCCGCCGCGGCTGAGGCGCGGGAGCCCGCCCGCGGCCGGCGCGCTCGGTTGGATCTGGACTAGGCCACTTCCTCGGACCGTCCGCACCGCAAGAGGGTGATGGGTCTGGCACCTGCCCGGCACCATCACCAACGGCACCGGTGCGACCGTGAACGGCTGGACGGTGGCCTTCGCGCTGGCCAGCGGGCAGACCCTGGGGACCTTCTGGGACGCCACGCTCAACGTCGGCGCCGGCAACCGCGTCACCGCGGTGGCGCGCGCTCCCGGGCCGTGCCCTCGTGAGGCACGAGGCGTCATGCTGTCGGCACCATGGCAACCACTCCGGAGCCCGGCGCCCCGCCGGGCCTGATCGGCCGGCGCGAGGTGCTGGCCGTGCTCCGCGCCGCGGTCGAGGGCGCCGCCGCCGGACGCGGGCGGGTCGTGCTGCTGACCGGCGAGCCCGGGATCGGCAAGACGGCCGTCGCCGCCGGCGCCGCCGAGGCCGCCAGAGAGGTCGGCGCGCTGGTGCTCTGGGCGGCCTGCTGGCAGGACGAGGGCGCCCCCGGCTACTGGCCGTGGGTCCAGGTGGCCCGGCGGCTGCCTTCCGCCACCGCGGCGCCGGGCGTCGGCCGCTCACCGGCGCTGGCCAGGCTGCTGCACGGCGCCGGGGCGCCGGCGCCGTCCGAGCTCGAGTCCGAGGCGTCGCCGGAGGCGGCGCGCTTCCAGCTGTTCGACGAGCTGACCTCGGCGCTGCTGGCCGCCGCCGAGGCCCGGCCGGTCGTGGTGGTGCTGGACGACCTCCAGTGGGCGGACGGCGCCAGCCTGCTGCTGCTCGGCTTCCTGGCGCGCCGCCTGCGCGACGCCCGCCTGCTGGTCGTCGGCACCTGCCGCGACGCCGAGCTGGAACCCGGCGACCGGGCGGCGTCGCTGCTTGCGGCGGTCGCCGCCGCCGGCACGGTGCTGCCGCTCGCCCCGCTGACCGCCGGCGAGGTCGAGGCGATGATGGCCAGCGTGCTCGGCGAGCGGCCGGCGCCGGGCCTGGCCGCCGAGGTGCACCGCCGCAGCGGCGGCAACCCCTTCTTCGTCCAGGAGCTGGCGCGCCTGCTCGGCGGGCGCGCGCCCGCGGCGGGCGGGCTGCCGCTCGGCGTCCGCGAGGCGATCGCCGGCCGGCTGGAACGGCTCGGACCCGACTGCGTCGAGCTGCTCGGCGCCGCCGCCGTGGCCGGCCCGGAGGTCCGGCCGCCCCTGCTGGCCAGGGTC
>DASVXQ010000126.1:0-2020 GCA_036392615.1 Actinomycetes bacterium | reverse complement strand
CAGTGAGCAGCCGCTTGAATTGCGCCGTCATGTGATCGTCGCCAGTGATGATCACCTGTTGTGTGGCGCCGCGGTTGTACATCCAGCGCAGGAGCGGGGCTGCATCGCCGCGGATGCTCGCGGCAGGCGTTCCGCCACGGGTTATGGCTGAATGCGCTAGTGCGGCGTCAACGCCCTGCCGGCCTACGGTGATGCGCCACTGCGCCGAGCCTGCCGAGACCAGTAGCCAGCGTTGCCCCCAGTCGCTGAGGTCGGTGGCGTACTGGTGGGTCCACTGCTGAGTTTCTTGTGTTGTCGCGCGTCAGACTTTGTGGCAGGGCTGTTAGGTCAGTCCTGAAGGAGAGTCCGACACCATGGGAAGACCCCCGTCCATTCCTGCCGAGAAGAAAGCCCGGATCGTTCTGAGCGTCCTTGCGGGCGAGATGACGATCGCGGAGGCTGCGCGGCGGGAGAAGGTCAGTGAGCAGTCGATCGGCCGGTGGAAGGCCGATTTCCTGGAAGCGGGCAAGACCGCTCTGGCCGCTGGCAAGAGCGGCCCGTCAACCCGGGAGGAGCAGCTGGAGGCCGAGGTCGCTGAGCTGACCCAGGCCCTGGGTGAGGCGCATGTCGAGCTGCGGGTGTGGAAGAAGTCCGCGGAGAGCCGGCTGGGCCCTTCGAGGACCTCGAGGTGATCCGCGCCGAGGCGGGCATGTCGACCGCGAGGTTCTGCGAGCTGACCGGCATGCCCGAGCGGACCTGGCGGCGGTGGCAGGCCAGGGCCGCCGCCGGACTGCAGCCCAAAGGCCCATGGCCGCGGCCGGCCCGCGGCGCTGCGCTGGAGCTGGCGCGCGAGCACGCGCTGGCGCATCCGGCGTGGGGACACCGGAAGATCTGGGCGATGATCCGCCATGACGGGCATGTGGTGTCCGAAGCCACCATCTTGCGGCTGCTACGCGACGAAGGCCTGATCCTGCCCGCGAGCTACCAGCGGGAGCGGCGCAAGCTCGCCGAGCGGCGCAAGGCCGCGTTCGCGAACACGCCGACCGGGCCGAACCAGGTCTGGCAGCTCGACTTCTCCGAGTTCGAGACCACCGCCGGCGGCACGTGGCGGCTGGCCGGATGCCGCGACTACTGGAGCAAGTACGAGCACCCGTTCCACGTATCACCGACCGGCAACCAGCACGACGCGGTCGATGCCATCGAGCTGGCGCTGGCCGACTACCAGGCCATGTTCGGCCACCCGATGGCCGACGACTGCCCAGTCGATCCCGCGGCCGGTGAGCTGCTGCCGGTCGTCACCATCGTGACCGACAACGGCGGGCCGTTCCGGTCCTTCCGGTTCGAGGCGTTCATCGAGCTACACCCCGAGCTCGCCCACGTCCGCACCCGCGTGAAGTCGCCCGGCCAGAACGGGTCCCGCGAGCGCGGGTTCGGCACCCTGAAATACGAGCGGCTCTACATCGACGAGATCGACGACGCCGTCATCCTCGCTAAGCGGGCCGAGGAATACCGGATCGAGTACAACGAGACCAGGCCGCACGAGGCCATCGCATGGAACCGGCCCAAGGAGGTGCACCTGGGCCTGGCCGACCCCGCCATCCCGACATTTCAAACGACCGAAACCCGGCCAACTACTTGACGCGGGACACGAACGGGTCGCGATCCCCGTGCATGTCGCCGCGTGCGCGACATATACAACGGCCTGGGGTTCGCAGGGTGGGTCTTACTGGCCTGAACTTCATCTGCGTCCGGCTGCACCCTCCGCCATACACCGACAACCTCCTGGCGCCAGCCGACGCGCTGCCCGGCTTCCGGCGCACCAGCACGATTACCAGTAAATCTCTGGCTTATGACCCGAGCCAGAACTGCACTTGCGGCCTGGCCAGCGGCTCGGGCGGGCTCTAGGCCCCTGGTTGGGACAGGATGCGGGCTAGTGCGTTTCGGGTGTGCTGTGCGAGGAGCTCGGCGTGCCGGTCTTCGTAGATGCGTAGTGCGTGGCGGAGGTTGGTGGCAGCGTCCTCGATCATGCCGGCCAGCATGG
>DASVXQ010000125.1:0-5736 GCA_036392615.1 Actinomycetes bacterium | reverse complement strand
TTTGACGCTTGAACCGGCTGCGCGCAAACCCCGGGTTGGCTGCTGTGAGGCGACGCCGCGGGCGGGTCGTGGGGCAAGGGGCCAGGGATAGGGCGCTTTGGTGTGCCGGTGTGCGGGCTGATGCTGGTGGTCGCCAGTTATGACCGCGTGGTGGGGCGTTGTGCGGTTGCCCATGCGGCGGCCCCCAGCAGGCCGGCGGCCAGGCTGAGCAGCCCGAGGCCGAGGCCGGCCGCCCCGGCGATGGCGCCGACCAGCAGCGGCCCACCGGCGTCGCCGAGTTCGCGGCCAACCTCGGCAGCGCCCATGGTTTGGCCCAAGCGGCCGGGTGGGGCGGCGGCCGCTAGGGCCGCGAATCCCAGGGGGGTCACCATGCCGGTGCCGGTGCCGATCATGATCGCGGCGAGGCCCACGGCGGCCGGGCCAGGCAGCAGGGCGGCGGCGAACCCGGCGGCGGCCAGCGCCAGGCCGGTGGCGGTGCCAAGCGGGCCGGGGAGCCGGCCGGCGTCGTAGGCGCGTCCGGCGCGGGGTTGGACCAGGGCGGCGCTGGCGGCCAGCAGGGAGACGGCGGCGCCGGTGGCCACTGGGCCGAGGCCGGTGGCGGCGCCCCGGACCGGTAGGAAGCCGACCCCAACGCTGAGCGCGGCGGTGGCGGCGCCTAGGGCCAGGGTCGGCTGGACGAAGGAGGGTTGGCGGAGGCGGTGGGCCAGGCCAAGCAGGGTCTGCCTGGCCTTGGGCAGGGGGGGACTTGCCGGGACCGCTGCGGCGGCCCAGCCGGCCACGACCAGGGCCAGGCCGGCCAGGGTGGCAAACAGCAAGGGGAAGCCGCCCAGGCTGACCAGCGCGCCGCCCAGCAGGGGGCCCAGGGTGTAGCCCAGCCCCTTCCAGGCGCCGTAGCTGCCAAACCAGCGGCCCTGGTGGCGGTCGGGGCTGAGCCGGGCGACCAGGGCGCTGGCCGCCGGGGAGAACGCTGCCGCGGCGGCGCCCTGGGCGAGCCGGGTGGCGGCCAGGGCGCCGGGTTGGCCGGCGGCGACGAAGCCGGCCGAGGCGCCGGCGAAGGCCAGCAGCCCGCCGAGCAGGACCGGGCGGGGGCCGATCCGGTCGGCCAGGGCGCCGAAGGCGGGCTTGAGGATGACCTCGGCGCCGTCGTACAGCGCCAGCAGCACGCCGAGCTCGACCAGGGAGGCGTGGCGGCCGGTGGCGTAGCGGCCCAGCGTGGCGGCGATGGCGTGGGCGCCGAAGGCGGTGACGAACCCGGCCGCCAGTAGCGGCCGCAGCCCGGCCCGGACGCCTGGCGACGTCGCCGCGCCAGCCGGCGGGAGATCGGTGGGCATCAGGTTAGCCGAGCAGCCGCCAGGCCAGCAGGGCCAGCAGCCCGGTCAGAAACAGCGGCACGCTAACAGACAGCACCAGCAGGAACAGCCGCAGGCGCCGCAGGGTGGCCGGCAGCTCGGCCAGCAGCTGCTCGCCGCGGGTGGCGGCCACCTCACGCAGCCGCTCGGTCAGGGTCATGCTCATCTGCGGTCCTTTCCCGTCCTTGTCGCGCGGACGGCAGGGTCAGGCCTGATGCAGGGCCTGGAAGACCCGGTCGGTGTAGTCCTCCAACCGTTCGGCGCAGTGCTTGAGCCGCTGCTCGGCCGCCGGCGCCGAGGGGGCGCCGAACAGGTCGCGGGCGCGCAGGTCGCGGTGCCAGCGGCGCAGCCGCTCCAGGCTCTGCTCTTCCTCCTCCAGCTCGGCCAGGGTGAATTTCCGGGTGCGGATCTCCTTGTCAAGCTCGGCCTGGTACTTGGCGCAGTCGGCCAGGAATTCGGCCCACTCGGCCTCCCGGGCGGCGGTGAACAGCGCCTCCAGCCGGCCGGCGTCAGCGTCGGTGCGGCCGGTGGCCTGCAGCACGATGGCTTCGCCGTCGCCGCGCTCGACCAGCGCCACAGCCCGCTCCAGGGCCTGGGTGAACACCTCGACCTGAGGGACCGCCCAGACCCCTTGGCCGACCGACAGCGCACCGACCCGCCGCAACTCCCGCCAGACCGCGACCCGGTGGCGGGACGGTTCGGCGGGTAGCCGGACCAGCAGCACCAACCAGCTCATCCACCCTCCAACGCTTAACGGCTACGAGGTGTAGTGTAGCGCCTGTTACATCCATCGGCGTGATCGGTGGTGAGCGAGCTTGGGGCACCTGGCCGACCGGATCCTGGGACTGCACGGCTGGGCGGTGCTGGCCGTGGTGTTCCTGGCCCCGGCCCTGGAGGCCTCGGCGTTCGTCGGCGTGGTGATCCCCGGCGAGATCGCCGTGCTGCTGGGCGGCGTGCTGGCCTTCCAGCATCGGGCGTGGTTGCCGGCGGTGCTGGCCGCCGCGGTCGCCGGCGCGATCTGTGGCGACAGCGTCGGCTACCTGGTCGGACGGCGCTGGGGCCGACGGCTGCTGGACGGCTCGGTCGGCCGCCTCGTCAAGCGGGAGCATCTGGACCGGGGCGAGCGATATCTGGCCGAGCGGGGCGGCCCGGCGGTGTTCTTCGGCCGCTTCACCGCCGCCCTGCGGGCGCTCATTCCCGGGCTGGCCGGCATGGCCGGGCTGCGCTACCGCACCTTCGCGCTCTACAACGCCGCCGGAGGGGCGCTGTGGGCCAGCGGGTTCGTGCTGCTGGGCTATGCGGCCGGGACCGGCTGGCGGCACGTCGAGCGTCTCGCCGGCCGGGCCAGCTTGCTGCTCCTGGTCGTGCTGGTGGTGGTGGGCGCGATCGTGCTGGCGGCCCGCTGGCTGGCCCGCCACCCCGACCGGGTCCGCGCCCTGGCCGACCGCCAGCTCGCCCGACCCTGGGTGGCCCGGCTGCGGGACCGCTACCAGCGCCAACTCGCCTTCCTGGCCCGGCGGCTGCGGCCCGGCGGCGCGCTCGGCCTGTCGCTGACCGTCACCGTGGCCGCCCTGGTCGCCGCCGGCTGGGCGTTCGGCGCGATCCTGCAGGACGTGCTCGCCCGCGACGAGCTGGCGCTGGTCGACCGGCCGGTCGCCCTGTTCTTCGTCCACCACCGGGAGGCCTGGCTCACCCACCTGCTGCAGGACCTCACCAACCTCGGCTCCATCCGCATCCTGGTGCCGCTCATCGTGGTGGTCGGGGCCGGCTGCTGGCTGCGGCGGCGCACCTGGCGGCCGTTGGGGCTGCTGGCCGTCGCCTACGCCGGCGCCGACCTGTCCTTCAACGCGGTCAAGGAGCTCGTCCACCGACCCCGCCCGCCCGCCATCATCCTGCTCAAGCCGGTCGCCGGACCGAGCTTCCCGTCCGGGCATGCCACCCAGGCCGTGGCCGTCTACGGCATGCTCGCCGCCCTGACCGCTGCCACCACCACATCATGGGCTCGAAAGGTGGCCGCCTGGGCGGCGGCCATCGTCATCGTGGGAGCGGTCGCCGTTTCGCGGCTGTATCTGGGAGCCCACTGGCTCACTGACGTCCTCGGCGGCCTGGCCCTCGGTGCGGCCTGGCTATTTGCGTTGCTGACCAGCGTCCGCGCCATCCACCAGCTCCGCGCCCACCGGGCCGACCAGCCGCGCCAAGCGGCTACCGAGGGGGACGATTCGACACCGCCGACCCGTTCGATCGAGCACAGCAAGTCACAAACCAGAGGGGACCGCCATGGCTGAGCCGCTCCTGCTGGACCGAGCACTGGCCCAGGCGCTCAACCACGCCGCCCAGCACCAGCCGCTGCACCTGCTGGTCCTGCTGGCCGCCACCGCCCTGGCCGCCGGACCGCCGCTGCTGCTGGCCGGCCTGGCCGTGCAGGCGGCGCGTCGCCGCGACCCGGCCGGCCTGGCGGTGATAGTCCTAGCCAGCCTGGGCGGGGTCGCTGCGCTCGGGCTCAACCAGCTCGCCGGCCACCTGTACTTCCGGCCCCGCCCCTACTGGGCGCTCCCCTCAGTGCATGCCATCGGCGCCCGCGCCGGCGACAGCTCCTTCTTCTCCGACCACACCACCATCGCGGCCGCCGCCGCCACCGGCTGCCTGCTGCTGGCCCGCCGCTGGGGCCTGGCCGCCGCCGGCCTGGCACTGCTGGTCGCCCTGGGCCGGGTCGCCATCGGCGCCCACTACCCCTCGGACGTGGCCGTCGCCCTGCTGGTCGGCGCGGGCGCGGTCGCCGCCCTGCTGCCCCTGCGCCCCCGGGTCCAGCGGCTGGCCGGGCGGCTGCTGCGCGTCGACCAGGCCCCAACCACCCCGGGCCGGCACGAGCTTCGCCTCGGCGTGGTCGCCCTGGCGCTCCTGGCTCTGCTCGGCGGCTGGCTGACCGCACGCGTCCAAGACCACGGGCTGCGGGTCGCCCTCAACCGGGCCGACGCCCGCCTCGGCGGCCGCCTGCCCACCGACGCCCGCCTGTACCGGCCCACCACCATCCCAACGCTTGCCGCCGGGCGCTGGCGCCCCACCCGGGCCCGCGTCTACGGGCAGGTCACCTACGTCAACCGCGAGCTCGACGGCGACGTCCACGTCGTCCTCAAGGCCCCCGACGGCAGCTTCGTGGTCTTGGAGATCATCCCCGAACTCCCGATCCCAGCCCCCCACGACGACGACCGCATCACCGCCTGGGGCATCGTGCGCCACGACGGCCTGCACAACTGGTGGGAGCTGCACCCCCTGATCGGCTGGGCCAAAGGCCGCATCACCGCCCCAGCCACCGGCGGCCTCGACGACTAACCAGCACCCCAGCAAACCGCATTCCCCCCGCCGGCGCCGTCGCCGTTCAAGACGCCCACCACCACATGAATCAGGTCGGCGTGATGCTGCTGGCCGAGCACGCCCGCCACCAGCTCCACCCCGCCACCTGAGCCAAGCATTGCTGCTGGGATACGACGACGAGGCGCCTCCGGTCCTTCCCCAGCCTCGGCTCGAGCGGTGGCATCACTGATCCGCCTGCCCGCCCCGAACCGCGTACCGGTCATGCATCTTCCCGCTCCTGGTGCGATGGGCTACCGTCCATCCACGATGAGCACGATCGGCGGTCGGCGTACCAGCAGGGCGTTCTTAGCGCCGACGGTTCTGCTTGCGCTGGTATGGCTTGTTAGCGTTGCCGCCCGGGCACCCGCGAGCGGCCCGGCGGGCCACGTCGCCGCTACGTCAGCCGCTGGCGGGGCGGCTGGTAGGGGAGCGATGGTCCGCCGTCATCGGCTACCGGGCGGTCTGGTGGCGAACCGGCGCGACAAGTCTGGCCGTTCTGGTTCCACCCTGCTTGGTATGCAACCCCGAGCGCTTACGATCGCGCTGCTCGTTGCCGCAGGCGCCGGGTCGCCTGCCGCTATCCGCCCTCGTCAACGGACCCGGCCCGCGCTGGTCGACGTGCGGGCTCCGCCCCTGCTCCAGCTGGCCTGACCTGTCGCTCATGCCCGCCCGATGCTCTGCCGGGAACGTGAAGGCGACTGAAAGGCAGCTTGACCCTGGGTCCTCATCTACTCTGACCAGCCAGCGCGCCGGCGCGACCCCTCGTGCTAGTAGGGCGCTCGTGTAAGCGACGCATCAGCGGGAAGTCTGCGGTATCCAGCCGGCTTGGCGGAAAGACGGAGGTAGGAACCATGCAACACCATGTTCAACCCGATCCGCCGACGCCCGACCATTCATTCCCGACCGATCCCGCCGGGCTGCCCGAGGCTGGCCGGCCCGAGATGGTGGAGCTGGCCGACGGCGACACCCTGGACCTGAACGTGGGCCCGGTGGCCAAGCGGCTGGGCGACACGACCGTGCGGATGCTGGGCTACAA
>DASVXQ010000124.1:0-8337 GCA_036392615.1 Actinomycetes bacterium | reverse complement strand
TGCATCTCGGTGTCCCACCCCAACCAGCTCTATGTCACCGACCACTTCACGGTCACGCACAACACCGTGGTGGCGCTCTGGGCCCTGCTGGCGGCGGTGCAGTCGGGGTTCCAGGGGGCGATCATGGCGCCCACCGAGGTGCTCGCCGACCAGCACTTCCTGAACCTCGGCCAGCTGCTGGAGCCGCTCGGCGAGGGCGGCGGGCTGTTCGGCGGCCCGCGGGTCGCGGTGCTGACCGCCAGCGTCACCGGCGCGGCCCGCGAGCGGCTGCTCGCCGAGATCGCCTCGGGCGAGGTCGACATCGTGGTGGGCACCCACGCGCTGCTCTCGGAGGGGGTGGCCTTCCGCCAGCTCGGCACCGTGGTGGTGGACGAGCAGCACCGCTTCGGCGTCCACCAGCGCGTGCGCCTGCGCGAGAAGGGCGACCAGCCGCACGTGCTGATCATGACGGCCACGCCGATCCCGCGGACGCTGGCGCTGACGCTCTACGGCGACCTGGACGTGTCGACCCTCGACGAGCTGCCGCCCGGCCGCACCCCGGTGGCGACCCACGTGGTCGCCGACCCGGTGCTGCGCGAGCGCGCCTACCAGCGCGTCCGCGAGGAGGTCGCCGGCGGCCACCAGGCCTACGTGGTCTGCGCCCTCAAGGACGAGTCCGACAAGCTCGAGGTGCGCTCCGCCAAGGCGGAGGCCGAGCGGCTGCGCGCCGAGGTCTTCCCCGACCTGCGCGTCGAGCTGGTCTACGGCGACATGCCGGCCAGGCAGAAGGAGGCGACCATGGACGCCTTCCGCGCCGGCGAGGTGGACGTGCTGGTCTCGACCACCGTGATCGAGGTCGGCGTGGACGTGCCCAACGCCACCGTGATGCTGGTCGAGGACGCCGACCGCTTCGGTCTCTCCCAGCTCCATCAGCTCCGCGGCCGGGTCGGCCGGGGCCGCGCGCCGGGCGTCTGCATCCTGTTCGCCGACCCGCAGACCGAGGAGGGGCGGGCGCGCATGGCCGCCATCGCCAGCACCACCGACGGCTTCGTGCTGGCCAACGAGGACCTGCGGATCCGCGGCGAGGGCACGGTGTTCGACGCGCGCCAGAGCGGCCTGTCCGACCTCAAGCTCGCCCGCCTGGTGGAGGACTTCGACTGGGTGCGCAAGGCGCGGGGGGACGCCTTCGCCCTGGTCGAGGCCGACCCGGGGCTGACCGCCGCCGAGCACCGGCAGCTGCGCCGCGAGGTGCTCACCCGGCTGGGCGACGGCCGCGCCGAGTGGCTGGCCCGCGGCTGACACCGGCTCGCGTTCCCCGGCGACGCTGGTCAAGCCGGCTGGCCAGACCGTAGGCTCCGGGCCATGGCCGGTGAGGCGCAATGGAGCGACGAGGACCAGCTGATCGCGGGTCTCGCCGAGTTCGGCATCGGACGCAACGAGGCCCGGCTCTACCTCGCCGCCATCGGCCGCCCGAGCATGCGCGCGGCCGAGCTCGCCGAGCGGGCCGACATCGGCCGCACCAAGGCCTACGACGCGCTGCGGCTGCTGGTCGAGAAGGGCCTGTTCACCGAGGAGCCCGGCCGCGTGGCGCGCTTCCGGGCGGCCGACGCCAGGACGGTCGCGCAGCTGCTGCGCAAGCAGACCTTCAGCGAGAACGCCAGCTTGGTGGAGGACACCCGCGAGCTGGTCGCCGACCTGTTCCAGCACTACTACGCCACCGCGCCGGCCTCCGACCCGTTCGACTTCGTCCAGGTGCTGCGGCACGGCGAGGCCGCCTGGGCGAGGCAGGAGGCGATGATCGCGGGCGCGCGGCACGAGGTGATCCGCACCCGCCTGCCCGGCCCGACCGGCCTGCTGTTCCAGGACGCGCTGCTGCCGCGGGAGGGCGTCAGCTACCGCTCGATCTTCGAGCGCAGGGCCCTGGCCGACCCGGCGTTCCGCCGCTGGGCGGCGGAACGCCAGGCGAGCGGCGAGCGCATCCGCTTCGCCGAACGGCTCAACACCGGGACCTGCGTGGTCGACCGCACCGCGATCATGCTCACTCTCATCCCGGAGGCGCCTGGCGCCAAGGGGGGCACCTGGGTGGCGCTGGAGCACGCCGGCCTGGCCGAGCTGCTCACCGAGGTGTTCGAGCGCCAGTGGGCGGACGCGGTCCCGGCAGCCGCGCTGGACGCACCCGCGCCGTAGAACCAGACAACTTTAATGAGTCTACACAAAGCGGCTTGACTTCCTTTGTCGCCCTCCCTACTGTTCGCGTGTCGTTTAGGGGCCCGAGCGGAAACCGCCACCACGGGGCTGTGGCGGATCCGCCGGAAACGACCCGACGCCAGGCACCGTCGTGGCGCTCGTGGACCAAGCCCACCGCCGGGAGGATGCAGCATGCCGAGCGAGCCGCTCGAGGCGGACCTGGTCGACCGCCTGGTGCGCTATGGCCTCGGCCAGGGTGAGGCCCGCTGCTACGTCGCCATGCTCGCGCCCAGGGCGTTCAAGGTGGGCGAGGTGGCCCGCAAGGCGAGCCTGCCGCGCTCGCGCTCCTACGAGCTGATCCGCTCGCTGGTCCGCTCCGGGCTCTGCTCAGAGGTCGCCGGCGGCCGGGTGGCGCGCTTCCGCGCCGCCCCGCCCAACGAGGCGATCGGCCGCCTCGAGGCGTTCCTCGCCGAGCAGGAGCGGCACCGCACCGCCGCGCTGGCCACCATCCTGGGTGGGCTGGAGTCCCGCGAGTCCGGCGCCGCCACCGGCGTCGGCGACGAGCCGGTCCAGACCCTCCGCCGCAGCGACCAGGTCTTCGGCGCCTACGAACGCCTGCTCGACGTCGCCAGGGAAGAGGTCGTGTCCGCGGTGGCCATGCCGTGGACGCCGGTGCCGCGTCCCTCGCAGCGGCACCGCATCGACGCCGGCGTGCGCATGCGTGCCGTGCACGAGCGGGCGGTCTGCGGCAGCCGGGCGCATCGTGAGTTCGTCGGCCGCTTCGCCGGGCAGGGAGTCGACACCCGCGTGGTCGACAGGGTCAGCGCGCAGTTCTCCGTATTCGACCGCCGCCTCAGCATCCTGCACCTCACCAGGCCGAGGATGGGCAGCCGCCTGCACGAGTCGCTCCTGATCAACCACGCGGGGCTCGGGCAGACGCTGCATCAGGCGTTCGAGTGCCTCTGGGAACGGGCGACCCCGTTCGACGAGGCGCTGCGCCAGGCGAACGGGCCCGGCAGGACCGGTGACGGGCCCGACCCGCGCGCGAGCCGGCATCGCGCCCGGCGCGGGAGAGAAGGGCGGTTCGTCGGACGCGACTGAACCGGCCAACCCGGTTGGATGGCGGGGGAATGGCCTTGGCCCCCCCGGGCCTGACCCCCGCCTCCAGCCACGAGTGGTCCCGTCCGCTATCTGTGCTGGGTTGTGCCTTGGCGGGTCCTCGTTCTATGTGGGGGGGAGCTCGCTCCCCCCCACGCCCCCCCAAGAGCGGCTGTGCCATGGTTGGGGTGGTGCCGGCGGGTGGTGCCGGCGGTTGGGGTGGTGGCGGCGGGTGCGGGTCTCGACCAAGCCGTGGGAGTGGGCATGCGGGTGGTGGCCGGAAATCTGGGGGGGCGGCGGTTGCGGGCGGTGCCGGGGAGGGATACCCGGCCGACCAGCGACCGGGTGCGGGAGGCGCTGTTCTCCATCGTGGGGGACCGGGTGGTGGGGGCGCGGGTGCTCGACCTGTTCGCCGGGACCGGGGCGCTGGCGATCGAGGCGCTGTCGCGCGGGGCCGCGTCGGCGGTGCTGGTCGAGCAGGCGCCCCAGGCGGTCGCGGTGATCCGTGCGAACCTCGAGGCGCTCGGCCTGGAACGGCTGGCGACCGTGCGGCGCACCAAGGTCGAGACCTACCTGCGTGGGCAGCGGGACGGGCCCTTCGACCTGGTGTTCCTCGACCCGCCGTACGCCATCGGCGTGGGGCTGCTGGCCGGGCTGCTCGCCCGGTTGGAACGGGGGGCGCTGGCGCCCGGCGCCCTGGCGGCGCTCGAGTCGTCCTCGCGGGCGGAGCCGCCGCCGTGGCCGCCGGGCATGGTCCCGGAGGAGCCGCGGCGCTACGGTGACACCGCGCTGCACCTGGCGAGTTTCCGGCCGGAACCGCCACCATCGGGCTGATGGGATGACGCGGACGAAGTGGATTGGAGCGTCGCGCCGGGCGCCGGAAGGCTAAGCTCTACTTCACCCTGAACAGGAGGCTGGATCAGTGCGGATCGCTTGCTGCCCAGGCACCTACGACCCGGTCACCAACGGTCACCTCGACATCGTCGCCAGAGCGGCGAAGGTGTTCGACTCGGTGATCGTCGCCGTGCTGGTCAACCCGGGGAAGCAGCCGCTGTTCACGGTGGAGGAGCGCATCGGGCTGCTCAAGGAGGCGTCCGCCGACATCCCCGGGGTCGAGGTGGACTCCTTTGAGGGGCTGCTGGTCGACTTCGCCCGCGCCCGCGGGGTCACCGCCATCGTCAAGGGGCTGCGTGCCGTCAGCGACTTCGACTACGAGCTCCAGATGGCGCAGATGAACTACCGCCTCGCCGGGGTCGAGACGATGTTCATGACCACCAACCCGTCCTATTCCTATCTCAGCTCCAGCCTCGTCAAGGACGTCGCCCGCAACGGCGGCGACGTCAGCGGCCTGGTCCCCGAGCCGGTCGCCGCCAGGCTGCGCGAGCGCGCCGCCCGGGGATAGGCAGCCGTTCGCTTGGCGCTGTCCTTTCGTCTTCGTCAGTCGGTCTGCTACCCTGCCCCGGACGGCTCAGTCCGTCCCTGAGACTCGTGCCCACCTCCGCGTACCCCATCGTGGGCACACACGAAATATCCAAGGTCTCGCAAATGAGCAAGCAAGCAGCGGTACCCGCGCTCGCGGTCAGCGTCCGTGAGCTACTCAATCAGCCTGGAGCGCACAAGCACGTGGTCCAGCGTGGACCCGTGCCCGACATGAGCACCCCGGTGGCCTGGGTGGAGCCCGAGACCGACGTCACGGTCGACGCCGAGGTCGAGTCGGTGGTCGAGGGGCTGCTGGTCAGCGGCGCGGTGAGCGTCATGGCCAAGCAGGAGTGCGCCCGGTGCCTGCGCGTGGTCGACCGGGAGGTGCGCGTGGACGTGCGCGAGCTGTTCGCGCTCGACCCGGACGACGCCGGCGACGACGGCTACGCCGTGCTGCCCGACGACCGAGTTCCCCTGGACGCCATGGCCAGGGACGCGATCGTGCTCGCCTTTCCCGCCGCGCCGCTGTGCCGGCCCGACTGCGCCGGGCTCTGCCAGCGGTGCGGAGCCGACCGCAACGTGACCGACTGCGGTCACCAGCAGGGCACTGTGGACCCTCGCTGGGCGGCGCTGTCCGAACTGGACCTCGATGCCCTCCGGTCCGACGACAGCGGTAACGGCGACACCTGACACCCGACAGGAGGAATCGATGCCCGTCCCGAAGCGGAAGACGCCGCGCTCCAAGGCGCGCCAGCGTCGCGCGCACTGGAAGTCCAGCGCGCCGACGTATGCCGCCTGTCCTCAGTGCCGGCAGGCGAAGCTGCCGCACGCGGTCTGCCAGAACTGCGGGTATTACGGTGGCCGCCAGGTCATTGAGGTTGACTAAGCGGCTTCCGCTCGAGAAGGCGCTCGGAGTCCGTTTCGGCAACCAGGAGCTCTACACCTGGGCACTGACGCACCGCTCCTACGCCTACGAGCACGGGGGCCTGCCGACCAACGAGCGCCTGGAGTTCCTGGGCGACGCGGTGCTGGGCGTGGTGATCACCGACCTGATCTACCGGGCGTTCCCTGACCTGCCCGAAGGGCAGCTCGCCAAGCTCCGCGCCGCCACGGTCAACATGAACGTGCTCGCCGACGTGTCCAGGGAGCTCGGCGTGGGCGACGCGGTGCGGCTCGGCCGCGGCGAGGAGCTCTCGGGCGGCAGGGACAAGTCCTCGATCCTGGCCGACACGCTCGAGGCCCTGCTGGGCGCCATCTACCTCGACAAGGGCCTGCCGAGGGCCGCCAGCCTGATCCGCCGCCTGTTCGAAGCGCGGGTGATGGAGGCGGCCGGCAGGGGAGCGGCGCTCGACTACAAGACCTCGTTGCAGGAGCTGGCCGCATCCAGCCTGGGCGGCATGCCCTCCTACTCTATCGAGGAGGAGGGACCGGACCACGCCAAGCGGTTCACCGCCACCGTGTCGGTGGCGGGCAAGTCGTTCGGCACCGGGCAGGGCCGCTCCAAGAAGGAAGCCGAGCAGAACGCCGCCCAGGAGGCGTTCGAGACGCTGGCGGCGTCGCAGATCGTCGCCGGCTCCGGCACCGGCAACGGCAAGACCGGCACGGGCAAGGCGGGCGCTGTCCCCGCCGACAAGCCGGCCGGGCGCAAGTAGCGACGGCCCCGGATGCCGGAGCTCCCCGAGCTCGACGTGCTCGCCTCCAACCTCCGGGCCGGACTGGCCGGCGCGCGGGTGCGCGCCGTGCGGGTGGTGTCGATCGCCGCCCTGAAGACCTTCGACCCGCCGATCGACACGCTCGCCGGCTGGACCATCCGTGACGCCGGCCGCCGCGCCAAGTACCTCTGGCTGGAGCTGGAGCCGCCCGGCGACGGCGACGGCAGGGGCCGGCTGCGGCTGGTGCTGCACCTCTCCCTCGGCGGGCGGCTGACGCTCGGCCCCAAGCCGGCCTCGCGCAAGATCGCGGTGCTGACCATCGAGTTGGACGACGGCCAGATCCTGTCGATGACCGAGGGCGGCACCCAGCGCCGCGCCGCGGCCTGGCTGGTCCGCTCGCTCGACGAGGTGCCCGGGCTGGCCTCGCTCGGCCCCGAGCCGCTCGACCCGGATTTCACCGTCGAGCGCCTGGCCGAGATCCTCGCCGCCGGCGGGCACACCCTCAAGGGCATGCTGACCGACCAGCGCGGGATGTCCGGCGTGGGCAACGCCTGGAGCGACGAGGTGCTGCACCGCGCCCGCATGTCGCCGTTCGCGCGGCCGGAGCGGCTCGACCGGGAAGCGGTCGAGCGCCTGCACGCCGCGCTGGTCTCGGTGCTGACCGAGGCGCGCGGCACCATGGCCGAGCAGATCGGCGGCGAGATCCAGATCCCCAAGGCGGCCGACCGGCTGTTCGCGGTGCACGGCCGCGCCAGCGAGCCCTGCTTCGTCTGCGGCGACACCATCCGGTCGGTCTGGATGGGCCAGCGCGAGACCTCCTACTGCCCGACCTGCCAGACCGGCGGCCGCGTCCTGGCCGACCGGCGGAGGAGCAAGTTTCTCCGATAAGACGAGGTTCGCCTGGTTTGCCGGCTGGACCGAGATGCGTGCGCCGGCGGGGACGTTGCCATACACTTCACGCCCGTCTGGCGTGCTCCTGGGAGGGGCTTGTGCCCGAGCTGCCCGAGGTCGAGACGCTCCGCAGTGATCTGGAGCAGGAGGTCGTCGGTCGGAAGATCACCGACGTTGAGGTCAAGGCCGCCCGGACGGTGCGGCGCCACCGCAACCGCAAGGAGTTCGCCAAGCACCTGCTGGCCCAGAAGGTCGCCGCGGTCGAGCGCCACGGCGCCTACCTGGTGGTCGAGCTCGAGACCGGCGACGCCCTGGTGGCGGCGCTCAGCGCCACCGGCCGGCTGCGCCGCGAGCGCAACGCGGCGCCGGTGGAGCACGGCACCGACGCGGTGATCACCTTCTCGACCGGCGGTGGCCTGCGGTTCATCAACCTGCTGGAGGACGCCGAGCTGTTCATCGCCACGGCCGAGGAGCTCGGCGGCCTGCGCGAGCTGCACCAGGCGGCCATCGACCCGCTCACCGACGCGTTCACCTGGCAGTCGCTCGGCGCCAGCCTGCTCACCGAGCAGGAGCAGCTCCGGCCACTGCTGCTCGGCGGGCGCCTGATCGGCGGCATCGGCCCGATCTACGCGGACGAGATCCTGTGGACCAGTGGCCTGCGCTGGGACCGCCAGGCCAACACCATGTCGCCGCAGGAGATCCGCCGGCTGTACCGCGCGATCCAGGAGGTTCTCCAGGACGCGGTGCGGCTGCGAGGGACATCCGTGGGCGAAGACGCCTGGCTCGACTTACACGGCAACAAGGGCGAATATCAGAACCAGCTCAATGCCTACCAGCGCGAGGGGCAGCCCTGCCGGCGCTGCCGCACGCCGATGGTGGTGCAGGAGCTGAGCAGGACCGACCGCACCTATTTCTGCCCGAGGTGCCAGAGTTGACCCAGACCAGCGCGTCCCGCCGCCTGCTGGCCGCCCTCGTCTGCACAATCGCACTCGCTGCCGCCGGCTGCGCGCGCGAGCGGGCCGAGCCGGCGCCCCCCGCCCCGCGGCCCCCGCAAGCCCCCGCCGTCACCGCCCCGCCCGCCGCCGCCGACGGACC
Source organism: Actinomycetes bacterium (assembly GCA_036392615.1). Classification (GTDB taxonomy): domain Bacteria; phylum Actinomycetota; class CALGFH01; order CALGFH01; family CALGFH01; genus DASVXQ01. The sequence goes on along the minus strand of DASVXQ010000124.1, from coordinate 16 downwards.
GGTCAGCCTCGGCGAC
>DASVXQ010000123.1:0-37471 GCA_036392615.1 Actinomycetes bacterium | reverse complement strand
GCGTGGGCAAGACCCGGCTGCTGGCCGAGCACGGCCACCGGGCCGAGGCCGCCGGCGCGACCGTGCTGGTCGGCGGGTGCCTCGACGTGGGCGACGGCACCCTGCCGTACGCGCCGGTGATCGAGGCGCTGCGGTCGCTGGTCGCCGCTGCGGACCCCGCCACCCTGGACGAACTCCTCGGCGCCGCCCGGCCGGAGCTGTCCCGGCTGGTGCCTGAGCTCGGCGGGCCGGCGCCGCCCCCGGCCGGGGCGACCCCGCCGTCCCGCCTGTTCGAGCTGCTGCTGGGCGTGCTGCACCGGCTGGCCGCGCGCGGGCCGGTCCTGCTGGTGATCGAGGACCTGCACTGGGCCGACCGCTCCACCCGCGACCTGCTCGGCTTTCTGGTTCGCAACCTGCGCGGCGGGGTGGCGCTGGTGCTGACCTACCGCTCCGACGAGCTGCACCGGCGCCACCCGCTGCGTCCCTTCCTGGCCGAGCTGGAGCGCGGCCGCCGGGTCGAGCGGCTGGAGCTGGGCCGGCTCAGCCGGCGCGAGCTAACCGACCTGCTCGCCGCCATCCTCGACCACCGGCCGGCCGCGCGGCAGGTGCGCGAGGTGTTCGCGCGCTCGCAGGGCAACCCGTTCTACGCCGAGGAGCTGCTCGCCGCCGCGCCGGACGGCGCCGGCCTCCCGCCGGCAGTGCGCGACCTGCTGCTGGCGCGGGTCGAGGCGCTCCCCGAGGAGGCCCAGCGGGTGCTGCGGGTCGCCGCGGCGGCCGGCTCGCGGGTCGACCACGAGCTGCTCGCCGCCGTCGCCGGCGTACCCGACCGGCGGCTGCTCGAGCTGCTGCGCGAGGCAGTCAACCGCCACCTGCTGGCCAGCGACCAGGCCGGCGGCGCCTACCGGTTCCGGCACGCGCTGGTGCAGGAGGTGCTCTACGACGACCTGCTCCCAGGCGAGCGCGCCGCGCTGCACGCCGCCTACGCCGCCGCCCTGAGCGCCCGGACCGGCGAGCAGGCAGGCCTCGCCGAGCTCGGGCAGCTCGCCTACCACTGGTCGGCGGCGCACGACCTCGGCCCAGCGCTGCTCGCCTCGGTGCGGGCCGGGCTGGCCGCCGAGGCGGTCTCCGCGCTCGCCGAGGCGGAGGGCCACTACGGCCGCGCGCTGGAGCTGTGGGACCAGGCGCCCGAGGCGGCGGCCGCCAGCCCGCTGGACCGCCCCGAGCTGCTGCAACGGGCGGCCCACGCGGCCCTGCTGAGCGGCCAGACTGACCGTGCGGTGGCCCTGGCGCGCCAGGCGCTCGCGGCGGTGGACCCCACCGCCGAGCCGCTGCGGGCCGGCGCCGGGCTGGAGCGGCTGGCCCGCTACCAGTGGATGAACGGCGACTCCGACGGCGCCATCGCGACCCTGGAGGAGGCGGTGGCGGTCATCCCCAGCCAGCCACCCTCACGCGAGCTGGCACGCGCGCTGGCGGCCCAGGGCCAGCTGCTGATGCTGCGCGCCCGCAACGCCATGGCGGTCGCCCGCTGCGAACAGGCCATCGCGGTGGCCAGGCAGGCGGGCGCCCGTGCCGAGGAGGGCCACGCCCGCAACAGCCTCGGCATCGCCATGACCGCCTTCGGGCAGATCGACGAGGGCATCGCCCACCTGCGCGTGGCGCGCCGCATCGCCGAAGAGCTGGGCGACCCGGAGGACATCGGCCGCGCGGACTACAACCTCACCGGCACCCTGCTGGCGGCTGGCCGCACCGAGGAGGCGCTCGCCATGGCGCTGGCCTCCCGCGAGACGGCCGAGCGGCTCGGATCCGGCGGGCTCTACGGCTCCGGCGGCATCCACCACGCCGCCGACGCGCTGATCCTGCTGGGACGATGGGACGAGGCCGAGCGGCTGTTGAGCGACGAGCTCGACCTGGAGCCGCCGGGACAGCGGCCGGTCCAGCCGGTGTTCGTCCACGGGCTCCAGGCGCGCGGGCTGCTGCGCCTGTGGCGGGGCGACACCGCCGCGGCGCGCGCCAACCTGGAGGCGGTCCTGGGTGAACGGCGGCTGGATCCGCAGTTCGCCGCGCCGCTGTATGCCAGGCGCGCCCGCATCGCCACCTGGGAGGGCCGGCTCGACGAGGCCCGCGCGTCGGTCGCCGAGGGGCTCGCGCTGCTGGCCGGCACCGACGACCTCCAGCTGCTCATCCGCCTGTACCTGGCTGGCATCGAGGCGGAGGCGACCCGCGCCGAGACGGCCCGGGCGCGGCGCTCGGCCGAGCAGCTCGACGACGCCCGCCAGGTCGCGCGGCGGCTGCTGGAGAGGATGCGCGCGGTGGCGGCGGGTCGGGTCGCCTTCGGCAGCGCCGCGGCCGACCTGCTGACCGCCGAGGCGGAGTGGTCGCGCGTCGAGGGCGCCAGCGACCCGCTGCGCTGGGGCGCGGCCGCGCTCGCCTGGGACGACCTCGGGTTCCCGTTTCCCGCCGCCTATGCCCGCTTCCGGCAGGCCGACGCGCTGCTCGCCGCCGGCGCCTCGCGAGCGGAGGCCGGCGCCGTGCTGCGCCGGGCGTGGGCGGTCGCCGACGGGCTGGGGGCCGGCTGGCTGGAGCGCGAGATCGGCGCGCTGGCGCGCCGCGGCCGCATCGAGCTGGAGCCCGCGCGACCCGGGGAGCCGGAGGCGTCGCCGCCCTCGCCCGGTGAGGAGCTGGGGCTCACCGCGCGGGAGCGTGAGGTGCTGACGCTGCTGGCCGACGGCAGGACCAACCGTCAGATCGCCGGCACGCTCTATATCACCCACAAGACCGCCAGCGCACATGTCTCGCACATCCTGGCCAAGCTCGGTGTGAGCAACCGCTCCGAGGCCGCCGCGGTCGCCCACCGGCTCGGGCTCGCCGACTGACCAGGGCAAGCCGTTCTGGGCGTACGGGCGCACTAGAACGACTACGCCGCATGGAGATTTTCCGCGGCCGCAGATTCGACTATAAGATGACGAGCTTCGAGTTCACGCATGCGGACATCATGGTCTCCGGCTGGGTCCCCGATGGCGCACGCCGGCCGGCGGCTCCGCTCTGGAGGGGGCATATGCGTCTTCGTCTCGGCCTGGTGGGCCTGGTCACCGTCGGATTGGTGGCCGCCGCCGGCTGCACGTCCAGCAAGCCGAGCAGCGGCAGCCAATCCCAGTCCACGCCCACCACCTCGGCCCAGTCGGCCGGTGAGCATGCGGGCATGGACATGGGCGCCACCCCGGCTCTCGACTCGTCGCCGCAGCAGCGCGCGCTGTCGTTCGACCAGCTCTTCGGGCAGAACGCGCTGATGTCGGTGCGGCTGTCACGCGACCTGCTGACCCCGGAGCCGGACCCGCGGCAGGCGTCGCTGAACGGCCTGCAGACCAGCAACCAGAACCTGAGCAAGCTGGTCGCCTCGTCCTACGGCGGCCCGGAGGGCAGCCGCTTCCAGGGTGTCTGGGAGCGCCAGACCTCCGACCTGTCGGCCTACGCCGACGCCGTCGCCAAGCAGGACACCGCCGCCAAGAGCAAGGCGCGCAACGCGCTGCTGGCCGACGCGAAGGCCTTCGGCGACTGGCTCGCCTCGGCGAGCAAGGGCAAGGTCGACGCCGCCTCGGCCACCGCGGTGGTGAAGGCACACGTCCAGGACCTCATGGCGCAGGTCGACGCCTACGCCGCCAAGGACTACGGCCAGGCCTACAAGCTCGAGCGGCAGGCCTACGAGCGGTTGTTCTCCAACGGCGTGATGCTGGCCAAGGGCAGCGTCGGCCCGAAGATCGCCGCCGGCTACGACGCGCCCACCGAGAAGCTGCGGGCCGCCTTCGCGATGCTGCTCGGCGAGCACATGGAGATGATCATCGAGGCGCAGCGCGCGACCTTCGCCGGCCAGGAGCAGTTCAAGGCGGCCGCCGCGCAGGTCAACGCGAACACCGCGGCGATCACCCAGGGCATGGCCGGGATCGTCGGGCCCCAGCAGGCCAAGGAGTTCCAGGCCGCCTGGGCCGAGCACGTCAACGGCCTGATGGCCTACACCGCGGCGGTGGCGGACACCAACACCGACGCCAAGACCAAGGCCGTCGACGAGCTGAACCAGCTGGCCGTCGACCTGGCGGTCTACTTCAGCCACGTGGTCAAGAACCAGCAGGCCGTGGTGCCGCTCACCGGCGCGGTCACCGCCCACGACACGCACCTCACCGACCAGGTCGACGCCTTCGCCGCCAAGGACTACGCCAAGGCGCAGCAGCTCGAGAACGCCGGCTACCAGCAGATGCTCGGCGTCTCGGACACGCTGGTGAACGCCATCCAGCGCAGCGTCAAGGCGGGCCTGCCGGTGGGCGGCTCCCAGACCGGCGGCGGCAGCATGGCCCACAAGCCCTACAGGCCCTACGCCAAGCGCTGATGACGCGGGGACGGAGCCGGCTGGCCATCGTGGCCGTCGCACTGGCGCTGCTGGTCATCGGCTGCGCCAGTGCGGCGGTACGGCACCAGGGTTCCGGGTCCGGCGGCGGCGTGTCCACTCCGGACAGGACCCGGAGCGGTGCCAACGCCGCGCGGAACTTCCGGTCGGAGACGACCTATCAGGGCACGCCGGAGCCGGTGCAGATCGAGATCCCCAGGATCGGCGTCAGCAGCAACCTGATCAAGCTCGGCAAGAAAAAGGACGGGACCGTCGAGACGAAGCCACTGCCATGGGCCGTTGCCGGTTGGTACAAGGGCGGCCCGATACCGGGTGACCCCGGTTCGGCGGTGATCATGGGGCACGTGGACTCGAAGGCGACCGGCCCGGCGGTGTTCTACCGCCTGCGTGAGCTGCGACCGGGCGACCAGGTCCTGGTCAAGCGGACCGACGGCTCGGTGGTGCGCTTCGCCGTCGATCGGACTGCGCAGTTCCCCAAGGCGAGCTTCCCGACCGACGAGGTGTACTACCCCACCCTGACGCCCGAGCTGCGCCTGATCACCTGCGGGGGCTCGTTCGACGACGCTACCGGGCACTACCGGTCCAACATCATCGTGTTCGCCAAGCTGGAGCGCTGACTACCCGCGCTCCAGCAGCGGACGCGCCCGCCGCGGTCCCGTCCGGCACCGAGTCTAGAATCGGCGGTCAGCTCGCCGGTGCGATGTTGCGGTTCATTCTGAAGCGGTTGTCCGGGTCCCAGGTCGCCTTGATGCGGCGGAGCCGACCGTAGTTCCCGCGGTAGGCGCCGGCGGTCCTGCTGCCGTCGTCGTCGGCCTGCTGGAAGTTCACGTAGTTGCCGCCGGTGCCGAACCGTCGGATGCGCTCCCAGCCGTCGCGCGCCCAGGCCGTGTGGAGCTCGCCGCGGTCGTCGCCGGGCGGCCAGTCCGCCGCGAACCCCATGAGGTAGCGGGCGTCGCGGTTGCCCACCGCGCCGTCGCCCTCCTCGTGCTCGTTCACGGCGCCGCCAACATGGAAGATCACCGACTCGGACAGCGGCGAGGTGACCGGCAGCGCGCTGCTGGCAAAGGCGTCCAGGAAGCCCCCCGACAGGCTGGAGAGGTACTCGGTCTTCCAGTAGTAGTGCAGGCCCTTGGGCTCGGTGCCGTCCATCAGGGTCTGCTGCTCGGTGTAGGGCCTGCGGTCGATCAGGTCGAGGATCGGCGGCCCGACGGCGCGAACCTTGGCGAGGTCGGCGTCCGGGTCGTCGAACCGCTCGGCGATCTCGCCGATCCGGAGGAAGGCCTGGTGCGCCGCCTCGACCTCGCCCGCGGCCATGCGGCGCAGCGCCTCGGGCACCAGCAGGTAGCCGCGCTCGACGCAGTCGCCGCAGCCGGCCTCGTCGAGCAGCCGCACGGCCCTGGCGATCCAGCCGCCACCCAGGGCCACCTCGCCGCGGTCGAGCAGGCCGAAGGCGAGCCAGAAGGCGCTGCGGGCGGCGCGCTCCACCTGGCCGTCGCGCAGCAGCTCGCGGTGCAGGCGCTCCCACAGCTCGGCGCTCTGCTCGTCCCGGCCAACCAGGTGGGCGGTCACCGCCAGCCGCTGGAGGTCCTCCGGCCCGAGCGGCGCGTCGCGGTCCGCCGCCGCCAGCTCGGCCCAGGCGGTCGCCCATGCCTGCCGGGCGAACGACTCCCGACCCCGATCGAGCCCGCCAGCTGTGGTCATATCCTCCCCAACTCCTCAGGTGACCGCTGCCGGCACCTTACCGTCTCGCGCGCGGACGGCTCGGATTGTTTAGAGTAGGCCGGTGGCCGAGGTCGTGGACGAGGGCACCTTCGATCCGGCGGAGTTCAGGAGCGAGCTGGCGGCCGCCGCGGGCAACACCGAGGTGGGCACCCGCCTCTGGTTCCAGAACGATCGGGTCAAGGTGTGGGAGATCCGGCTCGCCCCGGGCGAGCGGGGGCCGTTCCATGCCCACACCCGCAAGTACTTCTGGACCGTGGTGGAGGCCGGTACCGGACGGCAGCGCCTGCCGGACGGCAGCTTCACCGTGCGCCGCTACGAGGTGGGCGACACCCAGTTCCTGGACCTCTCGCCGGAAGACCCGATGATCCACGACCTGGAGAACGTCGGCGACAGCACGCTGCGCTTCGTAACCGTGGAACTGCTCCGCTGATTGGAGGGCGCCATGCCGTTCACCGTCGCGAAGGTCCTCGACGTCTCCCAGGGCGTCCAGAAGGACCAGTTCACCGTTGGCGCAAGGGAAGAGTACGGCTCGCTGGAGGAGCTCGACCCGGTCTACCGGCAGCTGCTCGACGAGCCGGTGACCGCGGTGATCGCCGTGATGGGCGGCGACGGCCGCCCCTGGCTGACGCCGGTGTGGTTCAACTACGACGGTGACAGGGTGCTGCTGAACCTGGCCGAGCACCGCAGGAAGACCGAGTGGGTCCGGCGCGACCCGCGGATCACCGTGCTGCTGATGAACCCGAAGAACCCGTACCACTGGCTCAGCATCAAGGCCACCGCGGAGCGGGAGATCCACGAGGACGACCCGGCCGAGGGGAGCCGGGCGACCGAGACGATCGACCAGGCGTGGACCAAGTACACCGGCAGCCCACCGCCCTACGGGCTCCGGGACCCGGCGATGGACGAGCGGCGCGTGCTGTTCGAGTGCCGGGTCGAGCGGGTCGCCGTCTTCGGGCAGCCCTGATCCGTCGCGACGCGGATGGGCGCCTGGCCGCGGGTCGCGGTGGTCGGCGGCTCGCTCGGCGGCCTCACCGCGGCGCTGGTCCTGCGCGACCTCGGCTGCCGGGTCGACGTGTTCGAGCGGTCGACCGCCGAGCTGGAGAGTCGCGGCGCGGGCATCGTGGTGCTGGACGAGACCCTGCGGTACTTCCGCGAGCGGACCGACCTGGACATCGACCGGATCACCACCTCGACCGGCTTCCTGCGCTACCTGGGCGCCGACGGCGGCGTGGTCTACCAGGAGGCCCGCCGCTACCGCTACTCGGCCTGGCACACGACCTATCGCGCGCTGCTCGGCTGCCTTCCCCCGGAGCGCTACCACCTCGGCAAGGAGATGGTCGGCTTCGAGCAGGCGGAGCGCCGCGTGGTGGTCCGCTTCGCCGACGGCGCGACCAGCGAGCACGACCTGCTGGTCTGCGCCGACGGGATCGCGTCGGTCGGGCGCGGCCGGCTCCAGCCGCGGGCCCGGCCGGCCTATGCCGGCTACGTGGCATGGCGCGGGACCGTTCCGGAGCAGGAGCTCAGCCCGCCCGTGCTGGACCTGCTCGCCGATTCGATCGTGTACCAGGTGATCCCCGACAGCCACATCCTGCTCTACCCCATCCCGGCGCTCGACGGGTCGGTGGAGCCCGGCCGGCGGCTCGCCAATTTCGTCTGGTACCGCAACTACGCCGCCGGCGAAGCGCTCGACGACCTGATGACCGACCGGGAGGGGGCGCGCCACGACCTCAGCCTGCCGCCGGGGGCCGCTCGCGAGGCGCACCTCCGCGAGCTGCGGAGCGCGGCCGGCGAGCGGCTCGCGGGCCAGTTCGCCGAGGTGGTCCACCGGACCGCACGCCCGTTCGTGCAGGTGATCTTCGACATCGAGGTCGCCCGCATGGCCTTCGGCCGCGTCTGCCTGCTGGGCGACGCTGCCTTCGCGCTGCGGCCCCACGCGGCCGCCGGGACCGCCAAGGCGGCGGCCGACGGGTGGGCGCTCGCGGAGGCGCTGGCCGAGGCGGACGGCGATCCCGACGTGGCCCTGCCCCGCTGGGAACGGCGGCAGCTCGCGCTCGGACGGGCGGTGCTCGAACGGACCCGCCGCAACGGCGACAAGTCGCAGTTCCACCGAAGCTGGCGCCCTGGCGACCCCGAGCTGATCTTCGGCCTGCACGAGCCCGGCCGCTGATGGCGCCGGTCAGCGGACCAGGCGGAAGAAGGCGCGCAGCTCGTCGACGAACAGCTCCGGCTGCTCGAAGGCGGCGAAGTGGCCGCCGCGGTCGAGCTCGTGCCAGTGGCGGATGTCCAGGAACCGCCTGGCCGCCCAGCGGCGCGACGGACGCTGCAGCTCCTTGGGGAAGATCGAGCAGCCGGTCGGAACGGCCACCGTGTCGGTCACCTGGCCGGAGATCCACTGGTTCACCTGCCGGATGCTCTCCCAGTACAGCCGCGCCGAGGAGGCGCCGGTCCCCGGGAGCCAGTACAGCATCAGGTTGTCGAGGAGCTCGTCACGGCTGAGCACGGCCTCGAGTCGGCCGGGGTGGTCGGTCCAGGCCCAGAACTTCTCGATGATCCAGGCGCACAGCGCTGCCGGCGAGTCCGCCAGCGCATAGCCGATCGTCTGGGGCCGGGTGGCGTGCTCCTGGGAGTACCCCGACTCCCACTCGGCGGCGTGCTCGAGCGCGGCCAGCGCCGCTCGCTCCCGCTCGGTCAGGTCGTCGAAGGTGGCCGGGTCCGGCGGCGCCAGTGGCGGGGTGAGGTGGATCCCGACGAGACGCTCGGGATGCTGCTGGGCCATGATCGTGGAGACGCTGGTTCCCCAGTCGCCGCCCTGGGCGCCGTAGCGCCGGTAGCCGAGCCGCTCCATCAGCTGGACCCATGCGCCGGCGATCCGCTCGAGGTTCCAGCCGGGCTCGGCCGGCCTGTCGCTGAAGCCGTAGCCCGGCAGCGAGGGGCAGACCACGTGGAAGGCGTCGCCGGCCTCGCCACCGTGCGCGGTCGGGTCGGCGAGCGGTCCGAGCACCTTGAGGAACTCCACCACCGAACCGGGCCAGCCGTGCGTCAGCACCAGCGGGAGCGCGTCCGGATGCGGCGAGCGCAGGTGGACGAAGTGGATGCCGAGCCCGTCGATCGGCGTGCGGAACTGCGGCAGCCGGTTCAGCCGCGCCTCGGTCGCCCGCCAGTCGTAGCCGTCGGCCCAGTAGGCGCACAGCTCCCGCAGGTAGTCGAGCGGGACGCCCTGCGACCAGTCGCCGACCGTCTCCGCCTCGGGCCAGCGGGTGCGCCGCAGCCGCTCGCGCAGGTCGCGCAGGTCCTCGTCGGCGACCTCGACACGGAAGGGGGTCAGCTCGCTCACGCCGACCGGCTCCCCAGGCGACGAGGGTCGTCGCCGGCCGGCGCGGCGGGGGGCGAGGCGGTCACGCACCGCCCTCCGGGCGGGGCAGCTCCAGCCAGGCGCGCCAGCTCAGGTCCCGGCCGATGTACCGGGGCCGCTCGAAGGGCCAGTCCGCGGCGATCCAGCGCGGCACCAGGGTGTCGAGCGCCCGCTCCAGCTCGGAGCCGGCGGCGGCGTCCACGACCCACCAGGAGATCTCGCCGTCGGCGCCGACCTTCTCCGGCGGGTCGATGTAGACGCAGCCGAACAACGCGGTCTCGTCGTCGTCCAGCAGTGCGTAGTTGAACGACTGGTGCGCCTGGATCTCCCGCTCGTGCCTGGCGAGGTCCTCGCGGTCCTGCTCGCGGGTCATGGTCGGCGGCGGCCAGCCCCACGCCTCACCGAAGATCGACCACAGGCGGGCCTGCGAGCCCATCACCGCCGGGTAGTCGAGGTCGACGTCGGCCGCCCGGATGGGTCGCAGGTGGTACCCGTCCATGACCTCCACAGAGGCTGGATGGACGAAGCCAACCGGCAGCCAGGCCATGCCCCGACCCTACTGAGGACGCCCCGCGCCCGACAACGAATTTCGCGCCATGGCTGGACGCGGCTGATTCCAAGGTGCTGAATGAGCCTCTGGCATGGAGGACTGCGATGCGCCAGTGGTGGCGGGGTCCCGGTCGAACCGCCGTACTCGTCGGCGCGGCTGTGCTCGTGCTGGTGGTCGTCGGCCGCGTGGGCTCGTGGCGCCCTGTGCCGCAGCCCACCAACCCGCCGGTGGGCGCCAGCGCGGCCACGGCGGGAACGCTCCCGCCGACGACCGTGTTGGCCGTGGTGGGCAAGCCGGTCGACAACAGCGTCGGAGCCCGGCAGATGGCATTGGGCGCAGGCAGTCTGTGGGTTGCTGCTGAAGCCAGCAACCAGGTCGTTCGGGTTGACCAGGTCAGTGGCCTGGCGACCGGGGTCATCCCGGTCCGCCAGCCGCTTGGGATCGCCGCCGGCTACGGTGCCATCTGGGTGACCAGCTTCGGGGAGCACCCGGCGCTGCTGCGCATCGACCCGGTGAGCCTGCGGGTCACCGCGCGGATCTCGATCGGCGACATAGCCGCCACGGTCGCGGCTGGCGCCGGTGCGGTGTGGGTGGCCTGCGGGGAGGGCAACGGGCCAAGCGTGCAGCGGGTCGACCCGGCCACTGGCCAGGTCACCGCACGGATTGGGCTCGCCAGCCGGGTGGTGACCGGGTGTGGGGTGTGGAATGTGGCTGTCGAGGGCCGCTGGGCGTGGGTCGGCGACGAAGCCGGATCGCTGTGGCGCATCGGCACGGCCGACAACCGGGCACACAAGCTGCCGGTGTCCCTGTCGGGATCGTCGAGCTGGGCGCAGCCTGGCAGTGTGGTCGCCGCGAGCGGGATGGTGTGGGCGGCCAGCAATCTGGAGTTGCTGCGCCTGGATCCAGCAAGCGGCCGGGCCGTGGTCCGCCTGGGCGCGGCTGGCAGGGGCACAGGCGGCGGGTCCGGCGTGGCGGTGACGGTCGTGCCGGGCCGGCCTGGCACGGTGTGGTGGGCGTCTTCCGCGGGGCTTCGCCGCGTCGATTCGCACCGCAACCAGGTGACCATGACGATCCCAAAGCCCTACCCTGCGGGCAGCACCGTCATCCAGGACCTCGTCGCCGGGGCGAGCAGGCTGTGGGCGATCACTGACCAGGGGGTTGTACGGATCGACCCCACCGGGGCGCCTTGACTGCGCTGCTCGAAGAAGGCACTAAGGCGTGTCTGGCCCGATGGCATTTGGTAGCTTCCGCCGGCCCGAAACCTTTTGAGCTGGTGGAGGCAGCCAACTGTTGGTCGGCCGCATGCCCAAACCAAGTCCGATGCCGTCGGCGAGCTGGAATGGGTCGTCAGCGTCGACTCCAGCAGCGTGCGTGTCCACCAGCACGCCGCTGGTGCCCGTAAGCGGCCATCGCGGGCGGATGCCAAAGGGGGCACGCCGGTGACCAGACCGAGGCGCTCGGCCGTTCCCGGGGCGGGCTGAGCACCAAGATCCACCTTGGCTGCGACGGCCGCGGCCGGCTGTTGAGCGTGGTGCTTAGCCCTGGGCAGCGGCATGACAGCACGCAGCTCGGTCCGGTCTTGGACGCGATCAGGGTGCCGCGACCTTCGGGGCGGGGCCGGCCTCGCAAGCGGCCCGACCATGTGGTCGGTGACAAGGCGTACAGCTATCCGACCTGCCGGCGGCTGCTGCGCCGGCGTGGCATCCCACACACCATCCCGCAGCGGTCCGACCAGCGCGCCCGCCGTGCCAGGCGGCCGGGCCGGCCGCTCGGGTTCGACCGGGAGCGCTATCGGGGCCGCAATGAGGTCGAGCGGTGCTTCAACCGCCTCAAGCAGTTCCGCGCGGTGGCGACTCGGTACGACAAGCGCGCGGTCAACTACCGGGTCATGGTCGTGATCGCCTCGCTGCTGATCTGGCTCGAAGGATAACCATCGGGCCAGACACGCCTTGGGTGGGCGAGGCGCTAGGATCCGTCGACGCCCCGGAGGGCGCCGGCGGGCGCGTGCGCGGCGGTGAACTCGCCCCCGGCCGGGTCGGCCACGACCGCGAAGCGCCCGATGGGGATGTCCATGGGCGGCAGCAGCACCCTTCCGCCGAGCCGCTCGGCCTCGGCCGCCGTCTGGTCGGCGTCGGCGACCATGAACGACACCGTCCAGCGGGGAGTCGGGGGCTCCTGCGGGCCCGGGGCGTGGCCGCCCCCGACGAGCAGCTCGCCCAGGCTGAAGCTGGTCCGCGCGATCGGCCCGGGCACGTCGTCGGCCGTCCAGCTCAAGAGCTCGCCGTAGAACTTCTTGGCCCGGTCCAGGTCGGAGGCGACCAGCTCGTTCCAGTTCCAGGCGCCGACCTCGTTCACCAGCCCAGCCCCGGCGTGCCCGCCGGCCTGCCACAGCGACACCACCGCCCCGGCCGGGTCCCGGAGCACCGCTGTACGACCGGCCCCGGGCACGTCGAACGGCTCGGCCAGCACCTCGGCCCCCAGCTCCCGGGCCCTGGCCGTGGCCCGGTCGAGGTCGCTGACCAAGACGTTGGAGCTCCAGCCGGTCCCCTCCTCCTTGGCATGCCGGTGAATTCCGGCCACGTCCCGGCCCCGGAGGCGGCACATCGTGTAGCTGCCCTCCGGAGCCGGCAGATCCTCGAACTCCCACCCCAGCAACCCGCCATAGAACGCCTTGGCCCCCTCCACGTCGGTCGTGCCCAGGTCGATCCAGCAGAAGGTCCCGTCCGGGTAGCGCTCGACCTCGCCCATGTCCCTCCTTCGGTCAGGCCATCCCCCGTTCGCGCCGGAGATGACCAGGCGTTGAATCTCCGACGTGCCCTCGAACAGGCTGTAGTCTTCGTCATACTCCGACGGACCGCCAAATGCGCCCGGTCACCCAATGATCATCTTCCGATGACGCCGGTCGGGCCAGACACGCTCTAGTTCGCCACGCCGACCGCCTGGTGGATCGTCTCGGGCTGGTCGAGCACGCGCAGCATCAGCTGCGCAACGTCGGCGCGCGAGACGAACCTCCCGCCCGGCAGGTTCTGCCCGTAGGCCGTGCGGTAGCGGCCGGTCAGCGGCTTGTCGGTCAGTCGCGGCGGCCGCACCACCGTCCAGTCCAGGCCGCTGTCGCGCAGCACGTCCTCCATCTCGGCGAGGTCGACGTAGACCTTGCGCAGCAGCGTCTGGATCAGCGGGGTCAACAGGTAGCGCATCACCGGGCCGTCGCCCGGGTCGTGCCTGGGCGGGTTCGGCCGGCCGGGCGAGGCCATGGTGGAGACCGGAGCGGCGCTGACGACCACCAGGCGCCGCACGCCGGTGGCACGCATCGCCTGGACGATCGGGCGGGTGCCGGCGGCGGCGATGCCCGCGTCCGAGGCCCGGCTGGGGCCGAGGCCGGAGAGCACCGCGTCGGCGCCGGCGACCGCGGACTCGAGCGTGGAGAGGTCGGGGTTGGCCAGATCGGCGCGGATGGCGCGGACCGGCTTGCCCGACAGCCGCTCGGGGCTGCGGACCACCGCGGTCACGTCGTGGCCGGCGGCGACGGCCTGGTCGAGGAGCTGGCGACCGATGCCACCGGTCGCCGCGAAGATGGTGAGCTTCATGCCGCACTCCATACGGGTTGGGCCGTTCTTCCTGCCAGCGGTACGGGCAAGCTGGCTCCGGGTATCGTGTACTCGGTGCACCGTACGATATGGAGATCATATCATATGAGTCCCATGCTATCCACGGAGGAGGCCGATGCCGCCCGGCGCCGGCGGCGGCTCGCAGGTGCCATCAAGGAGTCCCTGCGCGAGCTGAGCATCCAGTTGTCGCTGCTCAACCACCACGTCGGCGCACGCCTGGAGATCCGCGACGTGGACCTGGACTGCCTCGACCTGGTGGACCGCTACGGGCCGCTGAGCCCCAGCGCGCTGGCGAAGCGGGCCGGCCTGCACCCGGCCACGATGACCGGCATCCTCGACCGGCTGGAGCGCGGCGGCTGGGTGGTCCGCGAGCGCGACCCGGCCGACCGCCGCGGGGTGGTGGTGCGCCCGCGGCGCGAGCGCGGCGCCGAGCTGCTGGAGCTCTACTCGGGCATGAACGGCGCCATAGACGAGATCCTGTCCGGCTACGGCGACGCCGAGCTGGAGCTGCTGCGCGACTTCCTGCACCGCACGGCCGAGGCCGGCGGGGCCGCCAGCGACGCGCTGGCCGCCGACTGACCGCCCGGGCGGGCTACGCGGCCTCGTCGACCGCGCTGCGCTGCACGGTGGAGCCGGCTGCCTGGCCGTAGCGCCGGCGGGTCGAGCGGTCGAGCAGCCGGGCGGTGTACGACAGGCTGGCGTTGACGGCGATGTAGACCACCGCGATGCCGGTGTAGATCGGGATCGAGTACTTCCCGCCGAGGAACTCGACGCCGGTGCGGCCGTTGCGCAGCAGCTCGGTGTAGCCGATCACGAACCCGAGCGAGGTGTCCTTGAGCAGGGTGACCAGCTGGCTCACCAGCGCGGGCAGCATCCTGCGGACCGCCTGCGGCAGCAGGATCAGGCGCAGCGCCTGCCCGCGGCCCAGCCCGATGGCCATGGCCGCCTCGTTCTGGCCGCGCGGCAGCGACAGGATGCCGGCGCGGAAGATCTCGCCGAGCACCGCGCTGTTGTAGAGCGTCAGGCCGATGATCAGCGCCACCCGCGTGGGCACGTCGATGCCGAGCTGCGGCAGGCCGAGGAACACGAACAGGATCAGCAGCAGCAGCGGCAGGCCGCGGAACAGCTCGACCCACGCGCCGACCAGCCTGGCGATCCCGCCGCGGTGCGACAGGCGGCCGACCGCCAGCAGCGCGCCCAGCGCCATCGACAGCGCCATGGCGATGCCGGCGGCCTGCAGCGTGGCGACCAGCCCGCGCCCCAGCAGCCGCTGCACGTCGTTGCGGGTCAGCACCTTCCACAGCTCGGCGTCGAAGGCGCCCTTGCTGGCCAGGCGGGCGACCGCCAGGCCGAGGAGCGCGCCCAGCAGCAGGACCCCGACGGCGCTGCCGAGCGCGATCCTGCGCCGGCCCCGCGGCCCGGCGACGTCGTAGAGCGTCGAGGCGCTCATGTGGCGAACGCCACCCTGCGCTCCAGCCTGCCCGCCAGCCAGCCGGCTGGCAGGGTGATCACCAGGTAGCACAGCGCGATCCCGACGAGCACCGGGATCACCGCGTCGCCGTTGGCGTTGGCCAGCCGCGTGCCGACCGCGGTCAGCTCCGTGGTGCCGAACGCCGCCGCGATCGAGGTGTTCTTGATCAGCGCGATGTCCACGTTGATCAGCGGCGGGATCACCGTGCGGAAGGCCTGCGGCAGCACCACCAGCCGCAGCGACTGCCCGAAGGTCAGGCCGATCGAGCGGGCCGCCTCGGCCTGACCGGCCGATACCGCGTTGATGCCCGAGCGCACCGCCTCGCAGAAGAACGCCGCGTGGTACACGGTCACGGCGATCACCGCGAAGGCGAAGAACGGCAGGCGGATGTCGATCTGCGGCAGCACGAACACCACGAAGAAGAACACCAGCGTGAGCGGGGTGTTGCGCACGGTCTCCACGCAGGCCGTGCCCGCGGCGCGCAGCGGTGGGACCGGCGACGACCGCATCGCCGCGAGCACGGTGCCGAGCGCCAGCGCCAGCACCGACGACAGCGCGGCCAGCTCGACCGTCGTGCGGAACCCCAGCCAATACTGGTCGAGGTTGCTGGCGATCGCGTCCATGGCGGCGTGTCCCGCTCCGCTCCGGTCAGTACCGGTCGACCGATGGCTGGGTGGGCTGGTCGGTGGCGACCTTGCCGGCGGTGTCCTGCCAGGCCTTCATCCAGCGCCCGTCCTGCTTGATCTTGTCGAGCACGTCGTTGATGAAGTTGCGGAACTGGGTGTCGCCCTTCTTCACGCCGATGCCGTAGGGCTCCTTGGTGAACGGCTTGCCGACCAGCTCGAAGGACTCCTGGTCAGCGGAGATCAGGCCGAGCAGGATGACGTTGTCGGTGGTGACCGCGTCGACCTGGCCGTTCTTCAGCGCCTCGGCGCACTTGGAGTAGACGTCGAACTCGGTCAGCTTGGCCTGCGAATAGTTGGTGCGGATGTTCTCGGCGGGCGTCGAGCCGGTCACCGAGCAGACGCGCTTGCCGGCGAGCGCGTCCGGGCCGGTGATGCCCAGCGGGTTGCCCTTCTTCACCATGATGTCCTGGCCGGCCTCGTAGTAGGGCCCGGCGAAGTCGACCACCTGCTTGCGCTTGTCGTTGATCGTGTAGGTGGCCACCACGAAGTCGACCTTGCCCTGCTGGATGAACGGCTCGCGGTTGGCGGAGACCGTCTCGACCCACTCGATCTTGTCCGGGGCGATGCCCATCTCGCCGGCGACCAGCTTGGCGATCTCGACGTCGAAGCCCTCCGGGACGCCCTCGAGGTTCTTGAGGCCGAACAGCGGCTGGTCGAACTTGGTGCCGACGGTGACCTTGCCGGCCTGCTGGAGCTTGGCCATGGTCGAGCCGTCGGGGAAGTTGGCGCCCTGGTTGACGCTGCCGCCGCTGGACTCGCTGCCGCCTCCGCAGGCGGCGGCCGCCAGCGCCAGCGCGATGGTCGCCGCGAGCAGACCGAGGAACCGTCGTGCCCTGATCATCTCGAACCTCACCTCTCCTGGTGATTCGGCGGTGCCAGGCCTCAGTGGTTGAGGACCTTGGACAGGAAGTCCTTGGCGCGTTCGGTGGTCGGATCGGCGAAGAATTGCTCCGGCGCGGCCTGCTCGAGCACGCGCCCGCCGTCCATGAAGACCACGCGGTTGGCCGCGGACCTGGCGAAGCCCATCTCGTGGCTGACGACCATCATGGTCATCCCCGCCGCGGCGAGGTCGCGCATGACGTCGAGGACCTCGGTGATCATCTCGGGGTCCAGCGCCGAGGTGGGCTCGTCGAACAGGATGAGCTTGGGGTCCATGGCGAGCGCGCGGGCGATCGCCACGCGCTGCTGCTGGCCGCCGGAGAGCTGCGCCGGCAGCTTGCCGGCCTGGTCCTCCACGCCGACGCGGCGCAGCAGCTCGCGCGCGCGCCGCTCCGCCTCCGCGCGGGACAGGCCGCGGACCTTGACCGGCCCGAGCGTCACGTTGTCAAGGACGCTCAGGTGGGCGAACAGGTTGAACTGCTGGAAGACCATCCCGACGTCGGAGCGCAGGCGGGCGAGTGCCCTGCCCTCGCTCGGGAGCGGCTTCCCGTCGAGCAGGATCGTGCCGCTGTCGATCGGCTCCAGCCGGTTGATGGTGCGGCAGAGGGTCGACTTCCCCGAGCCGGAGGGCCCCAGCACCACGACGACCTCGCCGGCATCCACCCGGAGGTCGACGTCCTGGAGCACGTGCAGCTCACCGAAGCGCTTGTTCACGCGCTCCATCTGGAGCAGGGCCGATTCTCTCACCATGCGGGCCTCCCGCATTCATTCGGGCGAGTCGCCCGCTGGGATCATCAAAACATGCATGAGGAGAAAATGAGCGTCCAGTGAGATCCGGGTGAGAGCCGGCATCCTCGCATTGCGCCCCGGGCCCGGCCGGGACGGCGCGGACCCGCCTCTCCGCCCACCGCCGGGCGGGCCGGCGGAGCGGCCAGGGAGCTGGACCGGTTTGGCGATCCGCGCAGCGGGGATGGCCTAGACGAGCACGTTCTGCGTGGATGCGAAGTGCGAAGCAGGCCGCCGTCCGGTCGAGCTGAGCGACCGGGTCACCCGGGAGGCAGGCCATTGCCCACGATCACCCCCCAGATGGTCGACGACTACCTGGCGACCTTCGAGTTCTTCCGCCAGCCGGGCAAGCCGGAGTACCTGCTGACGGCCAGGGACCGCCTGGTGACCACCCTCAACCTGATCCCCCGCCTGCCCGACCCCGAGGGTGTCCGGGTGCTCGAGATCGGCGGCATGCCCTACTTCATGACCGTGCTGGTGGAGAAGTTCTTCGGCTACAGGGTCGAGGTCGCCAACGAGCCCACCTGGGAGCGCGGCGAGGACCGCAACGTCGAGGTGCTCGAAAGCGATCTCGGCGACCGCCACGAGATCCACTACAAGACGCTGAACATCGAGAACGACCCGTGGCCCTGGCCGGACGGCAGCTTCGACATCGTGCTCTACTGCGAGGTCATCGAGCACCTCGGCTACGACCCCACGCACACCCTGGTGGAGGCGCACCGGGTGCTCAAGCCGCGGAGCGGCCAGCTGCTGATCTCGACGCCCAACGCCCTCTGCTACAACTACCTGGTCAAGATGGTCAGAGGGCAGAACTACTACCCGCCGTACTCGGGCCACGGCTTCTCCGCGCGCCACCACCGTCTGTTCAGCCCCGAGGAGCTGACCTACCTGTGCGCCAAGATCGGCTACCAGGTGCACGCCTGCTTCTCGGTCTACGACCGCGCCTACGACCACCCGCGCTGGCTCGAGCCGGCGGTCCGCGCGCTCATGCGCGTCGGCAAGCTGAAACGCCGGCTCGACGTGATCTACCTGCTCGCCAGCCCGGTGGGGACGGCCAAGCCGGTGTACCCCGACCAGTGGCCGCACCTGCTGTACGGCGACGTGGCCGCCTACCGGAGCAGGCTGGGGCTGAGCCGGGTACGCATGGGCGACGACGTGACCGCGCCGCTGATGGACGGCTTCCACGACCTGGAGTCCTGGGGCGACGGGGTGCGCTGGACGGGCCCGCGCGCGCGGCTGCGCCTCTACCCCAAGGGACACCGCGACGTCGAGATCAGCTTCTACAGCGGCCCGGCGGAGCGCGGCGCCAAGGTCGCGGGCTGGGTGGCCCTGGCCGACGAGGACGGCGCCGAGCTGGAGCGCCACGCCTTCAGCGTCCCGAGCGACAGCTGGGAGACCCTGACGTTTCCCGTCCCCGACCAGCCGCCGTCCGAGCTGGTCATCGAGGTCGGCGTCGACGAGCCGATGGTCCCCAACCAGATCGACCCCGCCAACCAGGACGGCCGGGCCCTCGGCGTCGCCGTCCGCGAGGTCGCCCTGCGCCGACCCGAGGTCGGCTAGCCGGGCGGACCGGGCTCCTGGGGCGCTCCGGCGCCGGGCAGCTCCGCCAGCATGGGCCGCAGGCGCCCGGCCAGGTCGGGGTCGGAGCGCCGCAGCTCGGCCTCCAGGGAGGCGACGGCGGCGTGCAGGGCGCGCCGCAGCTCGGCCTCGTCCAGCGAGCGCACCAGCGCGGCTTCCAGTGGCGCGGTGACCTCCGCGGGGAGCAGGTGGGCGCCCTTCGCGTAGCTGGCGGGATGGCCGAGGCGCAGGGCGGCCAGCGCGAGCACCTGGTCGCGGACGCCGCTGATCCAGTATTCCGCCTGCCACCAGCGGCCCCGCTCGACGCAGACCCGCGCGTGCAGGGCGTGGTGCCAGGCCAGACCGGCCAGGAAGTCGCCCTTCGGCTGCGGGACGGCGGCCGCCCGCCCGCTGGAGCCGAACACCGTCCGCCAGGTCGGGCCGCGGGGGCCGAAGTCGGCCTCCGGCGTGAAGGCGATGTCGACCTCCAGCCAGTCCGGCAGCAGGAACACCCGGTAGACCGACGGGCCCGACTCCAGGTCCCAGTGGTGCAGCGCGCCGAGCTCCTGGTAGAGCCGCATGGTCCAGCGATCCAGTGCCGTGCCGAGCTGGCCGCGGATCGCCAGCGCCAGGTCGACGTCCGACCAGCGGTCGCCCTCCCCGGTCGCCAGCGACCCGGTGATCGCGGCGGCTGCCACGCCCCGATCATCCTGGGCCAGCTCCAGCAGGAGCTGGAGCGCGCGCTCCCGGTCCTCGACGGCGAACATCGCCCAAGCATATCGACCAGGGCCGACCGCCGGACGCAGGACGGTCAGCCTGGAGCGGCCGCCCGCACGCCGGCGAGGGCCTGGTGCAGCTCGGGTTCCAGCTGCTCCCGGAAGGCCTCGTCGGGCTCGACGTCCAGGGCGCTGAGCACCTTGCTGAAGAAGCAGCGCGCCGCCGCGGTCAGGGCCACGTCGAGGATCTCGGCGTCGGAGAGGCCATGGGACCGCAGCACGGCGACGTCGCCGGCGGTGACCGAGCCGGCGTCCACCACCACCTGGTCGGCGAAGTCCATCACCGCCACGTCGACCGGGTCCAGGCCGGCCCGGTGGTGGTCGGCGACGATCCGGACCAGCGTGTCGGCGTCGTAGAACCGCTCGCGCAGGATCGTGCCGTGCGCCAGCGAGCAGTAGCTCGACCGCAGCCGCCGCGCGGCCGCCAGCGTGACCAGCTCGTAGCGGCGCAGGTCCATGTTCCCCCGGATCGCGGCGGTGAGCCGGCTCCAGGCCGCGTCGACTCCTCGGCGGTGCGCCAGCAGCCGGGTGAAGTTGTGCACATAGCCGAACTCCTCCCGGTCGGCGGCGAAGAGCTCCACCACCGGGCCCTCGGCTCCCCGCTCGGATGCCATCTCGATGAAGCTCATCCGGTTTCCCGCCCGCCCATGCTCGCCTCCCGTGTGCTCGGTTCGACCAGGGCAGGCTACGAGGCGACCGCCTGGCGGGCATGCGGGGATCTACGAGGTTTTCAGGCCCGTCGCCGCGACCGGTGCCGCCACGGGCGCTGCCTTCGGGCGGCGGCGCGACCGCCACCGGCTCCAGCAGCGGACGGTAGTCGGTCTGGAACATCCGCCGGGCGGCGGACCGCAGCACGAGGTTCCGCACCGCCGGCGGGAGGCCGCGGGTGCGGTCGCGGCGATGCGTCCGCGCGCGGACCCACCCCGTCCGCCCGCGCCTGCGGGCCGCGAGCTCCGCGCCTGCCTCCGCGACGCTGACCGCGTCGCGGAGGCAGGCGGCGAGCTCCAGCGCGTCCTCGAACGCCAGCGAGGCGCCCTGCGCCATGTTCGGCGACATGCCGTGCGCGGCGTCGCCGATCAGCACCACCGCCCCGCGTCCCCAGCGCTCGGCGTCGACCTCCTCGATCGGGGCCGCGTGGACCTCCCCCGGGCGCGAGCCGGTCGAGCAGCTCGGGCACCGGGGCGGCGAAGCCGGCGAACCGCTCCCGCAGCACGGCGACCGGGTCGCCGCTCGGTGTCGCGGTCCCGCCGACGTCGGCATAGCAATAGATCGACTCCTCGCCGATCGGGAGCGTCAGGAAGGTCGCGTCGCGGCCGAGCATGGCCGACCAGGTGGCGGCGCCCGCTGGCCGGGGCGCGAGGAACCGCCAACTGAGCTGCCCCACAGGGACCGGCGGCCGGTCGTCCACCACCAGCCGCCGCACCGTGGAGCGCAGGCCGTCGGCGCCGACCACCAGGTCGTACTCGCCGCTGGCGCCATCGTCGAAGGTGACCCGGACGGGCCTGTCGACCTGCTCCAGCGCGCGGATGGTGCGGCCGAGCCGCAGCGGCACGCCGTCCCGCAGCATCCGGTGCAGGCTGGCTCTGGGCAGCGCCAGACACGTCCCCAGGTCGCCCCAGACGTCGCCCATGCCGATCTCGGCGAGCAGCCGACCGCGGTGCGTGAGCAGGCGCTGGCTCGGGATCCGGACCGCGGCGGCCGCCACGGCGTCCCCCAAGCCCAGCGCGGCCAGCGCCCGCACGCCGTTGGCCGGCAGATAGATGCCGGTGCCGCCGGCGTCCCAGCCGGCCTGCCGCTCGATCAGCTCCGCGCCGACGCCGGCCTGCCGCAACGCCCTGGCCAGCGCCAGCCCGGCCAGCCCGGCTCCCACGATCAGGACACGAACGCCCTCCATGCCGCCCTCCAGCTCCAGCCGCTCCGTGACCGCAGGCTAGAGGCACGGCCCGGCCGCGCCCATCGGGCAGATGACCCATCCCGGGTACCCAATGCCGGACTCCGGCGTCCCGGAACGGCGGGAGGCGGGCTCATCGCGCTCTGGTTGCCTTCTGGAGGTCGAGGAGCGAGATCGCGTAGCGCCATGACCCGTCGTCGCGGCGGACCACATTGATGGCGCGGGCCGCCAGGACCAGGGCGGTGTCACGAACCTGGAGGACCCGTCGAGGGTCAGCGAGGTACAGCTGCCGGGAGTCCCACAGCTGGGTGGCGACCTGAGCGATCTGCCGGCGGCCGCGGGCCTCGGGCAGCCCACCGCCCGCCACCAGCATGGCGCCTGGCTGGAAGAGCCGGGCCACGGCCTGGGGGTCGTGGAGCACGAAGGCGTCTTCCAACAGGGTCTCCAACTCCTCAGGAGTACGGGCTCCGGTGTCCATGGCGACGCCTAGAACCGCAGCCCGTGCCGCTCGAGGATGGTCGCCGTGGCCTGGAAGTCGACCTGACAGCCGTAGCGCGCCGCCAGCGCCGGCAGCGACGCCGGGTCCAGCTCGCCGCCCAGGGCGCCGAGCTCGCGGAACAGCTCCTCCAGGCCGGCGGGGGTGATGAGCTCCAGCACGCGCGTGGGCGTGTCCCCGGGGTTCCAGAAGGTGTGCCATTGCCCGCGAGGCTTGAAGATCAGATCCCCCGCTTCGGCGTCGACCGTCTCGTCGCCCAGCAGCGCTCCCAAGCGGCCCTCGAGCACGTAGCTGTACTCGTCCTCACGGGTGTGGTGGTGCAACGGGCCGGCTAGCACGTGCGGCGGCACGGTGTGCTCGACGACCGAGAGCCTGCCGCCGGTGTCGGGGCCGTCGATCATGAACCGGTCGGTCCGGGACTCCGGCGCCCCCGCGACCTCTCCGTCGGTGGGGCCCAGTACCCGCGCTCCGGTGCCCATTTGCTGGTTGGTGTCCATCGTCCCTCCTTCCGTTGGGTGGTCACCGGCGACGCTAGGGCCCATCGGGAGGCGTGCCCATTCCAGAAAGGTGGTATTTCCAGCACCGCAGCCCGCCCGTAGAGTGCTCAGATGACGCCGGTGAGCAGGGACGTTCGGCAGCGGGCCAGGGACAGGATCGCCCGATTGGCCGGATCCGGCCTTGACCTGGTGAGCTTCTGGCGGGCTTCGACCGAGGTGCTCACCAGCGCCGTCCCCCACGACTTTGCGCCGTGCTGGTTCACCCTGGACCCGGCTTCGCTGCTGGTCACCAGCCACTTCGACGAGGGCGTCCCCGAGCTGCCCGACCAGTGGCTGATCCACGAGTACTACCAGGACGACGTGAACAAGCTCGCCGACGTCGCCTGTTCCGAGCGGGGGATCTCCACGCTGCACGAAGCCACCGGCGGCGACCCGGCCAGCAGCCCGCGCTGGCACTTCAACATGGGCCTGGGCGGGGACCAGGAGCTGATCGCCGCCCTGCGCACCCCGGCCGGGCAGGTGTGGGGAGCGCTTGGGCTGTACCGAGAGCCCGACCAGCCGCTGTTCGACGATGCCGAGCTGGCGTTCATCCGGGCGGTCGCGCCGTCGCTGGCCGATGGGGCACGCCGGGCGCTGCTGGTCGGCGAGGCGGCCGACCCCGAGGGACCCGACGCGCCAGGCCTGCTCGTCCTCTCCCAGGAGGGGGAGGTCGAGTCGGCCACACCCGGCGTGGAGCGCTGGCTGGCCGCGCTGCCCGACGGCGACTGGGGTGCCGGCAGGCTGCCGTCGGCGGTGCGTGCGGTGGCGGGACGGGCGCTACGGACCGCTGAGCACACCGACGAGCCAGGGCAGGTCGCGGTGGCGCGGGTGCTGTCGCGCTCGGGCACCTGGGTCGTGCTCCACGGCGCCTCCCTGGTCTCCGGTGGTGGCCGCCGGGTCGCGGTGATCGTCGAGCCCGCCCACCCCGCCCGCATCGCCCCGTTGCTGATGTCGGCCTATGGGCTGACCGAGCGCGAACAGGAAGTCACTCGGCTGGTGCTGCAGGGCAGCTCCACCGCCGAGATCGCCGAGCGACTGGTGGTCTCGGCACATACCGTCCAGCAGCACCTCAAGAGCATCTTCGACAAGACCGGGGTGCGCAGCCGCCGCGACCTGACCGGCAAGGTGTTCTTCGCCCACTACGAGCCCCGCCTGCGTGACAACGAACGCCGCGCGATCGCCGACCAACCACTGCGGGGCGGACCCTACGCCCGGTCCGCGACCACCTGACCGACCCTGGCCGCCAGGGCGGCTGTCGGCGGGCCTGCCCGCCCGGCCAGCCGACGAGATCCTCAAGGCGTTCGACCGTCAAACCCCCCGGCGACGCGGCACTACAGTGTGGTGTCCCGAGACGGCGACAGGAGGACCACGTGGCCACCAGCTTTGCGATCTCGATCCCGCAATCGTTCGCCGACGGCGGCTTCGATCCGGCCGCCTTCCGCCGTTTCATGGAACGGGCCGAGGCGCTCGGCTTCGAGAGCGCCTGGACGAGCGAGCAGATGCTGGGCTCGACCCCGATGCTGGGGCCGATCGAGACGATGACCTGGGCGGCCGCCTGTACGCGGCGGCTGCGCATCGGCTGCGCGGTGTTCATCAGCCCGCTGTACAGCCCGGTCCACCTGGCCAAGAGCATCAGCACGCTCGACCAGCTCAGCCGCGGCCGCATCGAGGTCGGCGTGAGCAGCGGAGGGCGCTTCCGGCCGTTCTCCGCCTTCGGCGTCGAGCCGGACAGCTTCGTCGCCCGCTTCGCCGAGGGGCTCGCGCTGATGAAGGCGCTCTGGTCGCAGCCCAAGGTCGACTTCGCCGGGCGCTTCTGGCGGCTCGAGGGCGCCTCCATGGAGCCCAAGCCGTTCCAGAAGCCGGCGCCGCCGGTCTGGATCGGCGCCAACCACCCGAACTCGCTGCGCCGCGCGGTGCGGCTCGGCGACGGCTTCATCGGCGCCGGGTCGTCGACCACCGCCCAGTTCGTGGAGCACGTCCAGATCGCGCGCGCGGCGCTGGCGGAGACCGGCCGCGACCCGGCCAGCTTCCGGATCGCCAAGCGCGTCTACCTCGGGGTCGACGACGACGCCGAGCGCGGCCGGCGGCGGGTCGAGGCCGCGCTCGACGACCGCTACGGCTTCTTCGGCCTGGGCGGCCGCCTGCACGCCGTGGCCGTCTCCGGCCCGCCCGACGCGGTCGCGCGGGGCCTGCGCGAGGTGGCCGACGCCGGGGCCGAGCTGCTCCTGCTCAACCCGCTGTTCGACGACGACGAGCAGATGGAGCGCCTGGCCGCCGAGGTGGTCCCCCAGCTCCGCTGAGCGCCGCCACCCTCCCTCAGGTCGCCGCGCGGCGGGCGGCGTCGAACGGGGTCCGGTCGAAGATCAGCAGGTCGTGCACGATCCTGCCGTCGCTGACGGTGAACCGCTCGGCGCTCGGGGCGTCCTCGACCAGCGTGGTGTGCGGGTTGTACAGCAGCACGGCGGTCTGGTCGTCGCCGTAGGCGGCGATCAGGTCCGAGCTCTTGAGCATCTGCGCGAACGGCGTCATGAACTGCCGGAAGCCCTCCACGCCCTCGATGCGGCCGGTCGGGTTCTCGCAGACGATGTCGTCGGCGACGTACGACATCGCCTGGTCCATGTCCTTGCTGGTCCACGCCTGGTAGTAGGCCATGGCCACGGTCAGGGCGGCGCTGGGGCCTTGGGTCACGGTCGCCTCCTTGGGGAGCGCACTGCTGGGGTCACCGGTTACGACACCGTCGGCGCCGAGAACGGACCGGCCAATTCCGCGGGGCGCCGGCGCCAGGTGTGGCGGCGCCCGGCCCGCCGGCGCCAGGGGTGGCGGCGCGCCCAGCCGCCGGCGCTAGGGGTGGCGACGCTCCCGCGGCGCATCGCGGCGCGTGTGCAGCACCGCTGAGGCGGCCGCGTGGCACGCGCCGTAGCCGTCGGCGCGGGCGACGATCCTGCCGTCCGCGATGCGCACGGCGCTCTCGGTGGCGTCGCTGACCGCGCGTACGCCGGCGGCCGCGGCGATCCCGCCCGCATCGTCCAGGACGACCTGGAGGCGCGGCCACGTGGATGCCGGGACGGCCTGCCCCAGGCAGGCGCGGAGCTCGGCGATCGCCAGCCGTGCCAGCGGCGCCAGCTCGCCGGGCTCGCCGGTGACCAGCACGGCGGTGACCTCGGCGCCGGGCGGCGCGGCGCGCACCGCCTCCTCGATGGCGGCGAGCCGGTGCAGGCCGAGGACGGCCACCACCCCGTCGCCGCCGAGCCTCGCCGGCTCGCCGCGGACGGCGTCCACCGCCGGCGGCGGCGACCATGGCGCGTCGGCCGGTCGGGCGCGGGGCACGTGCGGCAGGTGCGGCGGCTGCCAGGCGTCGCCGAGGTCGAGCTCGGTGAGCCGCTCGCAGGCGCTGACGACGTCGAAGGGCTCGCCGAAGCCCGGCGCGGCGGCGGCCAGCTGGCTCGCGCCGTGCAGGGTCGTGAGCGCGAGCCCGGCGACCCGCACCATGCGGCCGGCGGGCTTGCGCGGCCGGCGGAGGCCTTCCAGCGCCAGCCCGAGCAGCAGCGCGTCGAGCTTCAGCAGCTGCGCGAACGGCCGCCGGGTCCGCTCGTCGGCGAGGATCTCGGGGATCAGGTCACGGCCGAGCGCGGCCGCGCCGTCCCATTCGTCGGTGGCGAGTGGCAGGCGCGCGACCCATGCGCGGGCGAACGCGCCGAGCGCCTCGCCGGGTGTCGCGACCGCCTCGAGCCGCGGCGGCTCGGCGGCCCGCTCGGCGTCGGAGGCCAACACGGCGAAGTACAGCGCCCGCTTGCCGGGGAAATTGGAGTAGACCGCGCCGCGGGTGAGCCCGGCGCGCTCGGCGATGCCGTCGATCTTGGCGTCGCGGAAGCCGCGCTCGGTGAACTCGTCCCGTGCCGCGGTCAGCACCCTCGCGCGGGTCCGCTGCTGCGTCGCCACCCTGGTGAGCCGAACCATCGTCCTCTCGCCGCCCGCCGTTCCGTCGTCCCTGGTTGCCGCCGGCTCCCTCCTTCCCGCCCGTCGTCAGTGGCCCGGGTTGCCGCGCCGCCCGATCCAAGATACTCTCACCATTCAGATGATATAAACATCTGTTATGACCATCCAACCAGCGGGAGGGCCCATGGCCGCCGAGACCTGGGGCGCGGACGAGGTCCCCGAGATCGACCTGACCGACGCGGAGGTGCTGCGGGACCCGTTCACCGCCTACGGGCGCGCGCGGGAGCGCTCGCCGCTGGCGCGGATCGTGGCCCCCGGCTTCCCCACGATGTGGGCGGTGACGCGGCACGAGGAGGCCAGGGCGATGCTGAGCGACCCGCGCTTTGCGCTCAGCGCCGCCAGCTACCAGCGCCCGGACGTGCCGGAGGACTGCCTGCCCTACCTGCGGACCATGCAGGAGATGGACGGCCCAGAGCACGCGCGCCTGCGCAGGCTCGCGGCACCGGCCTTCAGCGCCCGCCGGGCCGCCGACTTCCGGCCACGGATCGAGCCGATCGTCGAGCGGCTGCTCCACGAGCTGGCCGGCCACGCCGATGGCGGCCCGGTCGACCTGCTGCCCCATTTCGCGCGACCGCTGCCGACCGAGGTGATCTGTGAGCTGGTGGGCATCCCCGAGCGCGACCGCCCACGGTGGCGGGAGTACGGCACCGCCGTCGCCGCCGGCTGGGGCGAGCGGTTCGCCGAGGCCATCCCGGGCATCGTCGAGGGCGCCAAGGCGGCGGTCGCGCGGCACCGGGTCGAGCCGGGCGACGACGTGATCACCGACCTGCTGCGGGCCCAGGCCGCCGACGGCGACCGGCTCAGCGACGCCGAGCTGATCACGCTCGTCTGGCACCTGGTCCTGGCCGGGCAGGTGCCGACCAACCTCATCGCCAACGCCGTGGAGACCCTGCTCAGCCACCCCGACCAGCTCGCCCTGCTGCGCGACGACCCCGGCCGCATGCCCGGCGCCGTCGAGGAGCTGTTGCGCTGGTGCCTCCCGCAACTGCTGACCATTCCCCGCCACGCGCGCGAGGACCTGGAATTCGCCGGCGTGCCGATCCGCGAGGGCGAGCCGGTCACCGTGGCGATCGCCGCCACCAACCGCGACCCGCGCGTGCTCGCCGACCCCGACCGGCTGGACCTCGGCAGGGTCGCGGGAGCGCAGCACCTGAGCTTCGCGCACGGACCGCATTTCTGCCTCGGCGCCGCGCTCGCCCGGGTGGAGACCGAGGTGGCGCTCGGCGCCCTGCTGCGCCGCTTCCCCGACCTCGCTCTCGCCGTGCCGGCCGATGCCGTGCCGCGCCTGCCCGACGCGGGAACGTGGCGCCTGACCTCACTGCCCGTGACGCTCTGACACCAGCGGGACCACGCGCTCCCGGAAGCGCTCCAGCTGGGCCAGCTCGTCGCCGAGCGGCCAGACGAAGATCCGTCGCGCGCCGGCCGCCGCGAAGGCGCTGAGCCGCTCCGCGCAGACCTCCGCCGGGCCGATCGGGAGCGGCAGCGAGCGCAGCGCCTCGACCGGCCGGTTCAGCATCGGCGCGAGGACCTCCGCCAGCATCCGCTCGACCCCGGCCCGCTCCTCGGTGAGGTGGAGCCAGGTGGTGGCGATCGCGTGGGGGAACGGCCCCGCCGGCCGGCCGGCGTCCCGCAGCGCGACGGCGAGCCGGTCGAGGCACTCGCGGAAGCGCTCCGGCGTGGTGTTGTAGGCGGACGCGAGCCACCCGTCGCCGTGCCGGGCAACCCGCCGCAGGCCCGCCGGCGAGCCCCAGCTCGCCACCCAGACCGGCGGTCCCGGCCGCCGGGCGGGCCGCGGCTCCAGCACCACGCCGCGGGTGGAGTAGAAGGACCCCTCGACGCCGTCCGGGGCGCCGTGGAGCAGGGCTCGCAGCACCCGCACGGCCTCGTCGAAGCGCGGCCAGCGCTGCTCGAAGTCGATGCCGGCCGCGGCGTAGTCGGCGGGGGACGATCCGGGGCCCACACCCGCGATCAGGCGACCGCCGGAGAGCAGGTCGATCGCGGCCAGTGCCTTCGCCAGGTGCACCGGGCCACGCACCACCGGGAGGCTGGAGGTCGTCGCCAGCGTCATGTCGCCCGACTCGCCGATCAGCGCGGCGAGCGCGATCGGGCCGTCCAGCCACGGCCGGCCGAACACGAGATGGTCGTTCGCGCAGAGATAGCGGAAGCCGAGCGCGCCGGCCGTGCGGGCGTAGGCCCGCAGCGCGGGCAGCGACGGGCTCGCTCCGAGACCGATCAGCGGCAGGTGGGCGCCCCACTCCACGCTCCCCGCCGCCGTGCCCTCCTCGGTCCGCACGCCCGCTCCTCTTCACGGAATCCGTGGCTGCCAGTATCCACGACAACCTGGGTGCGGCCGGAGGTCGGGGTCGGCCGTTCAGCGCAGCGAGGTGGCGATCTCCTCGATGATCTCCATCTGCTCCTGGAGGCCGACCTCCATCCCGGACTCGAGGATCGCGTCGCGGTCCTCCTTGGACTTGACCTCGGTGAGGAGGTTGATGGTCGTGCGCCCGTCCACCTCGGTGAAGGTGAGGGTGTTCACGGCCGCGTGATCCTCGGGCGCGTCGGGGAGGCCCTCGTAGATCTCGGTCCAGACGATCCGTTCGTTCGGCACGATCTCGCGGTACTCGCCGTGGAAGCCAACCTCCATGCCGCCTTCGGCGACCAGCACGTAGCGCCACGTGCCGCCGACCCGCAGGTCCATCTCGATGAGCGTCACCTCGCCGCGGCGCCCGGCCCACCAGCGCCTGACCAGCTCCGGCGTGGTCCACGCCCGGTACACCAGGTGCTTGGGCGCGTTGAACTCGCGCGTGACCAGGATCTGCTCGTCCGTCGGGGTCGTCACCTTCGCGGGACCGCTACTCGTCACTGCCACCATCCCCCTCCTGTCGTTTGAGGTCCTCCAACACGTCGTCCAGCTGCGCGAACCGCTCCGACCAGGTGTGCTCGTAGCGCTTCACCCAGTCGTGGATGGGCTTGAGCGCGTGGCCGTTCAGCCGGTACAGCCGCTGTCGCCCTTCGTCTCGCACCTCGACCGCACCCACTTCCCGCAACACCCGCAGGTGCTTGGACACCTGGGGCTGAGCCAGCCCGAGCAGGCGCACCAGGTCGTTGACGGGGCGCTCCCCGTCGACGAGGACATCGAGGATCTGTCGCCGGCGGGGCTCCGCCACCGCGTTGAACGCGTCGGTCGTGGTCGCTGCTCGTGCCATGGGCCAATCGTATACCCATATGGGAATGTGTCAAGCCCGGAGCTCGCGCCGTAGTAGCCGTAGTATTGGCACCACCGAGTGCCGGAAGCGGGATGGCAGGGTTGGGCTCAGGCCTTGCGAGCGACCCCAGGGTGCGCGCGGTCGGCGCCGCCGCGCTGCTGCTCGGCGCCCTGGTGCTCACCGGACGCCTGGCGAACTTCGACCACGCGGACACGACCCGGCCATCCAGCTCCGCCCCCATCAGCACCCAGACGCCGTACCGCTCCGGCGACGAGCCACAGTGCCCGCCGAACTGGCCGGTGCTGGCCATGACCAACCACGTCAGCTACCCGTCGGGCAACCCCACCAGGCCGCCCGCCGGCGCCACCGAGGTGGCCTGCTACCACACCCCCGCCGACGCCGCCGGCGCCGGCTACCCGCCCGCATCGCCGCCGCCGGGCGTGCTCGAGGTCGGCGGCGTCTACCTCACGCCGACCTCCGAGGCGTTCCAGCGCGACTGCCAGACGGTCGCCGACCGGCTCGGCACCATGGTCCCCTGCCCCCGGCTGCTGCCCGCGATGCCACCCGGCTTCCCGCCGCCGCGGCTCTGTACGGAGGAGGACCAGTGCCGGCGCGGGGAACCGCTGCTGTTCACCCAGAACGAGTTCGTGGTGCCGTTCGGCTACGTTGGCGCTCCAGGGGGCTATGGCGCGCTCGGCATCGTGGCGGCACCGACGCCCGAGCGCGACGGCGAGCCAACGATCCAGTGCCGGCGCGAGCTCCAGCCCATCACGCGAACCGTGCTCGGAGCCCAGGCGGTCCTGGCGTCGTGTGCCGACGAGCCGTCGGCATCGCTCTTCGGCGGCATGGACCTGCTGCGCTGGCCCAAGGAGGGGACGCGGGTCGTGGTCGCGATCCTCGGGCACAGCGAGCTCAACCTGCGGCTGGCCGCCACGCTCGCCGACCACCTGTGGCTGGTCGAGGCGAGACGGCCTGGCTAATCCGCCGAGCGCGCTGGTCGGGTAGGGTCGAGGCGTCCGCGTCGCCGTTCGAGGGAGGCGGTTCGATGGCGCCGAGCGCAGCATCACCGGCCGGTTCGCAGCCGGCGGCCGGCCGGCCGTACATGCCCGACTACGGCGTCTCCCCCACCGACGGGGAGGGCCTGCTTCCCTGGGGATGGGCGGCGGAGCGGCTGGAGCGGGCGCACGACTACTGGGTGGCGACCACGACGCCGGAAGGGTCGCCGCACCTGGCGGCGGTCTGGGGCGTGTGGATCGACGACACCTTCTGCTTCAGCACCGGTGGCCGCTCCCGCAAGGCACGCAATCTGGCGGCGGATCCCAGGTGCGTGGTGGCCTCGGAGCGCGCGGAGGAGTCGGTGGTGGTCGAGGGCGTCGCCGAACGCGTCACCGACCCCGACGTGCTGGCGGGCCTGCTGGCGACGTACCGGCGCAAGTACGGCTCGGGCTTTCCGGACCCGGTGGACAACCCGGTGTTCGCGGTCCGTCCCCGTGTGGTGTTCGGCATCATCGAGCGCGAGGCGGAGTTCTCCGAGACCGCCACCCGCTGGACGTTCACCTGACGGCCCGAGGAGGACCATGCCGATGCCGCGTTCCGCTCCTGTCGACGGCTTCCGCCTCGCCTACGACCGGTACGGCGACGGCGACCCGGTGGTGCTGCTCCACGGCTGGCCGGGCGACCACACCGACTACGACGCGCTGGTGCCGCTGCTGGAGCCGCACGCCGCGGTGGTGGTGCCGGACCTGCGCGGGTTCGGCGCCTCCGACAAGCACCCGCAGCCGCCGGCCGAGGCGTACTCGGCGGCGGCCCAGGCGCGCGGGCTGCTCGGGCTGCTCGACGAGCTCGGCCTCGAACGACCGGTGCTGGCGGGCTACGACATCGGCAGCCGGATCGCGCAGGCGGTCGCAAGGACGGCGCCGGACCGCGTGCGAGCGCTGGTGGTGGCGCCGCCGCTGCCGGGCGCCGGGCAGCGGGTCCTCACGGCGGAGGCGCAGCGCGAGTTCTGGTACCAGCCGTTCCATGCCCTCGGGCTGATCGAGGAGCTGATCGACGGCAAGCCCGCGGCGGTCCGCGCCTACCTGCGGCACTTCTGGTCGCACTGGTCGGGGCCGGCGTTCGAGCCGGACGAGCGGCGCCTGGATCACCTGGCCGAGGTGTACTCGCCCCCTGGCGCGATGGCCTCCTCGGTCGCCTGGTACCGCGCCGGTTCGGGCATGGTGGCCACCTCGCTCGCGGAGCGGGCGCCAGCCCCCCAGGACCGCATCGCGGTGCCCACCACCGTGCTGTGGCCCGAGCACGATCCCCTGTTCCCGCGCGCGTGGTCGGATCGGCTGCCGGAGTTCTTCAGCGCGGTGGAGCTGGAGCCGCTCGACGGCGCCGGCCACTTCACCCCGGTCGAGGCTCCGGAGGCCTTCGCGGCCGCGATCCGGCGGCGGCTCGCCGGGCAGCGCGGAGCTCGTCGAGGAGGACGTGGCGCAGGGCCCGCTCAATGACGCCGAGGCGCTCGCTGGTCACACACCTGACATCACTGCGCCGCGCC
This sequence comes from Actinomycetes bacterium, assembly GCA_036392615.1. Classification (GTDB taxonomy): domain Bacteria; phylum Actinomycetota; class CALGFH01; order CALGFH01; family CALGFH01; genus DASVXQ01. The sequence goes on along the minus strand of DASVXQ010000123.1, from coordinate 5,045 downwards.
AATCCGCAACCATTGGGTTGCGTCACAAGCCCTCCATGTGCAACCCTTAGGTAGCACATGGTCGAGAGGAAGGGAAGGCACGCCGTGGCAGTGACCGATCGCATCGAGCGGGAGATCGTGGTGGCGGCCCCGCCGGAACGACTCTGGGAGATCCTCACCCAGCCGGAGCACATCAGCCAGTGGTTCATGGGGAGGGAGTCGCAGGTGGACCTGCGGCCCGGCGGGGCGATGGTGCTGACCAACGAGGAGTTCGGCAAGTTCCAGGGCATCGTCGAGACGGTCGACCCGCCGCGCGTGTTCTCCTACCGGTGGGCGCGCCACCCGGACACCCCGGTGGCCGAGGGCACGGCCACCCTGGTCGAGTTCACGCTCACCCCGGAAGGCGACGGCACCCGCGTGCGCGTCGTCGAGACCGGCTTCGCCAGCACTGACGCGGTCAAGGTCGACCAGGAGCGCCACGCGGAGGCCAACAGCCAGGGCTGGCTCCAGGTGCTCGACACCCTCCGCCGGTACGCGGAGGGGACCGCGGCGTAGATCGAGGCCCCTTGGCCCCCGCCCGCTGGAGATGCGGCTAGACCGGCGGGTGGGGGTCGTACTGGATGTAGCGGCGGATCTCCCGGGCGCGCTCGACCCCGGCCAGGCGGGCGAGGACGTGGAGGGCCATGTCGATCCCGGCCGAGACGCCCGCCGAGGTGACCATGTCGCCGTCGTCCACATAGCGGTCGTCGGGCCGCACCTCGATGGTCGAGTCGAGCTCGCCGAGCAGATCGAGGCTGCCCCAGTGCGTGGTGGCGGGGCGGCCCTTCAGCAGCCCGGCGGCGGCGTAGACCAGCGAACCGGTGCAGACGCTGGTGAGCAGCGGCACAGCGGCCCGCTGGGCCCGCATCGCGGCGAGATGGTCAGGGTCCTTGAGCAGGACCCTGGTCCCCTGGCCGCCCGGGTGCACCAGCACGTCGAGCTGTCCCACGTCGTCGAACCCGTGGTCGGCCTGGAACTTCAGGCCCTTGGCGCCCCGCACGGTGCCGGGCCCGGCGGCGAACGCGACCACCTCGGCCTCATCCGGGTGGGCCTTCGCCCACGAGGCGAACACCTCCCACGGCCCCACCGCGTCCAGTTCCTCCACGTCGTCGAAGAGCAGGATCCCGATCCGCTGCATGCCGCTCACTCCTCAAGGGCCGCGCTGGAACGAAGCTGGGAACCGGCCATCGCCCCAGACCGGGACGATGGCGAATCCCCGCATCGAATCGTACGTGACCGCCTACTTCCGCGACGGCGCCGCCGGCCGCCGACCGGCCGTGCTCGGCACGCGCCTCGACGTCGCCGACGTCATCGAGACCATCCGGCAGAACCGCAACTCGGTCGAGGACACGGCCGCGTACCTCGAGGTGCCGATCGACCGTGTCGACGCCTGCCTGCGCCACTACGCCGACTATGGCGCGGAGATCGCGCGTCGCCTTCGCGCCAAGGGCCACGACGTCGCCGCGGTCGCCGAACGCGCCGATCTGATCGGGCTCGGCGACGAGGAGCTCTTCCACCGAATGATGCTGGAGGAACGGGCGATCATGACCAACAACGTCAAGGACAGCTGCCGCAAGCGGGTTCGCTGGCTCGGCGCCGCGCGCCCATAGGGGTCAGACCCTCCCGATGAGGGTGTCGGCGATGGTGGCGATCAGGTCGTCGATGGCGGCGCCCTCCATGGTGTGGGGGTGGACGGCCAGGCGGTGAACGCCGAGGTCGGCGTAGCGGCGGGCGGTCTCGAGGTCGGGAGTGTCCGGCGGGGTGATGGTGATCTCCAGCTCGCCGAGCTCGGCGGGCCGCTCGTACCGCTCCGCGGCCGCGCGCAGGTCCGCCAGCACCTTTGCGGTCCGCTCCGGGTCCAGGTCCCAGCCGTACCAGCCGTTGCCGGACCGCACCGCACGGCGGAGGGCGGACGGCGACTCGCCGCCGACCACGATCGGCGGGTGGGGCCGCTGGACCGGCAGGGGTCGCTGGATCACCTCGGCGAAGTCGACGAACCGCCCGTGGAACGCCGGCACCGGCTCGTCCCACAGCGCGCGCATGGCGGCCAGGTACTGGTCGGTGCGGGCGCCGCGGTCGGCCAGCGAAGCCCCGAGCGCCCGCAGCTCCGGCTCGACGTAGCCGACGCCGACGCCGACCGTCAGGCGCCCCTTGGACAGCACGTCGAGCGACGCGAGCTGCTTGGCCAGCAGCACCGGCTGGCGCTGCGGCAGCACGATCACCCCGAAGCAGAGCCGCACCCTGCTGGTCACCGCCGCCAGGTAGGTCAGGGCGACGACGGCCTCCATGCGCGGCTGGACCGGCGGGTCGGGCAGGCCGGCGGGCAGGGCGATGTGGTCGCCCACCCACAGCGACTCGAAGCCGGCCTCCTCGGCCAGCCGCGCCCGCCGCGCCATCGTATCCGGGTCGGCGCTGCTGCCCCGGTGCAACCCGTACAGCCCCAGCTTCAACCCATCCGCCATCGCGCACCCCTGTCGTTCGGCTCGACCGCCAGCCTACTGGGTCAGCCGGAGCGCCCGCCGAGCGCGGCGACCGCCCGGGCGAGCGCGTCCTCCACCAGGAACCTGTCCGGCTCCAGCTCCTCGCGCAGGTCGTCCAGCGAGCCGATGATGGTCACCACGTCCGCCCACGGGTGGTACGACGTGCCGGTCAGCCGCTCCCAGATCGAGGTGAAGCGGTCGGCGGTCTCCAGGCCGTACTGGAACAGGTTGCCGCGGCAGTGACCCACGTCCACGCACGCCGGTCCGATGCTGGCCGAGGCCCAGTCGATCAGGCCGCTGACCCGTCCGCGGCGCCACAGCACGTTGCCGGGGTGGAAGTCGCGGTGGATGAACACCGCTGGCCCGGCCTCCCGAGGGGTGGGCCGGTGGAACCACTCGATCGCCCGGGTCCAGACCGCCGGCCGGCGGGCCCAGTCCGGCGGCTGGTAGGCGTCCTGGGCGTAGGGGGCGAACGGCTGGATCACGCCGGCTGGCGGCAGCGGCAGCGCGTGGATGGGCGGCAGCAGCCCGGCCAGGCGCGCCAGCCAGCGCTCCGGATCGGCGGGCGACCACTCCACCCGGCCGGGAACGCGGGACATCAGCAGCGCCGGCGCGGCGGCACGCGCCCCGGTGGGGTCGAGAGCGAGCAGTCGCGGCGTCGCCACCCCCAGGTCGAAGCCGGCCACGAACCGCAGCGCGCGGGCCTCCCGCTCGGCGATGTCCGGCTCCTCCAGGTGGAGCTCGGGCCGGACGTAGCGGCGCAGCACGACCCGCTCGACCGCGCCGGCGTCCCGCCGCACGGTCAGCAGGTGCACGGCCGACGCGGAGCCGCCCCGCAGCGCCCGCGCGGAGGTGACCGTCCCGCCGAGCGCCTCCCCCGCCCAGGCGAGCGCTGCCCGCGGCGGCCGGGACCGCAGCAGCCGGTGGTCCGCGCGGTCGTCGTCGAAGCCGTGCGGAAGCGAATTCTGCCGGATGAAGCCGCACACGTTGATCTCCTCGATGGTCGTCGACGGGGACTGGCGGGCACCGCCGGACCACGGAGGAGATCGTGCTCGTCAAGGTCAGGTGAAGCCGGTCGTTCGCATCCTCGCCCTCTCCGCCCGCGACGTCGCTGGACCCCGAAAGTATCGCTCCCGCCCGACATCGGTCAGCATGTCGAGACCGGCCCGCCGGCTCCGATGTCTCCCGTGAGCGGCTCCAATCGGGATGCCGCCACCACGGAAGGAGCAGACGATGACACAGGTCACAGCGCAGATGTCGGTTTCGCTCGACGGGTTCTACGCCGGCCCGAACAGCCCGGACACGGACGTCCACAACTGGATGGGCAGCGCCGAGGCGCTCGGCTTCTTCCGCATCACGCGGTGGGTGATCGACGGCATGGCCTGGCGCGAGCGGCAGGGGTACAAGGGCGGCGAGCACGACACCAACTCCGAGATCATCGCGGAGACCTTCGAGTCGGCCGGCGCGTACATCATGGGCCGACGGATGTTCGACGGCGGCGAGCTGCCCTGGGGCGACGAACCGCCGTTCCGGGCGCCGGTGTTCGTGGTCACCCACCGGCCCAGGGAGACCGTGGTCAAGCAGGGCGGCACCAGCTTCAGCTTCGTCACCGATGGCATCGAGGCCGCCATCGAGCAGGCCCGTGCCGCGGCGGGCGGCAAGGACGTGGCGGTCGCCGGAGGCGGCACCTTCCTGCGCGAGGTGCTCGCGGCGGGACTGCTCGACCAGCTCGAGCTCCACATCGTGCCGGTCCTGCTCGGCGACGGCATGCGCCTGTTCGACCCCGCGGGGCTCGGGCTCCCCACCGGCCAGGCGCTGGAGCTCACACCGACGAGGGTGGTGCACACCCCCGAGGTCACCCACATCCGCTATGCGGTCAACGGCCGCTCCGAGCTGGTCACCGACGACCGCGGCAGCGGCGAGACCGACGCGGGGTGAGCCGGGCCGCGGCCAGCCCCCGAGGCGTCACCGGTAGCCCGTCGTATTGGCGGGCTTGCCGGGCCCTGGACCTCGACCAGGTAGCACCAGGCCGACGAACGCGGGCGTCTCCGAGATGGCGAAGTGGGGCTGGACCCCTGGTGGCGTCGCGCCAGTTCGACTCACTGACCCCGTAGGCCTCCAGCATCGCCTCGGACCGCAGCCAGCCCGGTGTGAGCGACACCGCGGTCGCGCCGTGGGACTCCAGCTCGTGGGCCAGCGCGAAGGCCATCCGGTTCACCGCCACCAGGCCGGGGTTCCTGATCAGCAGCAGGAGGGCGAAGTGGCTGGTGATGGCGTGGGTGTCCACACCTTGCCTGCCAGGGATGAGGTCATCGCACCACCTTGCCGATCCGCCCGCGAACTCGAACCTACAGCGTACGGCTCGGCCTGCCGGCCCGGGGGCATCGAGGCGGCGGCCCGGGGGCCGAGCGCTCAGCCCCGGCGGATCAGCCCGGACTCGCGGGTGAGGCGCTGGGCGATCACCACCGGGACGATGGTCAGGGCGATGATCACCAGCACCACCACGTTGACCTCGGGGAGCTGCTGGCCGAGGCGGATGGCGCCGAA
>DASVXQ010000122.1:0-1847 GCA_036392615.1 Actinomycetes bacterium | reverse complement strand
GGTCGAGGACGCCAGCCCGCTGCTGCGCGACGTCGCCGCGGCGCTCGCGCCGCACACCGGGCACGCGCAGGTGCTGGGGCTCACCGGCTCGCCCGGTGTCGGCAAGTCGACGACGACGACCGCCCTCGTGCGGGCGCTCCGCGAGCTCATGGCGGCGCTGGCGCCGGACACCGGCCGCGCGACAGTCGTCGGCCTCACCGGCGCCCCCGGGGTCGGCAAGTCGACGACGACGTCCGCGCTGGTCGGCGAGCTGACCGAGCGGCTGCGCGGCGGCGACGGCCGCGCGGTCGCCCGGCTGATCTCGCTGGTCGAGGACGGCGCCCACGGGCAGCTCAGCGAGGTCGCCGATGCGCTCAACCCCGGCACTGGCCAGGCCGAGGTGATCGGCCTCACCGGCTCGCCGGGGGTCGGCAAGTCCACCCTGTGCGACGCGCTGGTGGCCGCCTATCGCGAGGCCGGCCGCACCGTCGGGGTGCTGGCGGTCGACCCGTCCTCGCCGTTCACCGGCGGCGCGCTGCTCGGCGACCGCGTGCGCATGCAGCGCCACGCGCTGGACGACGGCGTCTACATCCGCTCGATGGCCACCCGCGGGCACCTCGGCGGGCTGGCCTGGGCGACCCCGCAGGCGGTCCGCGTGCTGGACGCGGCCGGCTGCGAGGTGATCCTGGTCGAGACGGTCGGCGTCGGCCAGGCCGAGGTCGAGGTCGCCGGGCTGGCCGACACCACCCTGGTGGTGCTGGCGCCGGGCTTCGGCGACGCGGTCCAGGTCGCCAAGGCCGGCATCCTCGAGGTCGCCGACCTGTTCGTGGTCAACAAGGCCGACCGGGACGGCGCCGGCAACGTCGCCAGGGACCTGCGGCAGATGCTCCACCTCGGCGAGGCACGGCCCTGGTCGGTGCCGGTGCTGCTGACCGTGGCCGAGCGCGGCGAGGGCATCGGCCAGCTCGTTGCCACCATCGCGCAGCACCGCGCCCATCTCGAGTCCAGCGGCGAGCTGGAGCGCCGCCGGCGCGGCCGCGCCGCCCGCGAGATCGAGGAGATCGCCCTGGCGGACCTGCGGGCCGAGCTGGGCGAGCTGGGCCACGGCGAGGCGCTCGACAGCCTCGCCGAGCAGGTCGCCGCCGGCAAGCTCGGCCCCTACGCCGCGGCCGAGCAGTTGCTTGTCCGGGTGAAGGAGGAGAATCCTCCCGCCTCGCGATAAACGTCCGGGGCCACCGGCGCGTGTTAGCTGGCGGGGACGCGTCCCGAAGTTCCGCGGTGGCGGTGAGCGCACTGGGCGATGGCCTGCCAACTCCAGTTGAGGAGGTCGACCCGGGCGAGACGAGTTCGCCCAGCTTCCGCCTGCCCGAATCCTTCGAGGCCTTCTACGAGCGCGAGTACCACGGCGTGGTGGCGTTCGCGTTCGCGCTCTCGGGGAGCTGGTGGGTGGCCGAGGACCTCGCCCAGGAGGCCTTCCTGGCGGCCCACCGCCGCTGGGACCAGGTCGGTCGGCTGGACCTGCCGGGCGCCTGGGTGCGCCGCGCGCTGACCAACCTGGCCGCCTCCGCGGTGCGGCGCCGCTTCAGCGAGGCGCGGGCGCTGCTGCGGCTCACCTCGCGGCGCGAGCCGCCCGAGCCGCTGCCCGGCGACACGGTCGACTTCCTGCGGGCGGTCCGCTCGCTGCCGCGCCGCCAGGCGCAGGCGGTCGCGCTGTTCTACCTGGAGGACTGGCCGACCGCGCAGATCGCCGAGGTGCTCGGCTGCAGCGACGCCACCGTCAGGGTCCACCTGCACAACGGCCGCCGCGCCCTGGCCCGGCGCCTCGGCCTGCGCGACGAGCGGGCCCGCAGGTGACGGCATGACCGGCT
>DASVXQ010000121.1:0-65093 GCA_036392615.1 Actinomycetes bacterium | reverse complement strand
CGGCGCCTCCGTGGAGCCCAGCGCCTGGAGGCGGGCGGCGGTCTCCGCCGCCTCCCGCGGCAGTCGGCCGGTCACGGCGCCGGCCTCGTAGCGCGCCTGCAGCAGCAGGAGCCTGGCGTGCTCGCGCCACCAGGCCCGGTGCTGGGCGCCGAAGAGGCGGTAGGCGGCGTGCGCCCGCTCGATCGCCACCGCCGCCTCACGGGCTTCCAGTGCGGAGCGCGCCGCGCTCAGCAGCAGCTCGGCGCGCTTGGACGCCTGCCCGCGGATCTCGTCCAGCGCGCCGATCGCGGTGTCGGCCTCCTGGAGCGCCTCGCGCGGCAGGCCCGCCGCCAGCAGGACCGCGCAGCGGTCGATGCTGAGGTCGGGCGTGGCCGCGCCGAGCGCCTCGTAGCGCTGGGCCGCCTCGTCCAGGTAGACCAGCGCGGCGGGCAGGTCGCCGGAGCGGAAGGCGATCAGCCCGCGGTTGTGCCGCGCGAAGGCCAGCTCGAGCTCCTGCCCGGCGGCGGCAAACAGCCGCTCCGACCGGCCGATGTCGCCGTCGGCCCGCTCGATCGACCCCAGAGCCAGGTGCACGAAGGCTCGGTGCGCGAGTCCCCGCGCCTCCCAGAGGGTATCGCCGGCGCGGCGCAGCGTAGCCAGCGCTGGCCGCAGCTCCTCGAGCGCCTCGCGATGACGTCCGAGCACCATCAGCATCCCGCCGCGGCGCATCCGCACCCTCCCGGCCAGCACCCCGGTGGACTGCCGCGCGGCCGTGTCCAGGGCGGCGAGCCCCGACCGGGTCCGGCCGGCCAGCACCAGCGCGTTGCCAAGCGTCGCCAGCGCGTCCGCCTCCCGCTCCCCGCTGCCCGCCGCGCGCGCCAGCCGCACCGCTTTGCGGAGCTCCCGAATGCCCCAGTCCACGTCCCCGAAGTCGCGCAGCACGATCCCGGCCGCCTGGTGGGCGATCGAGGCCTCGCCGGGCCCCGGGCGCTCGGCGAGCAGCGCGCGTGCCCGTGCGAGGGCCTCCTTGGGTCGGGACAGCGCCAGTGGGAGCAACTCGAGCGCGGCGGGCGAGGCGTCCTCGATCCCGCGCTGTTCCACAATCATCCGTTGATGTTAGATCCTCGACATTCCGCTCGTCCGTAACCATTACCGACGGGGGGGCGACATGCCCAGCATGAAGCAGGAACCCACAGAGCATCCGGAGCGGCCGACCACCCGGTACGACGCGCAGATCGCCCACATCATGCGGGCGTTCGAGGCCGATGGCATCCAGATCGGCGTGGCCACCGGCGACGACGCGCCAGAGGACGCGGAGTTCCTCTACGAGCGGGGAGTCATCCTGGTCCGCGATGAGGACATCGAACGGGTGCGGACGGAACTCGGCGAGATCGAGGTGCGCGACGCCCTGATCAACGGGCTGACGGTGATTTCGCTGGCCGGGACGCACTACGACACCGTCGGCGCGCTGGCAAGACTCGACAACCGGCTCGGCATCGGGGTGGCGACCCCCAACCACGTCGCGTCCATCGCCCCCGTGTCGCACTGCCCGGCCACCGAACCGGAGGAGGTGGTCGCCGGCGCCGCCCCCGACCCGGGGATCTGCCCAGCTCCCGACGACGGCGCCGGCGTGCGGCTGTACGTCGGCGACACCGGGCTGCTGGACGGGGCGGCGGCGACCCACTCCTGGCTGGCCGACGTCCAGGGGACCCGCGACCCCTTCCCGCAGCCGCCGCAGCCCGGCCAGGCCCCCATGCGGCCCTACACCGGGCACGGGACCTTCATCTCCGGCGTCGCGCGCTGCATGGCCCCGGCCGTGCAGGTGTTCTCCGACAACATCTTCAGGCGCGCGGGGGCGGCCCTGGAATCGGAGGTCGTGCTGCGGCTGCTCGGCGCGCTGCGCCGGGATCCCGACATCATCAGCCTCTCGGCGGGCGTGCACACGCGCCGCCGGCTTCCCTCGCTCGGTTTCGAGGTCCTGCTCGGGCGCCTGCGCCACCACAAGGGCGTCGTGCTGGTCGCCGCGGCAGGCAACGACCAGAGCACGCGGCCGTTCTGGCCGGCCGCCTCCCCGCGGGTCGTCAGCGTCGGCGCGCTGTCGGCCAACTGGCGGAGCCGGGCCTGGTTCAGCAACTACGGGGGTTGGGTCGACGTCTACGCTCCCGGTGAGGGTCTGGTGAATGCCTTCGCGACCGGCACCTACGTCTGCACCGAGCCACCGCACGTCGGCGAGCGGCGCAGGTTCGAGGGCATGGCGCGCTGGAGCGGCACGTCGTTCTCGACACCGCTGGTCGCCGGACTGATCGCCGCGCGGATGTCGCGCACCGGCGAGAACGGGCGGACCGCCGCCAGGGCGCTGCTGGCGAACGCCCGGAAGCGCGCCGTGCACGGGCTCGGTGCCGTCCTGCTGCCATGCCTGGACGAGGGCGGGCACCGGGGCGGCGGGGGCCGCGGTCACGGGGGCTGCGGCTGCGGGCACGATCACCACCGCTGCGGTCACCACTGAGCAATCGCGAACATCAGGTATCTCCAGGGCCCGCGTCTCCTCTGTCCTTTCAAGGACCACTCACAGGCCTGGAGGGCGCAGCCATGCGATTCGAATTCCCGGTCGCCATCTTCACGATCGGCGCCTTCCTCGTCCTGGTCGGACTCGTCGGTGGGGACCTCTCGTACCGGGGGCTGACGGTCCCAAAGGTCGGGGTCCTGCCCCGCTTCACGGCCACCGTCACCGGCGGGGCGTTCCTGGCGATGAGCCTGGTCGTCTTCCTCGTCATCGAGTTCGGGCACGACCCGCCCGCTGCGGCGGCCGACCCGGTCGTCTCGGTGTCCAGCGAGCCGGTGGTCGATCCCGCGGGCGAGGCCGTGACCATCTCGTTCAACGACACGCTCACCGAGGGGGCGTTCCAGGAAGACATCGACGTCTCGGTGGACGGCTCGCACGCCGGGACGCTCCACGCCGACGTGGACGCGACCAGCAGCTCGATCGATATCTCGGTCGAGCAGGGCGAGCACAGCTACACGCTGATCGGGCTGATCGAGACAGAGGGCGGCGACCAGATCCCGGTTACCGGCGAAGGGACCTTCCAGGCCGACGCGGGAAGCTCCTTCGACCTGACCGTCAGCGACTCCGGCGAGCTCGGTCTCAGCCGCCGGACCTGACCCGCGGCAATCTCGGGCGGGGCACCGCCCGACCTCCCGGGGGGGCCGCCGGGCCGCCCGGGCGGGCCACCGCCCGCTCCGGGCGGCCCGGCACGGTTCTCGGTTCCGCCAAGCTCAGCCGTCGGCGGTGGCCGGCTGGGGGCGGCGCCGGGCGGCCTGGCCGGCAGCGCGAGACGCCGTCGAGGGGATCCGACCAGGCCTCAGGCGACCCAGCCGTCCCAGTCGATGCCGTTCTGCCGCAGCCAGCGCCGCCATGCGTTCTCGTCGGCGGCGGAGGGCTCGTTCGGGCGCTCGCCGGAGGGAGGGGAGACCTGGACGCTCTGGAGGGCGACGTCGCCCATGCGCCCGAAGTGTTCGGCGGTCCCGTCGCCCTCCTGGAGGACGAGCCGGTCGAAGTGCGGCGGCCACCGGACGACGAAGTGGCGGCCGCACTCCTGGCAGAGCCACTCCTGCGCACCAGAGGAATCGGTGCCCTTGTGAACCATCTCGTGCCGCTGGGGGGAGGCGCTCATGGGGCTTCCTTTCTCAGGCGCTCCCGCCGACCGGTCGTCGAGATGCTCGGCCGAGCCTCGCCGGCGGGGGGCGTCCCACGTGATGCTGTGGATGTACCCCGCATGGCTTGCGACTATTCGGCGGTTGGTCCGAGCCGGGAGCATGAGGCGAGGCGATTCGCCTGGTGGAAGCCCCACTGCCGGGGGCTGGGGCCCGTGCAGGGTTGGGTCCCTCCGCCGTGCCGCCGGATGAGCCCGGCGGCACGGCGTCACACGAGGAGGAAGGGGTTGCTCTGGGCGAAAGAGATGATCTGGTAGTTCTCGCTGACGAGCCTGACGTTGTAATGGAAGGCCCCGGTCAGGCCGGGCGGGATGGCAATCGTGTACCGCATGATGCCTTCGGCCTCGGCCTCGCCGGTCTTCACGAAGTCGTTGCCGCTCCTGATCCATCCGCAGCCGCGGTTCCATTCCTCCTTGAACGGGTTGCCCACCGGGTTCAGGGCGATCTGGCGTGTCACCATGTCATCGTTGATGGCGGTGAACGTCAGCGTGTAGTTGGCGCCGCTGTTGCCGAGGACGGCCCCGACCTCCGCCTGGAGGATCAGGTCGAACTGGTCCTGTACAGGCGAGTTGGCGTTCGGCGTGGTGTCCTCGACCGTCCCGTTGACCTGGGTGGTGAACAGCCGCACGATCCTCGCGTCGTTCGCGTTCATGACTCCCCTCCCGACATGAGCGAGGGAGCGCCCGCACGGTGGCGCGGGCGCTCCCCATTCGAGATCCCCGGGTCGTGGTCGACGACTAGACCAGGATGAACCGGTTGCTCTCGATGAATGACACGATGTCGCCGTTCTTGCTCACCAGCGTGCCCACGTAGCGGAAGACGTGGCCCTGGACTCCATTGGGGACAGGGATGCTGAACACCTGCTCCTTCAGGAAGTTCCCGGCGCCTCCACCGGGGTTCCAGCCGTTCGCCGCGTTGAACTCCTGGTCCGCGGTGCGGCTCATCCCGGCGTTGGGCGCGGCGAGGGTCTCGTCGATGGCGGTGAGGGTCAACCGGTAGTCGGCCGAGCTGTTGCCGATCACGTTGCCGGCAACCGCTTCCACGTGCAGATCGAAGGAAGCCGCCGGAGGGTTCCCCGGAGGCCCGGTGTTGGGCTCGTTGTCCTCGACATCGAAGTTGGTGGCCGCGCTGTACAGGTTCGTCAGCTCGGCGTCATTGGCCTGTGGCACGATCCCGTCCTCCCTGCTGCATTCGGGTGCGCGCTCTCGCACCCCCTTGCTACCGCTGCTCGAACCGGATGCTTTGAGAGCCTGCTGTTGCGATCGTCTGGTCCGCGGTGGTTCACGATCCGCCCGCCCGAATTGTGGCCCAGACCCGCCCCACTCGTCCCCCTTTCACGCAAGCCTCTCGGAGCCGCCGCCTCTCCGGCCTGCTGACGTTGCCGGCGGGCGCGTCCCGTGCGAAGGGATCACCCGACGATTTGCGGTTCCAACTACATGAGCGCCGAACCGGCGCAGAAATACGGAGACCCGAAGAATTCGTGCCGAAGTGCACTGTTGCATGGAGCCAGAAGCCGTGGGCGAACCCCAGCCCACTGGAGGCTCCTCATCGAAGGGCGAGAGCAAGGGCGATAACAGGCCCTCACGGCGCCCCAACCGGGGGGGACGCGCAGGCCACTTCAGATCGACGAGCTCCGCGCCACCTCGAACTCGTGGCGTGTGCGCCAACTAATCACGTTCGGCGCTGATGTCGAAGAGCAGCTCGACCTCTGCTGGGCCTTCGCGGACCTCTGTCATCGTCTGCTTGTGCTGAAGGTCGATGGGGAACTCGGAGGCCGCGAACGCTCGGCGTGCCTGGTCGAGATCATCGACCTCCTGGACGTAAACGAGGATGGGACCGCTCGCGCCTTGGAGGAGATAGGCACACTCATGGGTGGTGCTTTCGGCGCGGAACGTTTCAAGGACCTCGGCGCGGCGATCGGTCAGCTCCTGTGTCCAGGCGCGGAGACGCTCGACCCGATCGGGATGAACTTTGAAGAACCCGATTCGCATCATCATGCGTCTCCGACTGCCCGCTGGTACGTCGATACTACAGCGCATCGCGATCGCGGCTTGAGGGCCGTGCGTTGCGCCGGTGTGGGCGCACGTCATGCGCGGAAGATCGTACGAGGGTGCGATAGATGGGCGCTGACGTCATGGCGAGCTGAGCCGGATGGCCAGGGTCTGCGCGTGTTGCCGATAGCCAAGTGAGCGAGCGATCGCGACCGAGGGGGCATTGGCCAACAGGGTCTGATAATGCAGCAGCCAGCCATGGTCGAGACCGTAGCGGGTCATCGCGCTCACCAGGGCCCGTCCGTAGCCCTGCCCGCGGTAGCCAGGGTGGGTGACGATGCCGACGTGCCAAAAGCGGCCGCGCCATGGTGTCAGCGTGCCTGCCGTCACCAGCCTGTTATCGGCTCTGCAGCCAAACACCGGGGGCCGGTCGGGGTCGACCGTGCTGGCTTCCCATTCGCACGGGTCACAGGCGTTCGTCAGTGCGGCCAAGTCCGCCCGGTCAGCCGCGAGCAGTGGCCGCGCACCGCGCGGGTCGACCGGGGCGAAGCAGTCGGTGTCGACGTGGCCCTGCCATGCGGGCCCGACGACCCGCTCCACTGCGCGGCTGAACAGCCGGGAAAGGTGCCGGGCGTCGAACGTCTGGGATGGTGGCAGCGGTGTGAGGGCCGCTCGCGCCGCGGCGTACCAATCGGCTGGGACCGTGATGACGCAGGCGCTGATGGTGGTAGGCGCGAACGCAAACGCGACGCGTTGGCTGCCAAACGCTGGGCCGTGGCGGATCACCGTGGTTCCCGCCGTCGCCAGGACTTGCGATGGGCAGCCCAGCTCGGTGGCCCATTCCGCCATCGCCAACTGAGCAGTCTGGGGGCAGGCGGGTGTCATGGCCTGATCAGGCACGCAAATCACTGCTGCTGGGCTGGCTCGGCGCCATTTGCGGTCCTCGCCTCCATTGTGAGCGGCACGAATATGAACCCAGCATGATGGCGCTTCTTCGACAGTGCGATCGCTGGAGCTCGGTGGGAAGTTCGCCCTGCCAATTCTCACGGCCGGACGCTCGGCCGCGACGCGTGGCATCCGGCGGATCCGGGGCGCTCGTGTGGTGGTCGGCTGGGCCAGCGACGAGCAGGGCGCGACCGAAACCGCCGACCAGGTCGAGGCTGTCCGGCATGCGGTGATCGCCAGCGGGCCAGCGAGACCGGGGACCGCCGCGGCCTGCTGGTGGTCCGCGTCGGCCGGCAAGCCCGGGCATCGGCCTGCAGCAGGTGAACCAATATCGCTGGGACGAGCGAACTTCTTGGGACGGGCCCGCCGTCAAGGTAGGCGCAGGTAGAACCGAGTAGAACATTGACCGCATCGCTGACCGAGCAGGGCAAGCCATGAGGCTCAGAGCACCCGGCTTTCGATCTTGGTGCGCTCAGGTTCGGGGCCGCCCGCGAAGGCCGGCCAGGGCGTGGATTGCCGCAGCCTCATGACCCGCCAGCGTGCCCCGTGCAGGTCACCCGCAGAAGCCGTCAAGACGGTAACGCGCTGTAGGGTGTGCCGGGGGCAGCCCTGGGGAGCCAGCGGGTCGTCATAGGCGACCGCAGACCGGGAAGGAGCCCTGACATGACTGCGCTGCCCAGCATCGTCCTCGTGCATGGCGCCTGGGCCGACGGCTCCAGTTGGAGCGCCGTCATCGAGCACTTGCAGGCCGACGGGTACAGCGTCACCGCACCCCAGTTCCCGATGAACCGGCTGGCCGATGACGTCGCCCGGCTGCGCCAGGTCCTGGCCCGCCAGAACGGGCCAACCCTCGTCGCCGGGCACTCCTACGGCGGCCAGATCATCACCGCGCTCGGCACCGACGCGCCCAACGCCGTTGGCCTGGTCTACATCGCTGGGTTCGGGCTGGATGAGGGCGACTCGATCGGAGCGCTGCTGGAGCAGGGACCGCCGACCCCGGCCCTGGCGCATCTCGACGTCGACCAGCAGGGCTTTGCCTGGCTCCCTGAGGACGACTTCGTCAACCACTTCGCCGCCGACGTCGACCCGGTCAAGGCCAGGGTCATGTTCGCGGTCCAGCAGCCGTTGCACTGGAGCGCCCTGGGGGAGGTGATGGGCGTCCCCGCCTGGAAGTCGCTGCCGTCCTGGTTCCTGGTCGCCGACGGCGACCAGGCGATCCCGCCCGATGCCGAGCGGCAGTTCGCCGCTCGCATGGGCGCCACCACCGTGGAGGTCTCGACCAACCACGTGGCCATGGTCTCCCACCCGGATGAGGTGCTGCAGCTCATCAAAACGGCCGCCGAGGCGGTGCCAGCCTCGACCTGAGCGCTCACCCGACCTCATCCTTGTCGGCTATTCCGGCTCTACCGCCACGCCGACCTGCGGATTCCCTGCCTGGTGGACTCCAGAGGCGGCCAAGTCATGTACTGTCGGCCACCCGGGTCCCGGGCAGGCTGTCAGGTCGTTCGTCCGGGGTGCTCTGCCTTGACAGCCGGGCCATCGATGCCCACCTGCACCACAGTGGTCCGGCCGATCCGGTCGGCCAGCATGCCGGGGAAGACATCCCACTGGTGTATCTGTCAAACGAGATCGCCCAGGGGCACGGCTGCGGATGAGCGGAGCGCTCAGACCACCGTGAAGCCGCCGCTTGTTCGGCAGAAGTCCCGGAATCGCGACAACCACTCGTAGGTCGCGGATTAGAGCTCCCGCGGCTCCTGGTCCAGTTGGTCGGTCTTCGTCGTCCAGCAGGCGCGCGCGATACAGCAGCTCAAGGGTGGGGCGCCAGTTCCACCCGTTGATCTGCAGATCGTCGTTGGGGTCGGCGTGCAAGGGAACCAGGATGAACGTCATGGCCCTCCTGATCTGATGGAGACGGCGAGCGCTGCGTCGCAGGCAAGGGCATGAGGGTGGCCACGGTCGAGCCGCTCCTCCGAAACAGTTGGCTGCTGAGCCGCCTTCGGCGGCGACCTGACAGAGAGCCGACTTCTTCCGCCCGCGGCTTGACCTCGCGGCATCGCTGTCGGCGTCCCTTTGCGCGTCGATGTCCGCGACCGCAAGACGACGAGCCAGTACCGCCCGTCCGCGCGCCAGGCGTGACTTCACCGTTCCCACCGGCGGCCTGTGCGGCAAGGTTGAGCGCGACCCGCCGCACCCACGCCTCCGGCGCCTCGTACGCGCATAGCCGCTGCCAGCGCACCGACGCGCGGGCGAACGCCTCCTGGACGACGTCCTCCGCCTCGGCAACATCACCGGTCACAAGGACCAGTTGCTTGAGCACCCGCTGGTAGGACGCGGCATAGAACCGATCGAAGTCATCGGCCACACGGGTTCCTTGGGCTGCAAGCGGTGCCTTCCCCATGCAGCATCCCGGTCGCAGGCGCATGGTTCCATCCGGGGAGGAGGAGGTCTTTTCCCCCGGCACCCCTCCTCGAATAGATGCGCAGGGTAGACAATCTGCAAAAAGGTGGCACCGGGGGAGCGGGGGGTCGGCGTGAACGCATCGGGGCGTGACTGGCGGCTGGTCGCTGCTGGCGTGGTGGCGGTGCTGCTTGCCCTGGTCGTGGTCGGTCGCCTCCAGAGCCGCAACCTCGGTACCGGCGATGCCGGACCGTCCCCGCCGACCAGGAGCACAGTGAGCAGGGACGATCGCCCGGTCGCCTCTGGGCTGGCGGTGGCCGGACGGGTGGCGCTGCCCGGCCCGGCGGCGGCCGTGGCGGTCGGTGCGGGTGCGGCGTGGGTGCTGCTGGAGCAGGGCACCCTGCTGCGCGTGAACCCCGACCGGTACCAGGTGACCGGCCGCGTGGAGCTGGGAGCGCCGGGTCAGGGCATGGCGGTGGGTCCGCTGACCGTGGGGGCGGGCGCGGTCTGGGTGGGCACCGGGGACGGCAGGGTGACGGCCCGAGTCGACCCGGTGGATCTGCGGGTGACCGCCCGGTTCGGTGGCTTGGCTGTGGTGGTGGCGCATGGGGTGCTGTGGTCGTACTGCTGCCTGCGCAGGGACAAGCCCATGGGGTTCGGCCGCCTCGACGCCCGTACGCTGCGGCCCCGTCCGCCGCTGTGGGTCACCGACGCCTCGGGCCGGCGCCAGCCGGTCGGGCCGCTTGCCGTGGGCACCGACGCGGTCTGGACGACTCAGGCGCCCACCGACCAGCGGCTGTGGCGGGTGCCGCTGGCGGGTGGTCCGGCCCGCGCGGTCGCCCGGGTGGCCGGCTTCCCCTATGGGCTTGAGGTCGGCAGCGGTGCGGTGTGGCTGCTGACGGGTACGGACGTTCCTGGCAGCCTGCACGACCGGACCGGCCGGCTGCGGCGCCTGGATCAGCGCACTGGCGAGGTGACCGCGACCACGCCGCTTGCGGACCTGGATGTTGGCGGGGTCAACGGCGGGGTGCGGCTGGTGGTTGGCGGTGGCGCGGTGTGGCTGGCCGGTCCGTATGCGCATGGCTTGGACCTTGGCGGGATCCTGCTGCGGGTCGATTCTGCCTCTGGGCGGGTGACCGGGTGGTTTCGCGACTCGCGCTCGTTCTTCCACGGGGTGGTCGCCGCCGATCCGCGCGGGGCGTGGGTGGCCACCGCGGTGCCCGAGCTCCTCCGCTTGACTGCCGCGTAGCGCCCGGTGAGGGGAAGCGTGCGCATCGTGCCATCCTGGGTAGCAGGACGCACAGCGGGGCGCCACGCTTCGGCAGATACGGGGCTTGAAGCCCGTCCAGGCCGCAGGCGATTCGAGCTGCGCCATTGGGTCAGGTCAACCCTCGTCATAGACCGCTGGACAGCGACGCCAGGACATTGGCAACCTGAGCGCGAGACCGGCTGGTTCCGGGGGCGGCCACGTCCGCGGCGAGCCCCATCCGGTGTTCGATATTCGAGGACTCCTATCCAGGCGTGTGCCGCTACCTCGCAGCGTGTTGGAGGGTGGTCCAGTGACGGCCCAACTTGGTGATCTTCTCGACGAGGCGCGGCGCCGCACCTTCGTGGGCCGCCGGCACGAGCTGGCCAGCTTCGACGACGCCCTCATGGACCGGTCGTCGCGGCGAGTGCTGCTCGTCCACGGTCCTGGAGGCATCGGCAAGACCACGCTGCTGCTGGAGTTTCGCAGCCGGGTGCGGGCCGCGGGCCGAGCCGTGGTGCTGCTCGATGGCCGGGAGATCGATCCCTCCCCGGAAGGGTTCGAGCACGCGGTGCTGATCGGTCTCGGGGACCGGGCCGCGGCCGGCCCGGTCGCCGAGCTCCTGGCGGGTGCCGTCCTGCTCGTCGACGGCTACGAGCAGCTGGGCGCGATCGACGGATGGCTGCGCCAGGCGTTCCTGCCCGCCCTGCCGGCGGACGGCCTCGTCGTGCTTGCAGGCCGCGACGCCCCGGCCGCGCCCTGGCGCACCGACCCGGGCTGGCGCTCGGTGGTGGCGGTCCACCGTCTCGATCACTTCGACGAGGTGGAGAGCGACGAGCTGCTCGCCCGTGCCGGCGTCGCCCCGCCGGTCCGCGCCCACCTGGTGCGGCTCGGGCGCGGCCACCCACTGGCCATGGCGCTGCTGGCCGACGTCGCGGTCACCGGCACGGTGCCCGACAGCCTCGCCGAGGTCCCGGACCTCGTCTCGGCGCTGCTGGAGGCGCTGCTTCGAGGCGCACCCTCCGACGCGCACATGTCCGGGCTGGCCGCCTGCACCACGGCCTGGCTGACGACCGAGGACCTGCTTCGGGAGGTGGTGGGCGCCGACGCACCCGCGGTGTGGGCGTGGCTGGAACGGCGGCCGTTCATCGCGGGCGGACCACGCGGGCTGTTTCCGCACGATCTCGCCCGGGACGTCCTGGATGCCGAGTTCGAGCGACGCTCGCCGGAGCGGTACCGGGCGTTGCACCGTGTCATCCACGACCACGTGGTCGCCGGCCTGCGCACCGCTACAGGGCTCGACCGGCAGCTGCTCGCCCAGCACCTGACCTACCTGCACCGCAAGAGCCCGCTGACCCGCGCGTTCTACGCGCTGCGGGCCCAGGGCTCGGCCGCGGTCGTGCCCGCGCGCCGCGAAGAGCACCGGCAGGTCCTCTCGATCATGGAGGAGTTCCAGGGCGCGGCGGCGGCACGGCTCGCCGAGGCGTGGCTCGCCGAGCAGCCGGACACCCTCAGCGTGGTCCGAGACCGCGAGGGAGTGGCCGCCTACGCCTACCACGTGATGCACCCGACCGGCTCGACGATGGAGGAGCGGGACCCGGTCACCCGAGCCGTGCTGGAGCACGTCGCGCGGCAGGGCCCGGCGCGTCCCGGCGAGCAGGTCGACATCGCCCGCTTCTTCGCCGGCCGGCGCGAGTTCCAGCGCGACATGTACGCCGTGCTCGCCGGGTCGGTCTCGTCCCTGATCGAGTGGGTGTCGCGCCCGCTCGCCTGGTCGTTCGTGATCGTCGTCGACGACGAGTACTGGGGACCGTTCTTCGAGTACCTGGCGTTCGTCCGGCAGTTCGAGCTCGACGTCGGCGGTCGGGCGCACGTCGCCTACGGCAACGACTGGCGGCGCTTCCCGGTCGACACCTGGCTCGACCTGATGAATGAGCGGGAGCACGCCGGAGGGACCGGGCCGCCGCCGGCCTCCCTGCTGCGCCCCCCGCCGCTCGACCGGACCCGTTTCGCCGCCGCGGTGAGGGCCGCCCTGCCGGACCTGCACCGGCCCGACCGGCTGGCCGCGAGTCCCCTCATGGGCTCGTCGCTGGCCGCGGGGCCTGGCGGCTCCGGCGCCGACCAGCTCCGCGCGACCATCCAGGACGCGGTCGCCTGCCTCGGGAGTGAGCCCAAGGGCGACCTGCTCAGGGCGGTGCTGGAGCGCACCTTCGTCCGCGCCGCCCCCACCCAGGAGGCCGCCGCCGAGGTGCTCGGCCTGCCCTTCAGCACCTACCGGCGCCACCTGGCCAGGGCGCTCGAGCAGCTCACCGACCTGCTGTGGGCCGTGGAGATCGGCGAGGTCCGGCTGCCGGCACGGCCGAGCAGCGATTGAGCAGCAACTGAGCACCGTCTGACCTGGAGAGTGAGCACCGCTCCGGTGGACGCTGCCGTACACCGGTTCTCGACACTGGGAGGTGCACGGTGGCGGAGGTACTCGTGCTCGGCGCCGGCCTGGGCGGCCTGTCCACGGCCATGCTGCTCGCCCGCGACGGACACCAGGTGACGGTCCTCGAACGCGACCCGGCGGAGCCGCCGCCGCCCGCGCAGGCGTGGGAGGCGTGGGAGCGTCGGGGGGTCAACCAGTTCCACCTGCCCCACTTCATGCTGGCGCGCTGGCGAGCCCTGATGGGGCGGGAGGTCCCCGAGGTCCTCGACGAGCTGACGGCCGCCGGTGGCCTGCGCGCGAACACCCTGGCCATGCTCCCCGAGTCCCGGCGCGGCCCCATGCGGGACGGGGACGAGCGCTTCGAGATCGTCACCGCCCGCCGGCCCGTGCTCGAAGCCGCCGTGGCCGCCGTGGCCAGCCGCACGCCCGGCGTCACGATCCGGCGCGGTGTCGCCGCGACCGGGCTGCTCACCGACCCGCCCACGCCGACCCGGCCTCCCCATGTCAGGGGAGTGCTGACGCGCGGCGGCCGGGCGCTCCGCGCCGACCTGGTGGTCGACTGCTGCGGCCGGCGCTCGACCCTGGGTCCGTGGCTGGAGGCCGTGGGCGCCCGCCGGCCGCTCGAGGAGCGGGAGGACTCCGGCTTCGTCTACTACGCCCGCCACTTCCGCACCCGGACCGGTGTGCTGCCGCCGGCCAGGATGAACGTCCTCCAGCACTACAACTCGGTGTCGCTGCTGACACTGCCGGCGGACAATGGCACCTGGAGCATGGTCGTCACCGCCAGCAGCCGCGACCGCACGCTCCGCGTGCTGCGCGATCCCCGTCGCTGGCACGCCGCTCTGGCGCAATACCCGCTGGTGGCGCACTGGCTCGACGGGGAGCCGATCACCGGGATCGACGTGATCGCCGGCATCGAGGACCGGTACCGTCGCCTCGTCGTCGACGGACGCCCCGTGGCCACCGGTGTCGTGGCCGTGGCCGATGCCTGGGCGTGCACCAACCCGTCGCTCGGGCGAGGGGCGACGATCGGCCTGCTCCACGCCGGCTGCCTGCGCGACGTCCTGCGCGACGTCGACCCCGGCGACCCGGAGAAGCTGGTCCGACGCTTCGACGAGGTGACCGCCGCGGTGGCGGAGCCGCTGTACCGCATGACGCTGGGGTTCGACCGGCACCGGCTGGCCGAGATCGACGCCGACATCGCCGGGACGCCCTACCAGACCGACGACAAGCGTTGGAAGGTCACCAAGGCGACCTTCGCGGCCAGCCTCGTCGACCAGGACATTGCCCGCGCCTACCACTCGCTCGCGTCGCTCCTCGCCACCCCGGACGAGCTGTTCGCCGAGCCGGGCCTGCTCGACCGGGTGATGAAGCTCGGGGCCGGCGCCCCGAACTATCCGTTGCCCGGGCCGACACGGCAGGAGCTGCTCGCCGCCGTCGGCGACTGATCCCCGGACGCGCGCACCACGACAAGGAGACAACCATGCGCATCGAGCTCGACGACGTCACCCTCAAGGTCGACGACATCGGCACGGGCAGCCCGGTGATGCTGCTCCACGGCTGGCCCGACACCGCCGACCTCTGGCGCCACCAGGTCCCGGCTCTGGTCGCCGACCACTATCGGGTGATCGCTCCCGACCTTCGGGGGTTCGGGGAATCCAGCCGGCCCGCCGAGGTCCAGGCGTACGAGATGTCCCACATGGTCGGCGACGTGATCGGCGTGCTCGACCACCTGTCGATCCCCCAGGTCCACCTCGTCGGCCACGACTGGGGCGCCGCGATCTCCTGGACGACCGCCGCTCTCGTCCCGGATCGGGTCGCCTCCCTCACCGCGCTGTCGGTCGGCCATCCCGCCGCCCTCCGGGCCGCCGGATGGGCCCAGCGGGAGAAGTCGTGGTACATGCTCCTGTTCCAGTTCCCCGGCGTCGCCGAGCGGTGGCTGAGCGGCGACGGCTTCCGCAACCTGCGGGAGTGGTCGCGGCACCCCGACATCGAGGCGGTCGTCGAGCGCCTGGCCGATCCCGAGGCGCTCACCGCCAGCCTCAACCTGTACCGGGCGATCCTGCCGCCGACGTGGCTGGTCGAGCCACCCCGGGAGCTGCCACCGGTGCAGACTCCGGCCATGGGGATCTGGAGCAGTGGGGACCTTGCCCTGACCGAGGAGGCGATGACGGGCTCGGCGGCCCATGTCGCCGGCCCCTGGCGCTACGAACGTCTCGACGGCGCCGGGCACTGGATGCAGCTGGAGGCACCCGAGGCGGTCAACGCCCTGCTGCTGGACTTCCTGGGCCAGCATCGCAACCGCACGTCGACGAGGGCATCGCCCGACAGGCCACCGAACCAGGTCGTTGCCGGCTTGACGGCCGCGCCGCCCGCGGTGAACTGATGAGCGTCAGTCCACCCGACCGAAACCGAGATGGGCTCTGAAACTGCCGTAGGAGCTGCTACCTGGCATGAAACTGCCTCCGGTCACCGCAGCCCTGACGCTCAGCCTGACAGGGCGATACGAGCGCCAAGGAACCGAGGCGGCAGATGGGATCCGGCTCTGGGCGCAGGCCGCCGGCGTCCGGTTGACGATCGTCGACGATCATGGGTCGAGCCGGGCCGCGATCCAGGCGTATGGCGCTTGGCTCGACGCCGTGGATCTGCTGATCGGCCCGTATGCGAGCGGGTTGGTCCGGGCGGTCGTTCCGCTGGTGCGGGACAGCGGGCGGATCCTGTGGAATCACGGTGGCTCGGCTGACGATCTGGCGCAGCCTGGAATCGCCTGCTTGCCGGCTCCGGCGTCGTCGTATTTCGACGGCGTCGTCAACGAGGCGGCCGATCGTCAGGTCAGCCGGATCATCGTCGTCCAGGCTCCCGGACCGTTTGCCCGCGCTGTCGCGGGAGGTGCCAGGGTCAGGGCGTCCAAGCGTGGGATCGACAGTGCGGCGATCGAGGCATCGGCGGTGGAGGCCGAAGACCTCACCAAGGCGGCCGTTCTGGTCGCCGGCCCCTTCGAGCACGACGCCGCGGTGGTACGGGGACTCCACGATCGCGGCCAATCGCCGGCGCTGCTGGCCGCCGTGGCTGCTGGAATCTCCGCCTTCGGGCAGGAGCTGGGGGAGGCGGCTGAGGGCGTGCTGGGGCCGGTGCACTGGTGGCCGACCGCCGACAAGCCGCGGATCGGACCCTCAGGGGTGGAGTTTGCCGCCCAATACCAGCGCAGGACGGGCCGCGAGCCGTCGTATCCTGCTGCCCTGGCGGCGGCGGCTGGCTATCTTGCTCATGCCGCGTATGACCTGGGGCTGGAGGCCGAGGATCTCCCCGGCTGGGCAATCTCAACAATGCTGGGCGACTTCGCTCTCGATGCCGCCTGGCACCAGGTGGGCCACCGCGTGACGACCATCCGCTGGCACGGCGGCCGCATGCTCCCGTCCGCGCGCTGACGAAGGCGCGACCACCGGCAGGTAGTCAACGGAGTCATCTGGAAGTACCGCACCGCCGCGTCCTGCGGGGACGTGCCCGCCGCCACGGGTCCTGGACGACCTTGCATGACCGACCGGTGCGCTGGCGCCGTGCGGTCTCCAATCGGTCAGCGTCACGGTGGGTCTGTAGCCTGAGGCCGGTGGAAAGTTCGAGTCGTCCTGGCAGGCAGCGCTTCCGTGGGGACCTCAGCGCGGCGTCATGACCGATGTTCCGGCACCCGCGGACACCGTCTGCCTGGCGACAGCCGTCAACTGCCACCTGGAGGAGGCCCACGATGGAACCCACCGACAACCGCGGGAAGGCCGGCCCCTCGACCAGCTCGCCAGAGCGCGCGCATGACGCCGCGGCATCGGCCGCCGCCGACGTGGCCGACCACCCGTTGGGGCCGCACGCGCCCGCGATCCTTGCCACCGAGCACTGGAGCCTGCTGGGGACACGGTCGCAGATCTGGAACGAGGCGTTGAACCGCGCGACGGTCTTCCTGACGGTGCTGTCGGCCTCGATCGTCGCGCTGGCGCTGCTGGCCGACGCGACCGGGTTCGGACCGCATACCACCGCGGTGGCGCTGGTGCTGCTGCCGGTGGTGTTGCTGCTTGGCATCGCCACCTACGTGCGCCTGGTCCAGATCAACACCGAGGACGCCAGGCTGGTGCTGGCCATGAACCGGCTCCGGCACGCCTACCTGAAGATCGAGCCCGGCCTGGAGCCGTACTTCACCACCGGCCACCACGACGACGAGCGCGGCCTGCTGGTCACCTACATGGATGACCGCAGCCGGCGATGGCTGAGGTACTTGGTGTATTTCCTGATCAACACGCCGACCATCGTGGCGACTGTGGTCGCGGCCTTGGCGGCGGCCATTGCCGTGCTGGTCCTGCAGGCCGTCGAGGCGCCCAGGGCCGCGATGGTGGCCGCCGGGGTGGTGGCGTTCCTGGCGCTTTGGGGAGGGCTGATGCCGCTGCAGCGGCAAAGCATGGACCCGCTCCGCAACACCACGCCGAGGTTCCCCACTCCGCCGGACACCCCCTAGTCGTCAGCCGCTCGCCCGCTGCCGTGGCCAACGTCCCGGCTGACGTTCCACCCTTGCACGGGTGGTTCCTCCCTCGACGTGCGGACCTTGGCTACCTTGCGGTGCTGCGCACCGACTCCGGCCACCGGGCCCGGTGACCCACCATGGCCTCACCGCCGGGTGAACACGGCGTGGATGGTGAGGATGTTGTTCATCGAGGCCATGCCCATCTGGTTCCAGGTGAGGCCGAAGTCGCCCCGGTTGACGTGGACCTCGGCGTCGAGCCAGATCTCGCCGTCCCCCTGGACGGACGCCGCGGCGGCGAAGGTGCCGCTGACCTCGCCGTCCGGAGAGACGGTGCCGTTCCCGCTGACCTCGCGGAAGACGCCGTTCACCGGAGCCAGGCCCCACATGCTCCTGCTCTTCAGCCGGATGCTGGACGTGCGCGGATGCAGGACCCTTCCCCGGCCAGGGCCCGTCCTTCGGCAGACCCCGCGGCGCCGGTGCGGTCATCTGTCCTGACGGTGCCTGCATGATCGGTCTCCCTTCGTCTACGGTCTCGAGGGCAGGACACCTGGCGGCACGCGGACGTGACGTCACCTGCAGCCCGGCGAGGGGTCGACGGATCGATGGACGAGCGCGACTGGCTGGCAGAACGGTTCCAAGAGCAACGCCCCCGGCTGCGGGCCGTGGCCTACCGGATGCTGGGCTCCACGAGCGAGGCCGACGACGCCGTCCAGGAGGCGTGGATCCGGCTCAGCCGCTCGGACGCCGGCGGGATCGACAACCTCCAAGCCTGGCTCGTCACCACTGTGGGACGCGTGGCGCTCAACATGCTGCGCGCCCGCAGGACGCGACGCGAGGAGCCACTCGACGCCCACCTGCCCGACCCGATCGTCGACCCCACGGACGGCATCGGCCCTGAGCACCAGGCGCTGCTGGCCGACTCGGTCGGCCTGGCGCTGCTGGTGGTGCTGGAGACGCTGACACCGGCGGAACGGCTGGCCTACGTGCTGCACGACATGTTCGCCGTACCCTTCGACCAGATCGGCGCCATCCTGGACCGTTCGCCCGAGGCGGCGCGCCAACTGGCCAGCCGCGCACGCCGCCGCATCCGCGATGCGAACCCGCCCCATGCGACCGACGCGGCCGCACAGCAACACCTGGTTGACGCCTTCCTGGCCGCCGCGCGCGAGGGAGACTTCGACGCCCTGGTCGCCGTGCTGGATCCCGGCATCGTGCTCCGCGAAGACACCGGCAGCGGGACCATCCTCGAGGTTCGTGGCGCCGAGAACGTCGCCCGCAGAGCCACGGCCGTCTCGCGACTGGGCCTGATGGTCCGGCCCGCGCTGGTCAACGGCGTGGCCGGATGGGTCTCCCTGCTGGACGGGGACGTCTACGCGGTCGGCGCGCTCACGGTGGGCAACGGGCGGATCACGACCATGGACATCCTGCTCGACCCCGCACGCCTGGCCCGCCTCGACCTCACCGTCCTCGGCTCCTGACGTGACGGGACCCGAATCGACCATTGCCCGAGCCGAGCGTGGAGCCCTTGGAGGAGTCCTGGCCGCAGGGGGTTGCCACGCCGGGCGAAAAGCCGTACGATTTCGCCCCAACCGGGCACAAACCGATTTGCGTCCGAGGTGCGCCCCAACCCGAACCAGGCGACGTGAGAGAGCCGGAGGCCATCCGCCTCCCGAGCTTCGGTCCTGGTCGGCGCGCCGGAAGGAGGAGGGGTCGATGGGCGGTGGTCGGATGGTGACGCGACGGTCGGCGCTGATTGGTGGCGGCCTGGGGGCCGCGGCCGTGTTGGCGGGCGCTCGTCCCGCGCTGGCGAGCGTGCTGGCCCCTCGCGCGGGAGCCGCCCGGGCGGCGGGCGCCGGGACCACGCGGGGCGCGGCCGCCGCCGTGGGCGACCCGTTGTGGCAGCAGGCGGCGGCCAAGGGCATCCTCTACGGTTCCTCGACGGCGACCTGGCAGGTGCAGCCGGACCCCGACTACGCGCAGCTGTTTGCCCGCGAGGCGGGCATCCTGTTCACCGAGGACGACCTGCTCTGGTACCGGCTGCGGCCCTCGATCGACTCGGGCCTGGATTTCAGCTTCGGCGACCAGATCATCGGCTTCGCGGAGGGGAACGGGCAGCGCGTGTTCGGCGCCCATCTGGCCTGGGACGAGGGCTTCGGCGACGGGTGGACGGAGGACCAGCTCTTCTCGCTGCCGCAGCAGCAGGCCCGCGACCTCCTGTTCGGCACGATCCAGGCGGAGGTCTCGCGCTACGCGGGACGGGTCGACGCCTGGAGCGTGGCCAACGAGGTCACCGACCCGATGACCAGCGACCCCAACGGGCTGCGCGACAACGTGCCCTGGTACCAGACGATCGGCCCCTCCTACGTGGCCGAGTCCTTCCAGCTCGCGCACGCCCAGGATCCCGCCGCCATTCTGGTGCTCAACGAGTTCGGGTTCGAGACCGGTCAATCCGCCGCCGGTCGGCGGGCCACGGTCTTGCAGGTGATCGACTTCCTCCTCGGCCAGGGCGTTCCAGTGCACGCCCTGGGGATCCAGGCGCACCTGCAGTGGCGGAACTTCGCGCGGCAGTTCAACACGACGGCTTACCGCAACTTCCTGGCCAGCGTGGCCGCCCGCGGCTTGATCATCATGATCACCGAGATGGACGTGCTCGACGACGGCCTCAAGGCCAATCCCACCACTCGGGACGCGGGCGTCGCGGATGTGTACCGCCGGTACCTGGACGTCGCACTGGACGAGCCTGCCGTCAAGGTCCTGATGACGTTCGGGCTCTCGGATCGCTACACCTGGCTGCAGGAGGACTTCCCGCGGAAGGATGGGGCGGAGCGACGGCCGCTGCCGTTCGACGCGAACCTGCAGCCCAAGCCGGCCTACGACGCATTGGTCCAGGCCTTCGCGAACGCACCGTCACGTCCTGCCTCGTGGTGAACGAAGCTCAACGGCAATTGGACCGACCGCTGCGTGTCGCCGTCGCCGGGACCGGGTTCATCGGGCGGGTCCACGCCCGGGCGGCGCTGCTGGCGGGCGCCACGCTCGCCGGGGTCTCCGCGTCCACGGCCGAGCGCGCCCGGGCCGCCGCCATCGAGCTCGGCGCGCAGCGCTGGTTCGACTCTTCCGAGGCGCTGATCGCCGACGAGACGGTCGACGTCGTCCACGTCTGCACGCCGAACCACCTGCACGCCCCGCTGGTCGAGCGGGCGCTGGCGGCGGGCAAGCACGTGGTCTGCGAGAAGCCGCTGGCGACCAGTCACAGCGACGCGGAGCGGCTGGTGGCGGCCGCGGAGGCGGCCGGCGTGGTCGCCACCGTGCCGTTCGTCTACCGCTACTACCCGACGGCGCGGGAGGCCCGGGCGCGCGTCCAGGCGGGCGAAGCCGGCCAGATCCGGCTGGTCCACGGCTGCTACCTGCAGGACTGGCTGGTCAACCCGGAGGACGACAACTGGCGGGTCGACGCCGCCCTGGGAGGTCCTTCGCGGGCGTTCGCCGACATCGGCTCGCACTGGTGCGACCTGGCCGAGTGGATGACCGGGCACCGCATCACCCGCCTGGCCGCCCGCGTGGTGACGACCGTGCCCAAGCGGGCCCACGACCCGCACCGGCAGGCGTTCGCCGGGGCCAGCGGCGGCGGCGGCGACCGTGTGGTCGCCACCGAGGACGCGGCCACGGTGCTGTTCGAGACCAACCGGGGCGCGATCGGCACGCTGGTGGTCAGCCAGGTGTCACCGGGCCGCAAGAACCACCTGTGGCTGGAGCTGGACGGCGAGCGCGCGGCGCTGGCCTTCGACCAGGAGCAGCCTGAGACGCTGTGGCTGGGCAGCCGGTCCGGACCGCGCCTGGTCCTGCGCGACCCGGCCGTCCTGTCACCCCCGGCACGACCGTACGCGACCCTGCCCGCCGGCCATCCACAGGGCTACCGCGACTGCTTCGACGCGTTCGTCGCCGACACCTACGCAGCGGTCCGCGGCGACGAGCCCGAAGGGCTTCCCCGCTTCGGCGACGGCCGGCGCGCCGCGCGCATCACCGAGGCCGTGCTCGAATCCGCGGCAAGCCAACGCTGGGAGGAGGTGCCAGCTTGAAGCTTGGTTTCTTCACCGCCTGCCTGCCAGGGCTGACCCTGGAGGAGGTCGCCGAGTGGGCGGCGGCCCACGGGTTCGACGCGCTGGAGGTGGCGGCCTGGCCCCGCGTGGGCGGGCGCGACTTCACCGCGACCCACATCGACGCCGCCCACTTCTCCGGCGCCGACGCGGAACGGGCGCGGGCGCTCTTCGACCGGCTCGGCCTGGAGATCTCCTCGCTCGGCTATTACGACAACAACCTGCATCCCGACCCGGTCACCCGCAAGGCCGCCCACGACCACGTCCACGCCTGCATCGACGCGGCGGCCGCGCTCGGCTGCCCCACCGTCGGCACCTTCATCGGCCGTGACCCGGGCAGGTCCGTGGCCGAGAACCTCCGCGACGCCGAGGCGGTCTTCCCGCCGCTGGTGGACCACGCCGGCGAGCGCGGGGTCAAGCTCATCATCGAGAACTGCGTCATGGAGGGCTGGCACCCCGACGGCTACCCGGGCAACCTCGCCTACTCGCCGGAGCTGTGGGAATGGATGTTCTCGCTGGGGCTCTACCTGAACTTCGATCCCTCGCATCTCCTGTGGCTGGGGATCGACCCGGTCGAGGCGGTCCGGCCCTACATCGACCGCATCCCGCACGGGCAGGCCAAGGACATCCAGGGCGACCCACGCAGCCGCAACCGCTACGGCTTCTTCGGCAAGGCGCTGCGGGAGGATCCCTGGGACACCGGCTGGTGGCGCTACCGCGTCCCGGGCCTCGGCGAGGTCGATTGGCGGCGGCTCGTCGACGTGCTCTACGAGGGCGGCTTCGACGGTGTCTTCTCGGTCGAGCACGAGGACCCCGTCTGGGGTGGCGACGAGGACCACGTCAAGGCGGGACTGGAGATCGCCCACCGGACCCTCCGACCGCTGATCATTCGCTAGGGACCCGGTGACGGACGTGGCAGCGACGACCGGGCTCCTGGACGAGCGGCGCGCGAGCGTGTTCTTCGACGGGACGCTCACCGACCCGCAGCTGGATCACCCCGAGGGGCTGGCCGTGCACCGGGACGGGTCGGTCTGGTGCGGAGGGGAGCGAGGGCAGATCTTCCGGGTCGACCCGGACGGCAGGTCCATCGAGGAGGTCGCCTCCACCGGCGGCTTCTGCCTGGGGATGGCCTTCGCCCCGGACGACGACCTGTTGGTGTGCGACCTGAAGCACGCCGCCGTGTTCCGGGTGGAGACCCGGACCGGCCGGGTGGAGCGGTTCGCCGACGGCGCGCCCGGGCAGCGGCTGCGGATCCCGAACTACCCGGCGTTCGACGCCGGCGGGCGGCTCTACGTCTCCGACAGCCACGAGTTCGGCCGGCCCGGGCCCGGCGTGTTCCGGTTCGACCGGGACGGCAAGGGCGAGCTGTGGTACGGCCGTGAGGTCACCTTCGCCAACGGGCTCGCGCTCGGCCCGGACGGGCGCCACCTCTACGTGGCGGAGACGTTCGCCAACCGGGTGTTCCGCATCCCGATCCGCGACGACGGCTCGGCCGGGGAGCGCGAGGAGGTCGCCGCCACGCCCGGCGCGTGGCCCGACGGCCTGGCATTCGACGTCGCCGGGAACCTCTACGTCGGCTGCTACGAGCCGAGCCAGGTGCTCCGCATCGACCCGCGGGGCCGCGTCGAGGTGCTCTTCCGCGAGTGGTCGGCGCACCTGCTGGCACACCCCACCAACCTGGCGTTCCGGGGGACCACGATGTTCACCGCGAACCTCGGCCGCTGGCACCTCGCACGCCTGGAGGTCGGTGTGGAGGGGCTGCCACTTGCGGGGGGATGGCGGTGACACCGACGGTCCTTCGCGGCATCACCTGGGACCACGTGCGCGGGCTGGGCGGTCTGGAGGCGACGGCCGCGGCCTACGCGGCGGTGCGGCCGGGAGCGCGCGTGGAGTGGACGACCCGGTCGCTCCAGGCTTTCGCCGACCAGCCGGTGGAGGAGCTGGCGCGGCGGTTCGACCTCATCTACCTGGACCACCCCGCGCTGGGGCAGGCGGTGGCCCGGTCCTGTCTGGTCCCGCTGGACGAGCACCTCGACGCGACGACCCTGGCCGAGCGCAGCGTGGGGCACAGCGCCGAGTCGTATGTGTGGGAGGGGCACCGCTGGGCGCTGGCGACCGACGCGGCGGCCCAGGTGGCGGCGTACCGGCCCGACCTGCTGGAGCGCGCTGACGTGGCCCTCCCCCGGAGCTGGCCGGAGGCGCTGGACGCCGCCGCCGCGCTGCGGCGGGCGGACCTGTGGGCCACCCTGCCCACCATCCCCGTGGACGCGATCTGCGCCTTCCTGGCCGTGTGCGCCGCGCTCGGCGAGGAGCCGTTCCAGCAGGCCGGCCGGGTGGTCTCGCGCGGGACCGGCCTGGAGGCGCTGGCGCTGCTGCGCGCCTTCGTGGGGCGCTGCCACCCGTCGAGCCCCGACTGGAGCCCACCAGGCATGCTCGAGCGGATGAGCACCACCGACGAGCTGGCGTACTGCCCGCTGGCGTTCGGCTACGTCAACTACGCGCGCCCAGGGTTCCGGAAGCGCCTGGTGCTCGCCGCGGCACCGCCCGCCGGCGACGACCGCATCCCCCGCGGCACCCTGGGAGGGGCGGGCCTGGCCGTGTCGGCACACTCGCCGGCCGTGGGGGAGGCGGTCCGCTACGCGGCCTTCGTGGCCGACCCCGACATCCAGCGGACGGTGTACTTCGAGGCGGGGGGTCAGCCTGGGCACCGCTCGGCGTGGACGGACTCCGCGGTGAACGCCGCCGCGAGCGGGTTCTTCCGCGACACGCTGGAGGCGCTCGACGCCGCGCTGCTGCGGCCCCGCCACGACGGCTTCCTGGCGTTCCAGGACGCCGCCGGCGGCCTGGTGCACGACCACCTCCGCCAAGGCGGCGACCCGGGCCAGGCGCTGGCCGCCATGGACGCCGCCTGGCGGCGCAACGATCGGGGCGGCGGCCGCGCGGCGGCCTCCGCGGGGAGGGCGTGAGCGCGATGGCGAAGGCGGCGCTGGACGGCGTGCGGGTGCTCGACTTCACCCAGATGATGATGGGCCCGTGGGCGACCCAGTTCCTCGGCGACATGGGCGCGGAGGTCATCAAGGTCGAGCGTCCCGGGTCGGGCGAGTGGGAGCGCGGGCTCCGGGCCATGGGGGAGCTGCTCGGCGGCCAGAGTCCATTCTTCCTGGCGATGAACCGCAACAAGCGCTCCCTCACGCTGAACCTGAAGGACCCCGGGGCCCGCGAGGTCGTCCTGCGGCTGGCGGCCACCTGCGACCTGGTCACCGAGAACTTCCGCCCCGGGGTGATGGACCGGCTGGGGATCGGCTACCAGGACCTGCGCGCGGTGAACCCGTCGATCGTCTACGTCGCCGGGACGGGGTACGGGCCGGACGGCCCCTACGCCGACCACCCCGGACAGGACCTGCTGGTCCAGTCGATGAGCGGGCTGGCGGCCCATGGCGGCCGCAGGGACGACCCGCCGACTCCGTCGGGCAGCTCGATCGTCGACGCCTCCACGGCGCTGCTGCTGGCGTTCTCGGCCATGGTGGGGCTGTTCCACCGGGAGCGGACCGGCGAGGGGCAGCGGATCGACGTCAGCCTGCTCAACACCGCCGTCGCCCTGCAGTGCCAGGAGCTGACCGCGTTCATGAACCTGGAGCGCCGCTGGGACCGCAGCCAGGCTGGCATCGGCGGCGCCTGGCTGTCCGCGCCGTTCGGCGTCTACCGCACCGCCGACGGGCACCTGGCGCTGGCCATGGGGTCGTTGGCGGTGCTCGGCGACCTGCTGGAGCTTCCGGAGCTGGCCGGCTACGACACGCCCGAGCGGGCGTGGTCCGAACGCGACGAGGTCTACCGGATCATCGCCCGCCGCCTGCCCGAGCGGGGCACCAAGGAGTGGCTGGACCTGCTGGCCACCAGAGACGTGTGGTGCGCGCCGGTGCGGACCTTCGACGAGGTGGTGGACGACCCTCAGGTGGCGCACAACGAGCTGCTGGCCACCGTGGAGTACCCGGGAGTCGGAGAGGTGCGGGTGGTGGGCGTGCCGGCGCGGTTCAGCCGGACGCCGGGGACCATCCGTCTCGGCCCGCCCACGGTCGGCCAGCATACCGACGAGATCCTCGGCTCACTGGGGTACTCGGCGGCCGAGATCCGGCGGCTGCACGACCAGGGCTGCGTGTAGTGGCCGGCGGCGACGAGGTCCTGCTGCAGCGGCGCCGGGGCTCCGCCTCGGTGCTGACCTTCAACCGGCCCGACAAGCTGAACGCGATCAGCTCGACGGTGCTCCGCGAGCTGGACCGGCGTCTCGGCGAGGCCGAGCGCGACGCGGGTGTCCGGGCGGTGGTCCTGATCGGCGCGGGCTCCAAGGCCTTCGTGGCCGGCGCCGACATCGCCGAGTACGCCGCCGGCGACCACCAGGCGTTCGTGCGCTACCAGGCGGAGAGCCGGCGGCTGTTCTCGTGGCTGGACGGTTTCCCCAAGCCCGTGATCGGGGCCGTCAACGGCTACGCGCTCGGCGGGGGCTTCGAGATCGCGCTCTGCTGCGACCTGCTGGTCGCCTCCACCAACGCCCGCTTCGGTCTGCCGGAGGGGCTGCTCGGGCTGTCGCCCGGCGGCGGCGGGACCCAGCGGCTGACCAGGGCCGCCGGGCCGTTCGTCGCCGCCGACGTGCTGCTGGCGGCACGGCGCCTGACCGCGGCGGACGCGTTCCGGCTCGGGCTGGTGGCGGAGGTGACCGAGCCCGAGCGCCTGCTGGACGCCGCGCTGGCAAAGGCCGAGCAGGTGGCGAAGGTGGCGCCGCTGGCGAGCGGGGCGATGCTGGGGCTGGTGCGGACGGCCATGGAGACGCCGCTGGAGGAGGGGCTGACCCGGGAGCAGGACGCCCTGATCGGCCTGCACCGCACCGCCGACGCCGCCGAGGGCATCCGCGCCTTCATGGAGAAGCGGGCGGCGCGCTTCACCGGCGAGTGAGCGAACCAGGAGCGAGGAGGGCGGACATGGGCCGGGTCGCCGGGAAGGTGGCGGTGGTGACCGGAGGGGCCTCGGGGATCGGCCGCGCCACGGCGCGGAAGCTGGCCGCCGAAGGCGCCACGGTGGGGATCGCCGACGTCGACGAGGCCGGCGGCGAGCGCGTGGCCGCGCAGATCCGCGAGGCCGGCGGGGAGGCGTTCTTCCGGCGCGCCGACGTGCGCTCCATGGCCGACCTCGAGGCGGTCGTCGGCGCGGCCGCCGATCGCCACGGCCGGCTCGACGTGCTGGTCAACAACGCCGCGGTCGCGGTCCCCGGTGCGGCCGGCGAGCTGATCGAGGACGATTGGACGCGGGTCATCGACGTGAACCTCTCCGGCGTGTGGCGGGGCATGCGCGCCGCCATCCCCCGCATGCTGGCGCAGGGCGGCGGCTGCATCGTCAACCTGAGCTCGGTCCAGGCGCACGTCGGCTTCGTCGGCTGGGCCGGCTACGCGGCCAGCAAGGGCGGCATCGATGCGCTGACCCGCCAGGCGGCCGTGGAGTACGCCCCGATGGGGATCCGGGTCAACGCCATCATCCCCGGCACGATCATGACCGAGATGAACGAGCGGATCATGCAGGACTCGGCCGACCCCGCCGCCGTGCTGCGGGGGTGGACCGCCATGCACCCCATGGGCCGCGTCGGCCAGCCGGACGAGGTCGCCGCCGCGATCGCGTTCCTGGCCTCCGACGAAGCCTCCTTCATCACCGGGGAGCTGCTCCGCGTCGACGGCGGGATGGTGGTCAAGGCAGGCTGAGGAGCCGGCCCGCCGGCGCGGTGGCGCGGCTCAGCCGCCGGCTGAGGCGCGCTCCACGGCCGTGCACCAGGCCTCCTCGAACGCGGGGCCGTCCACGGCGGTGACCACCCGCAGGGGCCGGGCGCCCCGCTGTGGCGTCATCAGCAGCCGGCCGTCGCGGACCTCGAGCCGGGTGGGGATCTCCTCCACGGTCACGCCCTCCCAGCCGAGGGCCACGGCGCAGGCCAGCGGATCGTGCTGGAAGTTGAGCAGGTCGTCGGGCAGGCCGGGCCAGGAGCGCGCGAGCTGGCTGATGCCCTGGTCGAGGGCATGCGCCTCGCCCTGGGCGGCCAGCAGCGCCCCCAGGCGCCCGGACGCGAGCAGGCGCGGCACGTGCGCCGCCCGCAGCGCCACCTGCGCCGTGGCCGCCAGGGGCACCACCACCGGGTCGCACCGCTCCAGCACGATCCTGGCCGCCAGGTGGTCCTGCTGCAGGTTGAAGTCCTCGTCAGGTCCCCACGGCGGGAAGCCCTCGCGCGCGGGGGCGAGGTGGCCGCCCATGATCACCACGTCGGCCCGCCCCAGCAGCCCCGGCCGCGCGGTCTCCAGCATCGCCAGGTTGGTGTACGGGCCGACGGCCACCACCGTGGCGCCCGCCTCGACGCTGGCGGCCAGCAGCTCCAGGGCCTCGCCCGGCCCGGACGGCAGCCGCTCGACCGGCTCCGGCCAGTAGTCGGGGAAGGCGAAGGGGACGATCGGCGCGGACAGCGTCCCCTCCGCTCCCGCGCGCACCGGCACGTCGTCCCGCCCGGCCAGCCGCAGGGCGTAGGCCGTCATCCCGGCACGCAGGCCACCCGGGTCGGTGTTGGTGGTCACGCCGGTGATCTCGACCTCCGGCCAGCCGAGCAGCATCGCCAGGGCGCACAGGTCGTCGGTGTCCGACCCCAGGTCGGTGTCCAGGTGGACGCGCAGCATCGCGGCGCGGTCAGGCCGTGGCCCGCCGGATCAGGCGGCAGGGCAGGGTGACCGTGCGTGGCTCGTCCTTGTACGTCCCGAGCATCCGCTCCTTGAGCAGGATCCCCGCCAGCAGGCCGGTCTCGTACGCCGGGTTGGACACGGTGGTCAGCGGGGGATGGGTCATGGCGGACGCCTCGATGTCGTCGAAGCCCGCCACCGCCAGGTCCCCGGGGATGTCCAGGCCGGCCTCGCGCGCCGCGTCCAGGACCCCGAACGCCATCAGGTCGTTGGCGCAGAACACCGCCTGCGGCGGGTCCGGCAGCGCCAGCAGCCGCCGCATCGCCACCGCCCCGCCGTGGCGCGTCCACTGCCCCGACAGGACCAGGTCGGGGTCCACCGGCACGCCCGCGGACTCCAGCGCGCGCAGGTACCCCTCGTTGCGCCGCCCGCCGGCGCCGGGCGGGCCCTGGATCATGGCGACGCGGCTGCTGGGGCGGCGGATCAGGACGGTCGTGGCGTCGAAGGCGCCCCGCTCGTCGTCGGCGTGGACGGTGTCGAACCCCGGGTCCTCGATGACCGTGGTCCCGATCCGGACCAGCGACACGCCGTCGGGGATCATCTCGGCCAGCCGCTCGCCGGTCAGGGTGAACGAGTCGAGCACGATGCCGTCCACGCCGCGGTCGCAGACGTCCTCGATGAACT
The DNA here is from genome assembly GCA_036392615.1 of Actinomycetes bacterium. GTDB lineage: Bacteria > Actinomycetota > CALGFH01 > CALGFH01 > CALGFH01 > DASVXQ01. The sequence continues at coordinate 36,416 of DASVXQ010000121.1, read as the reverse complement.
GGACCTCGCGCTCGGAGTGCCGGTCGGTGTTGCAGATCAGGCTGCGGTAGGTCGTCCCGCCGAGGCCGTCCTCCAGCCCGCGGGCCAGCCCCGGGTAGTAGGGGTTGGCGATGTCCGGGATGATCAGGGCCACCATCTGCGAGGTGCGGGTGCGCAGGCTCCTGGCCATCCCGTCGGGGCGGTAGCCCAGCGCCTGGATCGCCTCCACGACCCGCGCCGTGGTGGCCATGGAGACGGGTCGCTTGCGGGACAGGACGTGCGAGACGGTCGTCTTGCTGACGCCCGCGTGCTTGGCGACGTCGGCGATGGTGATCCGCGGCTGTGGCGCAAATCGATTCACGATGTCGCCAAGCGTGCTGCGCTTCCGACCACCTGTCAAGCACCCGTTCCCTCCCGAAACAGAGAATTCCCGTGGCCTGGAGGGGCCCAGTTTGTCTTGACAGACGCCGAAATGCGGGGCATGCTCCGGGCAGCCGAGGCAAATCGGTTTGCCCGCTTCGGTTGCCCGCTCGATCGGGCAGCGTAACTGCAGTGGCGCGGTGGGCCCGCGGGTGACGCCCACGGGGTCGACAGGAGGGCGGCATGGTGAGACTTCGAGCCATCGTCGGGCGCGGCGCGCGTGCGGTCGCCGCGGCCGCCGCCGTCGCGCTGGTCGCGACGGCCTGTGTGAGCGGGGGATCGTCCAGCAACAGCAACTCCCGGGCGGGCCAGAAAGTCCAGCCGGTCATCCCCAAGGAGCCGACCAGCCCGGTGACGCTCACCTTCTCCTCGTGGGTGGGCGACTCGCCGCAGATGAAGAAGCTGGCCGCCGACTTCCACAAGGCGCACCCGAACATCACCGTCAAGTTCCAGAACGTACCCGCGGACAGCGCGACCCAGAAGCTGACCACCGAGATCGCCGGTGGGACCGCGCCGGACGTGGCCTTCGTGGACGCCAGCGCCGTGCAGGACTTCGCCTCCCGCAACGCCCTGGCCAACCTGGACGGCTACATCGCCGGCAGCAAGGTCGTGGACCTGAACGACTACATCGCGGGCTTCAAGTCGACCGCGCTCTACAAGAACAGCATGTTCGCCCTGCCCTACGACGGCGAGACCACCGGCCTGTTCTACCGGACCGACCTGTTCCAGGCGGCGGGGATCAGCGGCCCGCCGACCACCTGGGAGGAGTTCCAGGCGGACGCCGCCAAGCTCACCATCCCGTCCAAGAAGCAGTACGGGTTCATCCTGTTCGCCCCGGAGTCGCAGTACTACTGGCAGCCGTTCCTGTGGCAGGCCGGCGGCCACCTGATGTCGCAGGACGGCAAGACCATCACCTTCAACAGCCCAGCGGGCGTCCAGGCCGCGAACTTCTACGCGGGGCTGCGCAAGTACGCGCCCAAGGACTACTTCAACTCCAACTCCTGGGACGGCCGGGTGGCGTTCGCCACGGGCAAGGTCGCCATGTACGAGGCCGGCGCCTGGTTTGGCGGCGAGATGAAGACCTCGTTCCCCAAGATCAACGGCAAGTGGAGCGTGGCGCCGATGCCCAAGGGGCCGGCCGGCCAGGCCACCACCATTGCCGGCGACAGCCTGATCGTGCTCAGCCAGAGCAAGCAGCCCGACGCGGCCTGGCTGTGGATCGAGTTCCTCTCGCGGCCGGACAACCTGAAGATGTGGACGTACGGGTCGCCGACGACCACGCTGCTGCCGCCGCGCCAGTCGCTGCTGTCGGACCCCAACCTCGGCAAGTACAACCCGTGGCTGAAGGGCTTCGCCGACCAGATGAAGTACGCGGTGACCGACACGCTCACCAACCCGAAGTGGTCGCAGGTCTCCGACGCGCTGAACACCGAGCTGGGCAAGGCCATCTACGGCGACCAGACCCCCGAGCAGGCGCTCACCAAGGCCGCCCAGAAGGGCACGCGGATCCTGCAGAGCGGTTGACCCTGACCGCACCCTGACAACCCCGGAGCAGGGCCGCCCCCGCCGCACCGGTGCGCCGCCATGGCGAGCCGGCGGCGGCGCGCGGCCCCGCTCCCGCGACGCACCTGGGAGGAGATCGTTGGCGCAGGTGGCGGTCAGCAGCACCAGGCCACGTCCGCGCAAGCAGCGACGCGGCGTGCGCGGCGTGCTCAAGGAGATGCGGCTGGAGTGGACGGCGTACCTGTTCAACGCGCCGGGCCTGATCCTGTTCGCGACCTTCACCGTCTACGCGGTGGTGGTGTCGCTGTGGCTCTCGTTCCACACCTGGAACCTCCTCGAGCCGGACAAGCCCTACGTCGGGCTGCAGAACTACAACGAGGTCCTGCACGACCACGCCTTCTGGGCCGCCGTCGGCCACACCGTCTACTTCACCGTGGGATCGGTCATCCCGGCGATGGCCATCGGGCTGGGGCTGGCGCTGCTGCTCAACACCCAGATGCGCGCGCTCGGGCTGTTCCGCACCGCCTTCTACCTGCCGGCCATCACGCCCCTGGTGATCGCCGCACTGATCTGGAAGTGGGTCTACAACGCCGACTACGGGCTGGCCAACTACTACCTGCTGCGGCTGCACCTGATCAGCCAGCCGGTCCAGTGGCTGTCCGACAAGCACCTGGCCATGCCCGCCGTGATCGTGATGGGCATCTGGATCAGCGTCGGCTTCAACATGGTCGTGTACCTGGCCGGCCTGCAGGCGATCCCGGCCGAGTACTACGAGGCCGCCGACGTGGACGGCGCCAACGCCTGGCAGCGCTTCCGCCGCATCACCTTCCCGCTGGTCGCGCCGACCACCTTCTTCCTCGTGGTGGTGCAGACCATCTGGGGGATGCAGGCGTTCGACCAGATCTTCGTGATGACCAGCGGGGGGCCACCCGGCCCCGGCGGGGCCACCACCACCGTCGTCTACTACCTGTGGCAGCAGGGGTTCCGGTTCTTCCGGATGGGCTACGCCTCGGCGCTGGCCTACACGATGTTCGTGCTGCTCTTCCTGATCTCGCTGATCCAGTTCCGGTTCTACGCCAAGCGGGTGGAGGCCTAACCGTGGCCGCCGTCGCGCCAGGAGCGCAGACCGAGGCCGGCCGCGCGGGCGGCGCCGTGGCGGCGCGGCGCCCGCTTCCCCGCCCCCGCCGGCGCTTCAAGCCCAGCCGGGCCGCCCGGTACGTCATCCTCGCCGTGCTGGCGATCCTGTTCGTGGCGCCGTTCGCCTACATGGTGACGTCCTCGTTCCAGCCGTTGTCGCGGATCTTCGCCTATCCACCGCAGTGGATCCCGACGCACCCCACCCTCGACAACTACAAGGGCTTCTTCACCTCCGACCACCCGATCGGCCGCTGGATCCTGAACAGCACGTTCACCACCGTGACAATCACCGTGGTGCAGCTGTTCCTGTGCTCGCTGGTGGCCTACACCTTCGCCAAGCGGACCTTCCCGGGCCGCGACTTCCTGTTCTTCCTCGGGCTGGCGACGATGATGCTGCCGATCCAGGTGGTGATGATCCCCAACTACCTGATCCTCAAGGGCGTTCCGCTGTTTGGCGGCAACGACCTGTTCGGAGTCGGCGGCCACGGCTGGCTGGACTCCTACTGGGGATACATCGTGCCCAACGTCATGAACCCGTTCGGGATCTTCCTGCTCAGGCAGTACATGAAGTCGATCCCGGACGAGCTGCTGGACGCCGCGCGCATCGACGGAGCGGGGCACTTCCGCATCTACTGGCGGGTGGTGCTGCCGCTGTCGCGGCCGGCGCTGGCGGCGCTGGGCATCTTCACCTTCCAGTTCTGGTGGCAGGCGTTCTTCTGGCCGCTGATCATCATCAACAGCCCGTCGCTGTACACGCTGCCGCTCGGCCTGGCGCTGTTCCAGGAGCACAACCGGGTGGTGTGGAACCTGATCATGGCCGGCTCGGTGCTGGGCGCGTTGCCCCTGGTCATCGTCTTCCTCATCTTCCAGCGGCAGTTCGTCCGGGGCATCTCGCTCTCGGGGATGAAGGGCTAGGCCCGGTGGCGACGGCAGCCGCGGGACGGCCCCGGATCAGGGCACTGCTGGCGCTGGTGGTGGCGGTGGCCGCCGGCTGCACATCGGGCGGCCGGAGCGGCGGCCGGGCGGCCACGATCCGGTTCGACCAGCGCGCCGGCGAGACCTTCGCCTGGAGCCAGCGGGTCAGCGGGTCCGCCGGCTGCGCCGAGGTCACCCTGCTGGCCGGCGGGCAGCCGCTCGCCGGCGCCGCGAACGTCCCGGTGAAGGACGGGCGGTTCTCGGCGGTCGTCCCCATCGGCGAGGGCCGCAACGAGATCGTGGCCCGCTGCGCCGAGGCCGGCGGGGACTCCGCCGGGGGCGCCGGGGACTCCGCGCCGCTGGTGTTCACCGGCCGCCTGAAGGCCCGGCCCACCGCCCGGGTCCACGTGTCCGTGAAGGGCGACACCGTGACCCTCGACGGCCGCGCCAGCGAGCCGGCCGAGCCGGACGGCGCCAAGGTCGTCGGTTACGCCTGGTCCCCCGACCCGCGCCACCCCGCGCACCTGACGACCGCCTCGGGGCGGCCCCTGCGCGGCCGGGTGGACGGCCCGCGCCTGGAGCTGCGCGCGCCCGAGGGGAACGGCGAGTACTACCTCCGGCTGACCGTGACCGACGCAGGAGGCCGCAGCGACACCAGCATCGCCACCTTCGCGGTGCGGGGCGGCAAGGCCCGGGCCGTCGACCTGGCCCGGGAGCACCCCGGCTGGATCGACTCGGCGGTCATCTACGCGCCGGTGCCCGCACTGTGGGGCGACGACGGGCCGGCCGCGGTCGAGCGGCACCTCGAATACCTGAAGCAGCTCGGCGTCGACGCCCTGTGGCTGTGGCCCCCGGCGGAGGAGCGGGCCGCCGGCGAGGAGTATGCGATCACCGACTACTTCCAGCTCGATCCCTCCTGGGGCCCGCCGGCCGCGTTCACCTCGATGGTGAACAAGGCGCACCAGCTCGGGATGCACGTGCTCCTCGACATCGTGCCCAACCACCTGTCCGACCAGAGCCCCTGGTTCCAGGACGCGCAGCGCTACGGCAGGGCCTCCCACTACTGGGACTTCTTCGACCGCGACTCGGGCGGCGAGCCGACGCACTACTTCGACTGGACCAACCTGCTCAACCTCGACTACGACAACCCCGAGGTCCGCCGCATGATCGTCGAGGCGTTCTCGCACTGGGTGCGGGACCTGGGGATCGACGGGTTCCGGGTGGACGCGGCCTGGGGCGTGCAGCGCCGCCGGCCCGACTTCTGGCCGAGCCTGCGGCAGGAGCTGAAGCGCATCGACCCCGACATCCTGCTGCTGGCCGAGGGATCGGCCACCGACCCCTATTTCTTCTCGCACGGCTTCGACGTCGCCTACGACTGGACCGACGAACCGGGGCAGTGGGCGTGGACGTCGGTGTTCGACTTCCCGCAGGAGATCGGGCGGCTGCTCGGCGATGCCATCACCAACGACCCCAAGGGGTACGCGCCGAACGCGATCGTCCTGCGGTTCCTCAACAACAACGACACCGAGACGCGCTTCGTGGACAAGCACGGGCCCGGGCTCACGCGGGTCGCCGCGACCCTGCAGTTCACCGTGCCCGGGATCCCCGCGCTGTTCGCCGGCGACGAGATCGGCGCCAGCTACCAGCCGTACTCGAACCTCACCCCGATCCCCTGGCGGGACCGGCACAAGCTGCGGCCGCTCTACCAGCGGCTGATCGACCTCAAGCACCGCGTCCCGGCGCTGGGCACCCACGACCTCGACCTGGTGGGCTCCTCGCCCGACAGCTCGTTCGCCTACCTGCGGCCGCCGCCCAGCGCCGGTGGCGAGCCGGTCCTGGTGGTCCTGAACTTCGGCGGCCGCGCCAGGGTGGAGCTGCGGCGCACCAGGGCGCTGGAGACCGCCTTCGGCGGCCGGAGCACCGTCCGGGACCTGCTCACCGACCGGCCGGTGCGCCTGGAGTCCAGCGCCAGGACGGTCACCGTCCCGATGGCCGCCGAGTCCGCGTACGTCCTCACCCCGGGGGCAGCCTGATGCGCCTCGCCGTGCTGACCGAGCCCGGAGGCTTCGAGATCGTCGAGGAGCCGCTGCCCGCAATCGGGCCCGACGAGGTCCTGATCCGCGTGGCCGCGTGCGGCGTCTGCGCCTCCGAGCTGGACATGTACCGGGGCGTCTCCCAGGTCGGCTACCCGCTGCGGCCGGGCCACGAGGTCAGCGGAGTGGTGGAACGGGCCGGGGAGCGCGTCGACGGGTTCGCTCCCGGCGACCCGGTGGCGGTCTTCGCCACCACCCGCGGGTACGGCGAGTACGTCGCGGTGCCGGCCGGGCACTGCATCCACGCGGGCAAGGTGCCGCTGGACCTGGCGCTCGGCGAGCCCCTGGCCTGCGCGGTCAACGCGGTGGAGCTCGCGGGCATCAAGCTTGGCGACGACGTGGCGATCGTGGGGGCCGGCTTCATGGGCCAGGTGATCCAGCGGCTGGTCCAGCTCCGCGGCCCACGCCAGGTGATCGTGGCCGACACCCGCGACGAGGCGCTGGAGCGGGCCGCGTCGTCGGGCGCGACGGCCACGGTGAACGTGACCCGGGAGCCGCTGGCCGAGGCGGTCCGCGGCCTGACCGGCGGCGCCGGCGCCGACGTGACCATCGAGATCACCGGGACGCAGGGCGCCCTGGAGGCGATCGGCGGTTGCACGCGGATGAGCGGGACGCTGGTGATCGCCGGGTTCCACCAGGGCCCGCCACGGCAGGTCCCGCTGGCCGACTGGAACTGGAACGCGTTCCGGATCGCGAACGCGCACTTCCGGAAGCTCGCCACCATCCTCGGCGGAATGCGCGCCGGGATGCGCCTCCTCACCTCCGGGCGCATCTCACTGGAGGACCTCGTCACGCATCGTTTCCCGCTGGTCAGCATCGACGAGGCCTTCCGCACCGCCATCGAGAAGCCGGAGGGGTTCGTGAAGGCGACGGTGACCCTATGACGCAGCTGAGCAACCCGACGAGCACTCCGATGGCGCGGCCCCGGTCCCTGGAAGCCGGCGAGTTCCGCGTCCCCAACCGCGACTTCGGCATCCTGCCGTTCTGGTTCCTGAACGGCGAGCTGGACCCGGACGAGATGCGCTTCCAGCTCCGCGAGCTGCGCGACAAGGGCATGCACGGGGTGGTGCTCCACGGGCGGTACGGGCTGGAGATGCCCTACCTGTCCGACGCCTATCTCGAGCGCGTCCGCCTCGGGGTCGAGGAGGCCAACCGGCTCGGCCTGGCCGCGTGGATCTACGACGAGATGAACTGGCCCAGCGGGACCGCCGACAAGCGTGTGCTGAAGGCGCGGCCGGACCTTGCCCAGCGCTACCTGGAGTGCGTGTCCTTCACCATCACCGGGCCATGGTTCATGTGCCTCACCGGCGAGGACAGCCGTTACCTGGACTTCCAGCGGTCCACGCCAGTGGCGGCCTTCGCCATCGGCTCCGACGGCCAGGTCGTCGACCTCACCCCGAACCTGTCGTTCCGCCGGGTCGTGCCATGGGAGGTCCCGCCCGGCACCTGGCGGCTGTGCTACCTGGTCGAGAAGCGCGCCGAGTACTACATCGACGCCTTGGACCCCGAGGCCACCGCCCAGTTCCTGCGGCTCGGCTATGCCCCCTACCTGCGTGCCCTGGACGGGAACGGCGCCGGCGCCGTTCCCGGCGACCAGGGCGGCCGCTCGCTGGTCGGCTTCTACTCCGACGAGCCGGCCATGCACTACTTCCTCACCGCCGGCGACAACCCGATCGTGCCGTGGACCAAGGGCATGTTCCGGCGCTTCCAGGAGCGCAACGGCTACGACCTGCGTTCGCGCCTGATCGACCTGTTCTTCGACCTGCGGCCCGACGCCGCCCGGACCCGCCACGACTTCTACTCCACCACCACCGAGCTCTACAGCCAGGCCTACTACCGGCAGATCCGCGACTGGTGCCGCCAGCACGGGGTGCTGTTCACCGCGCACCTGCTGTACGAGGAATGGCTGCGGCAGATGGTCCGGGTCGAGGGGAACCTGTTCCGCCACTACGAGCAGATGGACGTGACCGCGGTCGACCACCTGTACCCGGTGATCGGGACCCGCGAGCAGCCGGACCAGCACGTGGCGATGAAGGTGGCGTCCTCGGCCGCGCACCACAACCGCAGCCCGCGCCTGATCTGCGAGTCCTTCGGCGGCATCTTCATGGACGCCACCATGCAGCGGATGAAGTGGATCGCGGACTGGGAGTACGTGCTGGGCGTCAATCTCCTCAACCCGCACGGGTTCCACTACACCTTCGAGGGGGCCCGCAAGCGGGACTGGCCGCCGTCGATGTTCTACCAGTACCCCTGGTGGTCCTACTACGGCGAGTTCTCGGCGTACATCAGCCGCACCTCCGAGCTGCTGACCGGCGGGCGGCACGTGGCCAAGGTCGCCGTGCTCTGGCCGATCCACGCGATGTTCGCCTCCTACCTCCCGCAGTCCCCCACCGCCCAGAGCAGGGCCGTCGAGGGTGGTCTCAACGTGCTGACCGACCTGCTGCTGCGCCTGCACCACGACTTCGACTACCTGGACGAGGAGGTGCTGGCCCGGGCCGAGATCGAGGGCGGGCGGCTGCGGGTCGCCGACGAGGACTACGAGCTGATCGTGGTCCCGCCCATGGCGCACCTGCGCGCGCCCACACTCGACGCGCTGGAGCGGTTCGCCGCGGCGGGGGGTCGGGTCCTCGGCGTCCTGATGGCCCCGTCCGCGGCCTTCGGGCCGGCCGGCATGGAGGACGTGCGGGACCGGGTGGCCGCGTTGCTCGGCGCGCCGGCAGGAGGGGGCGAGGGGATCGCCGTGTCCCTCCGGGAGCATCCCGGAGGCGGGCTGGGGGCGTTCCTCGCCGGCGACACGTCGGTGCTCACCGAGGGACCGGGGCCGGTCAGGGACGCGTTCGCCGCGGCGCTACGGGACGGGCTTGGCTCGCTGATCGAGCCGGACGTGGAGATCTCCAACGAGGAGGTCTTCTGCCTGCACCGCCGGCGGGACGGCCGCGACCTGTACTTCCTGGTCAACACGACCTTCGAGGAGCAGTCGATGCGGGTGCGCCTGCCCGGCGAGCTGGCGCCAGCCCTGTGGGACCCGAGCACCGGGGAGCAGGAGCCGGCGGCCGCCTGGCGCGACGGAGCGTGGACCGCCTTCGACCTCACCCTGCCGCCGGTCGGGTCGGTGTTCGTGCTGACCGCTGACGGCCTGGCGCCGGCCTCCGCCGCCCCGGCCGCGGCGGAGGCGCCCCCGCCGGCTGCGCCCGTGGCGCTGGACCTGGACGGGCGGTGGTCGTTCACCCCCGAGGACGACAACGCGCTGGTGGTGACGAGCTGGGTGGCCGTGCCGGAGCGCCCCGGCGACGGCCCCGAGGCCCACGCGGGCCTGGACGTGGACGAGCAGGGCTGGCAGCCGGTGGTCGCCGGCGCATGGGCCTACCAGCTCCCGGTGGAGCCGCCCGGCCCCTGGCCCGTCCCTGTCTGGTACCGGATCGGCTTCGACGTGCAGGACCTGCCCGAACGGCTGGTGCTGCTGGTCGACGGCTTCGACGGCGACGACCCCCAGGTGTGGTTGAACGGCCTTCAGGTGCCATGGACCCCCGTCCGCAGCCGGATCGACGCCCAGATGAAGGAGGTCGACCTCTCCGGGCGCGCACGGCAGGGCCGCAATGTCCTGGCGGTCCGGCTGGTGCTGCGGGAGCAGACCGGCGGGCTCGTCGACCACGTGAAGCTGCTCGGGTCGTTCGGCCTGGCCGGCGACGCCGAGGGCGGCTACCGGATCGCCGCCCGGCCCGCCGGCCCGGCGCGGCCGGAGTCCTGGACCGGCCAGGGCTACCCGTTCTACTCCGGCCGGGGCGCCTACCGGACCACAATCGAGGTCCCCGCGGACCTGGTCGGGCGGCGGCTGTTCCTGGAGGTGCCGATGCGCGACGACGTGCTGGACGTGGAGGTGAACGGCCAGCCCGCCGGCGTGCGCCTGTGGGACCCGTACGCCGTCGAGGTCGGCGGCCTGCTCCACCCGGGCGCGAACGAGCTGGTCCTGCGGGTCTCGAACACCCCCGCCAACCTGCTGAACGCGACCCCTCGACCTTCGGGCCTGGCCGGCCGGCCCCGGCTGGTGGAGCGGGCCGGATGATCCGGGTGCCGGTCGAGCCGCTCACGGCGGAGGCGTTCGCCCCCTTCGGACGGGTGGTCGAGCTGCCGTCCAGGGCGCAGGACGCCTCCGGTCCTGGCTGGCGGTGGTGGGCCGAGACGGCCTACCTGGCCGGCGACGGGCGCCCCTGGGGCGTCGGCTACCTGGACCTGTGGCCGGCGGAGGGGACCTTCGACTGGGCCGAGCGCCACCTGCGGACCCAGGAGGCCGTCTTCGCCACCTCCGCCGACCTGCTGGTCTACGCCGCCCCGGCCGAGCACCCGGAGGACCCGGCACGCCTGCCGCCGCTCGACCGGTTCCGCGTGTTCCGGGTCCCGCCCGGCTCCGGCGTGGTCATGGACCGGGCCGTGTGGCACGGCGCGCCGCTGGCGGAGCAGCCCACCAGAGCGCTGGTGCTCATCCAGGAGGGAACCGGCCGGCACGACGTGACCGTGGTCCGCTTCCCGGGAGGAGGAATGACTGCATGGCCGAGATCGTCTTCGACCACGTGACCAAGGTGTTCGGCGACGGGACCGTCGCCGTGGACGACCTCACCCTGGAGGTGGAGGACGGCAGCCTGATGGTGCTGGTGGGGCCGTCGGGATGCGGCAAGACCACCGCTCTGCGGATGGTCGCGGGGCTGGAGCGGATCACCGAGGGCCAGGTCCGCATCGGCGACCGGGTGGTGAACGACGTCGCCCCCAAGGACCGCGACATCGCCATGGTGTTCCAGAACTACGCCCTGTACCCGCACCTGTCGGTGTTCGAGAACATGGCCTTCGGGCTGCGCCTGCGGCACCTCAAGAAGCCCGACATCAAGGACCGCGTCGAGCGGACCGCCAGGACGCTGGCCCTCTACGAGCTGCTGACCCGCAAGCCGGGCCAGCTCTCGGGCGGGCAGCGGCAGCGCGTGGCCATGGGCCGGGCGATCGTCCGCGAGCCCAAGGCCTTCCTGATGGACGAGCCGCTGTCCAACCTGGACGCCAAGCTCCGGGTGCAGATGCGCTCGGAGATCTCCCGGCTGCAGCGGGACGTCGGCGTGACCACCATCTACGTGACCCACGACCAGGTCGAGGCGATGACCATGGGGGACCGGGTCGCGGTCCTCAAGCACGGCGTGCTGCAGCAGCTCGACGCGCCCTCGAGCCTGTACCGGCGGCCCGCCAACCTGTTCGTCGCGGGGTTCATCGGCTCGCCGGCGATGAACCTGGTCGAGGCCACCGTCGCGCGCGACGGCGAGCGGCTCTTCGTGGAGCTGGGCGGGAACCGGCTGGCGGTCGACGGGCAGGCCGTCCAGGAGCGGCCGGCGCTGCACGCCTATGCCGGGCGGCGGGTGATCCTGGGGATCCGCCCGGAGAACCTGGAGGACGCCGAGATCGGCCGCGGGACCCCGGAGGACCGCCGCTTCGCCACCACCGTGGACCTGCGCGAGGACATGGGGTCGGAGGTGCTGGTCCACTTCACCGTGGCGGCGCCGCCGGTGCTCACCGAGGACACCAAGGAGCTGGCCGCGGCGCTGGGCGAGGACGTCGCCGAGCTGGAGGCGGGCGCCCGCTCGCGCACGACCACCCTGGTGGCCCGCTTCGACGCCAACACCGGCGCCCGCGAGGGCGACCGCGTGCAGGTCGCCGTGGACACCCGCCGCCTGCACTTCTTCGACCCGGACACCGGCCAGAGCATCTGGGACGAGCCGGCCCGCCCGGACGTGGCGGTGACCACCGCGGCCACCGCCCGCCCGTAGCGCACCCGAGCCAGAGGAGACCACTGGATGGAGCGTGGGGTCTACTTCGACGCCTGGTTCCCGTTGCAGCACAACTACCACCCGAGCTTCCCGCCGCGCCGGCTCAAGATGATCGACCACCTCGAGGACTACCGCGCCACCATGCTGGTCTGGTCGGCGCTGGGCGGCGGCAACCTGTCCCTGCCGTACCTGGAGGAGGAGGCGTTCGGCGACGTCCCGGCGCGCTACCGGGTCTACGGGTTCGTCAACGACGCGGAGTTCATGGCCGAGTGCGGCCGGCGGGGGATCAAGGTGTTCGGGGTGGTCTTCGAGCACGCCTGGGAGTACCCGGTCGAGCTCGACGAGGACGAGTCGCGGGTGCTGGCGCTGAACGAGACCCGCGGCGCCGGCAGGCGCGACTGGCTCGGGATCCGGGAGTTCTGGCAGGACCGCTACCCGAAGCTGTGGCCGCCCCGCTCCAAGTACTTCCCCGAGCCGGTGTTGAGCGCCGACGGCGAGGAGGTCACCGACATCCTGGAGGAGTGCGCCCAGCGGGACATCCACGGCCAGCCCTGCCACGCGCTGTGGATCGAGTGCCCCGACCGGGAGCACTGGAACTTCATGATGGACCGCAACAACCCGGTCTGGCGGGAGTACCTCAAGGCCATCGTCCGCCTTCAGATCGACGCCGGCTGCCAGGGCATCCACTTCGACGAGGCCGAGGTCCCGATCACCTCGCTGCAGTACGGCGGGTGCTTCTGCACGACCTGCATGCGGGGGTTCACCGACTACCTGCGGGCACTGCCGCCGGACGAGCTTCCCGAGGAGCTCCGTGGCGAGGACCTGTCCGCGTTCCACTACGGCAGCTGGCTGCTGGCACGCGGCCACGACTTCAAGTCCGGCCACGAGTCCACCCCAATGTTCGGCCAGTACCTGCGCTTCCAGCGCGGCAACATCGCGCGGTACTTCACCGAGCTGGCGGTCTACGCCCGCGAGTACGCCGCCAGCGTCGGGCGGCGGATCCAGGTCTCCGGGAACTTCTTCAACCTGTTCGACCACTACTACGCGCTGGAACCGGCGGTGGACGTGGTGGTCACCGAGATGCGCAACACCACCTGGCGCCAGCCGGCCTGGTACCGCTACGCGGCGGGGTTCGGCGGCGACAAGCCGGTGGTCGTGGTGGAGAACCCCTATGGCGGGGTCGTCCCCGAGCTGCTCACCGAGCTCAAGCGCGGGCGCGCCTACGACCGGTTCCGGCAGTCGCTGTACGAGGCTGCCGCGCTCGGGGTGAACATGAGCGTGCCGTACGGCGCCTGGATGGGCAGTGTCATCGAGGACGCCTTCTACCCGCCGCACGACCTGGCCACCGAGATCCAGTCGTTCATCGCCGACCACGAGCGGCGCTACTCCACGCGCTCGTTGAGCGAGGTCGGCGTGGTGTTCTCGATCGAGAGCAGCTACCGGGCGGTCGCGGCCGACGAGTTGGGAGCCGACAACCGGACCAACGAGATCGGCGAGGCACGCATCCCGTTCTGGGAGGCGTGCGAGGCGCTGTCGGTGGCGCTCCAGCCGTACGACGTGGTCTTCTTCCCGGACGGGACCCTGCGGCCCGACGCGCTCACCGTCGAGGCGCTGCGCCGGTACCGGACCCTGGTGCTGCCGGAGTGCCGCTGGCTGACCAAGCGGCAGGCCGAGCTGCTCGCCGAGTACCTCGCGGCGGGCGGCCGCCTGCTGGTGTGCGGATCGCTGGGGGAGAACCTGGGTGCCGACGCCCTCCAGCGCCTGCTCGGCCAGCCGTCGACCGGGGTCGTCGGCCCGTTCGGGTTCGCCCTCGAGCTGGTCGACGGTGGCCCGCAGGTCGTCGTGGCGGAGGGCGCCACGGACGCGGCGCTCACCCTCCAGGCGGTCGAGGGTGGCGCCGCCCTGCATCTCATCCGCTACGACTACGACCCCGATACCGACCGGGTCCCCATGCTGGACCGGCTGGTGCTCGACGTCCGCCTGCCGTTCGAGGTGGGCGCGGCCAGCGCGGAGAGCCCCGACGGCCGCCTGCGCGCCGCGCTGGAGCCAGCGGCGGACGGCCGCGTCCGGGTGGTGCTGCGCGACGTCGGCGTCTACGGGATCGTGCTGCTCGGGCCCGGCGGGGGGACGCCGTGACGGTCAAGCTCGTCGGGGTGTTCGCCCATCCGGATGACGACTCCTATCTGATCGGCGGGACGCTGCTGCTGCACCGCGGCAGGGTCGAGCCCACCATGGTGTTCGCGACCAGCGGCGAGGCCGGTCCCATCGCCTCGCCGACGCTGGCCACCCGGCGGACGTTGGGGGCCGTGCGCGAGGGCGAGCAGCGGGCGTTCCTCGAAGCCATCGGCTACCCCGACGCGCCGGTCCGCTTCCTGCGCCACCCCGACTACCGCCTGCCACAGGTGCCGTTCGAGCACCTGGTCGGCGAGGTCGAGGCGGTGCTGCGCCAGGTCCGCCCGCAGGTCGTGGTGTCCTTCGGCCCGGACGGGCTGACCTCGCACCACGACCACGTCCGGGCCGGGGAGGCCGCGGCCGAGGCGTTCCGGCGGGCCCGGACGGCCGACAGGGAGCCGGCCGACGCGTTCCTGCGCCTGTACCAGGCCGCCTATCCGCGCTCGGCGGTGGACCGCTTCTACGAGGGCGTGCGCGCGGGTGGGTTCGACTACGGCGAGGAGGGTCGGCTGTTCGACATCACCGGGGTGCCGGACGAGCGGATCGCCGTCCGCGTCGACACCCGCTCGGTCCGCGACCGCAAGTGGGCCGCCATCCTCCGCCACCGGACCCAGCTCCCCGAGCACGAGCGCATCCCGGAGCCGCTGCGCTGGATCGTGCTGGACGCCGAGTGCTTCGTGCGGGCCTACCCGCCGCGGGAGCCGGGCGCGGCGGTCCTGGACGACCCCTTGGACGGGCTGGAGAGCACCGCGGCGGGCGGCCGCACGGTCCGGGGGTGACGCGTGGCGACCCGGGCCCTCGAGCACGGCACCCTGGAGCGCCACCTGGTGGCCAGCGCCGAGGTGCTGGAGGCCGACGCCACCGGCGTCCTGCTGCGGACCGTCGCCCACCGTGATCCCTGGCCGCGCGGCCCGTTCCCGCCCCCACCGGAGGAGGGCTCCCCCCTGGACGGCCGCCTGCGGATCGAAGCCGTCGGCGACCGCGTGCTCCGGGTCCGCTACGCCCCGGGGCACGAGGTCCGCGACGGCGGCAGCGGCATGATCATGGATGACGGAGAAGGCACCGCCGTGGCGGGGGGCGCCGGGCCCGGCGGCTTGGGCGCGCTTCCCCCGGCCTCCTCCGTCGAGGTTGCGGCGACCGCCGACCGGGTGGTGGTCAGGACGGCGGCGATGGCCGCCGCCGCCACGCTCGACCCGTACCGGTTGGAGGTCCGCGGGGCGGGGAACGGGCGAACGGCACCGGGCGGGCGGGTCCCGCGGGTGCGGATCGGCGGGCCCGACCCGAGCTACTTCGCGGTGGGGGACTCGCTCGGGACCGGGGTGAGCCACGACCAGCGCGACGGCCGCCCGGTGGCCACCGAGACCTTCGGCGTCGGGCCGGGCGAGGCGGTGTACGGATTCGGCGAGACCTTCCTCGGCCTGGACAAGGCCGGCCAGACCATCGACCTGTGGGTGTCCGACGCCATGGGCGTCCACACCCCGCGCCTCTACAAGGCGGTCCCGTTCTGGCTCACCACCGGTGGCTACGGCGTGTTCGTCCACACCTCGAACCGGGTCACCGCCTGGGTCGGCAGCCGGGCGGCCCACCAGGTGCAGGTGGCCGTCGACGACGGCGTGCTCGACTACTTCGTCTTCCTCGGCTCCCCGGCGGAGATCCTGGCCGGCTACACCGCCCTGACCGGGCGGTCGCCGGTCCCGCCGGACTGGTCGTTCGGGTGGTGGCAGAGCAGGTGCTCCTACGCCTCCGCCGACGAGGTCCTGGAGGTCGTGCGGGAGATGCGCGAGGCTGGCATTCCCATGGACGTCATCCACCTGGACACCAACTGGTTCGCCGTCGACTGGCGCTGCGACCTCGAGTTCGCCCCGGACCGGTTCCCCGACCCGGAGGGTCTCTGCCGCGCGCTGGCCGCCGAAGGCGTCCACCTGTCGCTCTGGCAGACACCGTACCTGATGGAGGGCACGCGCCTGCACGACCGCCTCGCCCGAGCCGGCGGGTTCGTGCACACGCGCGACGGCGCCTTCCTCGACATCGGCGTCCACTTCGTCAGCGGCTACCAGGGCCCGGTGCACGTGGTGGACTGGACGAACCCCGAGGCCGTCCGCGTGATGGACGAGGAGTACGGGCGCCTGCTGGAAACCGGCGCCTCGGTGATCAAGGTGGACTTCGGGGAGGAGCTGCCGGACGCGGCGGTGTACGCGGACGGCACCCCAGGAGAGCGCATGCACAATCTGTACCCGCTGCGTTACCAGCAGGCCGTGCACGCCGCGACCGGCCGGGCGCTGGGAGATGCCCAACGGATCGCCTGGAGCCGGTCCGGCTGGGCCGGGGCGCAGCGCTTCCCGGTGCACTGGGGCGGGGACGTGCCGCCGGCGTGGGAGATGATGGCTCCCCAGCTCCACGGCGGCCTGTCGCTCGGGCTGTCCGGGTTCACCTTCTGGTCGGCCGACATCGGCGGCACCGGCGAGCTGCCCCACGATCAGGAGCTGCTGGTCCGCTGGCTGCAGTGGGCGGTGCTGCTGTCGCATCCCCGGGTGCACGGGATGGGGGTCCGTGAGGCGTGCCGCTGGCCGGAGCCCGCGCGGCGCGTGGCCAGAGACTGGATCCGGCTGCGCTACCGCCTGCTCCCCTACGTCCTGGCCGAGGCACGCTGCGCCGCCGAGCGCGGCCTGCCGTTCGCTCGCCCGCTGGTGCTGGAGTTCCCTGGCGACCCGACCACCTGGCGGATCGGCGACCAGTTCCTCTGCGGCCGGTCGCTCCTGGTGGCCCCGCTGCTGGAGCCGGGCGGCCGGCGGCGGGTCTACCTGCCGGCCGGGACCTGGACGGACTGGTGGACCCGCGACCGGCATCGCGGCCCCGGCTGGGTGGATGCCGAGCATGACCTGGACACGATGCCGCTGTACCTGCGGGAGGGGGCCGTGATCCCGATGGGGCCGGCCGTGCAGTGGGTAGGGGAGCGGCCCACCGACCCTCTCACCCTCGTGGTGGCGCCGTTCGAAGCCACGGGGCGAACCGAGCTTCGCGTTCCCATGGACGGCCGGAATGTGACCATCCGGTACGAGGCCGAGGCCGGCCGGCACACGGTTGCGGCAGCGGGCCGCCTGGGCGAAGTGGTGCTGGACGCCCCAGCGGGCGTGGAGGTGCGGCGTTGACGGAGCAACCGGCAGCCCCAGCGACCGCTCCGGCGATTGCCGTGGTGGGAAGCCTGAACGTCGACCTGGTCGTCCGGGTTCCCCGGCTGCCAGGCCCCGGAGAGACGGTCTCGGGGGCCGACGTGTTCCGCAACCCCGGCGGCAAGGGAGCCAACCAGGCGGTGGCGGCGGCCAGGCTCGGGCGCCAGGTAGTCATGGTCGGCTGCGTCGGCGACGACCAGGTCGGGCACGACCTGCTGGCGGCGCTGGAGGCGGACAGGGTGGACACCTCGCACGTGCGCGTCGTCGACGGCGTCCCGAGCGGCATGGCCTTCATCACCGTCAGCG
The DNA here is from genome assembly GCA_036392615.1 of Actinomycetes bacterium. Taxonomy (GTDB): domain Bacteria; phylum Actinomycetota; class CALGFH01; order CALGFH01; family CALGFH01; genus DASVXQ01. Next base: position 18,920 of record DASVXQ010000121.1, on the reverse strand, counting down.
AGGACGGCGAGAACCAGATCGTGGTCAGCCCCGGCACGAACGCCCGGCTGACCCCCGACGACGTCTGCGCGGCCGGGGCGGTGCTGCGGGCGGCCGCGGTCACCCTGATCCAGCTGGAGATTCCACTGGCGGCCGTCGCGGCGGCCAGCCGAACAGCTGAAGGGAAGGTGGTCCTCAACCCGGCGCCGGTGCGGGACCTGCCCGAGGACCTGCTGGGAGAGGTCGACGTGTTGGTGCCGAACCGCGTGGAGCTGGCACAGCTCGCCGCCGCGCCGACGCCCGCCACCGTCGAGGAGGCGGCCGGGCTGGCTGAGCGGCTTCCGGCCCGGGCCGTGGTGGTCACCCTGGGAGCCGACGGTGCCCTCGTCGTCGAGCACGGCCGCACCAGGCACATCCCTGCCGTCCCCGTCCGGACGGTGGACTCCACCGCGGCCGGCGATGCCTTCTGCGGGGGGCTGGCCGACGCGCTCGCTGCCGGTGCCACCCTGGAGGATGCGGCGCGCTGGGCAGTCCGGGTGGCTGCGGCGGCCTGCACACGCCACGGCGCCCAGGCATCGCTGCCCACCCCTGCCGAAGTGCGGGCCCTACCCGACCTGTAGCCGAGAACGCGACGAACGGAGGAGCGCGGATGCCACCGGTCACCCTTGCTGTGGTTGGGGCCGGGAACCGTGGGATGGGGCACGGCGGCTGGGCGCTGGCACATCCCGAGCGGGCCAGGGTGGTGGCGGTCGCCGAGCCCCGCGACGCCCGCCGCGAGCGGCTGGCGGCCGCGCACGCCATCCCCGCCACGGCCCGGTTCGGGTCCTGGCGGGAGCTGGCCGACCGTGGCCGCCTGGCCGACGCTGTGCTGCTCTGCACCCAGGACGCCATGCACGTGGAGCCGGCGCTCGCCTTCGCCGAGCTGGGCTACCACCTGCTGCTGGAGAAGCCGATGGCCACCAGCGAGGCCGACTGCCGCCGCATCGTCGAGGCGGTCCAGCGCGCGGGGGTGCTGCTGGCCGTCTGCCACGTGCTGCGCTACACGCCCTACACCAGGCTGGTCAAGCAGCTGGTCGACCAGGGCCGGCTGGGGGAGGTGGTCTCGGTCCAGCACCTGGAGCCGGTCGGCTTCAGCCATCATGCCCACTCCTACGTGCGTGGCGCCTGGCGGCGCGAGGACACCGCCACCTTCATGCTCATGGCCAAGTCCTGCCACGACCTGGACTGGCTGGCCTACGTGGTCGGCCGGCCGATCCGGCGGGTGGCTAGCTTCGGCGGGCTGGCCCACTTCCGCCCCGAGAACCGGCCAGACGGCGCGTCCGACCGCTGCCTGGACTGCCAGGTGGAGCCCACCTGCCCGTATTCGGCGGTGCGGTTCTACTCGCGCTACCTGGACCGCGAGACCGTCTGGCCGCTGGACGCCCTGGTCGACCGCCGCACCGGGGAGGACCTGGATGCCGCGCTGCGGCATGGACCGTACGGGCGCTGCGTGTACGCCTGCGACAACGACGTGGTCGACCACCAGGTCGTCGCGATGGAGTTCGACGGCGGGCCGACCGGCACGTTCACCATGACCGCGTTCACCGCCGGCGGCCACCGCCGCACCCGCCTGTTCGGCACCCGCGGGGAGCTGCATGGCGACGGTGAGACCGTCACGCTCTACGACTTCCTGACCGAGACCTCCGAGACGCTCCAGGCGCGGACGCCCGGCGACGCCACCGCCGGCGGTGGCCACGGCGGCGGCGACTGGGGCCTGATGGACGCCTTCGTCCGGGCCGTGGCCACCGGCGACGGCTCGCACATCCTGTCCGGTCCGCGCGAGTCGCTGGAGGCCCACCTGGCCGTGTTCGCCGCCGAGCGCGCCCGCCGCACCGGCACGGTCAGCACCATCCCACCGATGACCGGATCAGGTGGCCCGCTCGGGGACACGCTCTAGCTGTCCTGTCCCAGGTTGCGGTGGCAGGCGGCGCGCCAGGCCGCCGCGGCAAGCGCAACCATCAGCGCGGCCAACACCGCCCGATAGCCCAACTCCAGGGTGCTGGGCGCGCCGGCGGCAATGTTCTCCTCAACGGCGTAGAACAGGCCGGGGACCGGGGTATACAGCAGCCCCGATCGCGGGCCGAGGGTCGAGCTTGATGACCTCTACGCCCACGCGGCCATAGCGTTCCAGTAGCTTGACCAGCTGCGGGGAGCCGCCCCAACGCTGACCCAGGACCTGCTGCGCGCCGCGGCTGCGCTGGCACATGCGAGCGGTCCCATGGGGTTCAAGTCCCCCGCCAGCTCTTGGGCCGACCTCCCCGGACTCAGGCGATTGGCCAGGTGGCCATGGCGGTCACGTCGTCGATCTCCCAGGTCAGCTTGGCGTTCACGGCGGCCACACCCTCCACGGCCTGCACCGCACGCACCAGCGCATCGACCTGGCTGCGCCGCTCCAACCCGCCGGTCAGGCCCACCGTCCCGTCGTGAACCTCGACCTCGACGTGGGCGCCGACGTCCGCGAAGCGGTCGCGCAGGAGCTCGTGGCGGATCTCCCAGGCGATCGCGGGATCCGGCCGCAGGAACGCCTTGAGCAGGTCCCCGCGCGTGACGATGCCCGCCAGCCGGCCCTGGGCGTCCACCACCGGCAGGCGCTTGACGCCCAGGCGGATCATCAGCCGGGCGGCGGCCGCCAGCGGTGTCCCCAGCGCCACGGTGACGACCTTGCGGGTCATGACCTCCTCTGCGCAGGTGCCGGCGCCCTTGTCGAACCGGTGGCGGTGGCGCAGCGCCTCCAGCACGCCGGCGTCGTCGCCGCCGTGCGGCCAGCCCTCCTTGATGAGCAGGTCGGCCTCGGAGACGATGCCGACCACCCGCCGGTCGTCGTCGATCACCGGCAGGGCGCTGATGCGGCGCTGGCCGAGCAGCTCGACCAGCTCGCGGAACGGCGTGGCGGGCGTGGCGGTGACGACCTGGGTCGTCATGACGGCTTCGATCTTCTGCTCCATGGTCCACCTCGGTCGCACGGGTTCTTCCAGCTGCACCGTACGGCGACCGGGCCTCGGCCCAGCAGGGCGAATGGGCCGGCTGGAGGCGGGACCATGGTCCCTGGGGGGAGCGGCGGGGTCGAGCGGACGCTGATGCCCAGGGGTCGACACGACGCGAATGGAGGGCAGCGGTGGCGATCGACCTGCGGACACGCTATCTGGGGCTGGAGCTGCGCAGCCCGCTGGTCGCCTCGGCCTCACCCCTGACGGGGAGTCTTGGCGACCTGCGCCGGCTGGAGCGGGCCGGCGCGGCCGCGGTGGTGCTGCCGTCGCTGTTCCAGGAGCAGCTCACCGAGGAAGCCCGCGTATTGGAGGAGGTCGCCGGCGGCCGCTTCGGCAACCGCGCCACCGGATGGTCCCTGGCCAGGCTGCATCGCTACAACACCGGTCCCGACGGCTACCTGACCCTGCTCGCGCAGGCCAAGGCCAACCTGGACATCCCGGTGATCGCCAGCCTCAACGCCGTGCAGGCAGGCGAGTGGGTCCACTACGCGCCGCTGCTGGAGGAGGCCGGCGCGGACGCCGTCGAGCTCAACCTCTACTTCGTCGCCACCCACCTTGGCCTGCCAGGCCGCGAGATCGAGACCCGCTGCACCACCCTGGTGCGGGCGGTCCGCGACCAGCTCGGCATCCCCTTGGCGGTCAAGCTCAGCCCCTACTTCAGCGCCATCGGCCACCTGGCGGTGCAGCTGGTCGACGCCGGCGCCGACGCGCTGGTGCTGTTCAACCGCTTCTACCAGCCCGACATCGACCCCGAGACCCTGCAGGTCCGGCCCATGCTCAGCCTGAGCAGCCCGGCGGAGCTGCGCCTGCCGCTGCGCTGGATCGGCATCCTGCACGGCCAGCTCGGGGCCGGCCTGGCGGCCAGCAGCGGCATCCACAGCGGCGTGGACGCGGTCAAGGCGCTGCTGGCCGGCGCGGACGTGGCGATGACCACCTCGGCGTTGCTGCGCAACGGCCCCGAGCACTTGGCGACCATGGAGGCCGAGCTGCGCCAGTGGCTGGAGCGCCACGGGCACCAGTCCGTGGCGGAGGTCCGCGGTGCCGCCAGCCGCCAGGCCGTCAGCGACCCCGCCGCCTACGAGCGGGCCAACTACATCCGCACCCTCATCACCATCAGCCCGCCGCATTCGAAGCCTGCCAGCACGGAGACGCCGTAGCCGCCCCCGAACCGGTCTCAGGGTTCTTCGATGGTGTGGCGGGCCAGGTAGGCGGCCGCCTCGGCGCGCCGACCCACCCGCAGCTTGGCCAGCACGCTGGACATGTAATTCTTGACGGTCTTCTCCGCCAGCCCCAACCGCTCACCGATCTGCCGGTTGGTCAACCCCTCGGCCACCAACCCCAAGATCCGCTCCTCCTGCGCGCTCAACCGGGCCAGCCGCTCATCACGCAGCAGCTGCTTGCCAGCGCGCAGCCGCGCCAGCACCTGACCCGTCACCCCAGGATCCAGCAGACTGCCACCCCCCGCCACCGTCCGCACCGCCCGCAGCAGCTCCTCGGCGTTGATCTGCTTGAGCACATACCCCGAGGCGCCCGCCAGGATCGAGGCAAACAGCGCCTGATCGTCGGCAAAAGAGGTCAGCATCAGCACCCGAATGTCGGGGTGGGCGGCGCGGATCTCGCGGGTGGCCTCCACCCCGCTGCCATCAGGCAGCCGCACGTCCATCAAGACCACGTCGGGCAGCGACCGGTCGGCCTGGGTGACCGCCCGGCGCATGGTGGCCGCCTGGGCGCACACCACCAGGTCCTCGGCGTGTTCCAGCAGCGCCCGGATCCCGTCGCGGACGATGTCGTGGTCATCGACCAGCATCACCCGGATCGGCCGCCCCAGCGCCTGCCGCGGCTGCTCCGGCCCGGTCTGCTCGTGGGAGTCTGCCATCACCGCGCTCCTCTCACCCCTGCGCCCACCCTTGGACAGGGATGGCGATCCGCACCGTGGTGCCCTCCCCTGGCAGGCTCTGGATCTCGGTCCGGCCACCCAGCCGGGCGGTCCGCGCCCGCAGGTTCCCCAGCCCCCGGCCGCCTGCCTTGGCGGCCGCGAGGTCAAAGCCGCGCCCGTCGTCGTCGACCTCCAATCGCACCACATCAGCATCCGGATCGCGATGCAGCGAGACCCGGCAGGTGGCCGCGTCGGCGTGACGGCTCACGTTCGACAGCGCCTCGCGGACCAGCTGCACCACCTCGGCGGCGTCCTGCGTCAGCGCCGCCGCCGCGCCAGGGTCGATCTCGGCGATCGCCACCACGCCGCTGCGGTCCTGGAACTCCTCGACCAGCTCCTCCAGCGCCTGGTCGAGCGGCCGCTGCGCCAGCACACCCGGCTCCAGCCCGAAGATGTAGTTGCGCAGGTCCCGGATGACCCGGTCCAGCTCCTCGACCGCGCCCTGGATCCGCCGGGCGGCCTCGGGCTCGGCGACCAGCGAGGCGGTGCCCTGGAGCCCCAGCCCGACGGTGAACAGCGCCTGGACGGTGCCGTCGTGCAGTTCCCGGGCGATGCGCTCGCGTTCCTCCAGGGTCTCCAGCCGGTGCACCTGACGCTGGAGCCTGGCCTGCTCGAGCACGCCCGCGGCCTGGCCGGCGAACAGCTCCGCCAGCCGGGCCTCGCCCTCCTCGAACGGCTCCCGGCCGCGGCGACGGGCCAGCAGCAGCGTCCCGAACGGCTCGCCCCTGGCGGACAGCGGCACGAACAGCGCCGGACCGAACGCTCCCGACCGGACGATCGGCTGCGCGACCCGCTCGTCCACCGCCGCATCCTGGAGCGCCACCAGCCGGCCGCTGGTGATCGCGTCCCCCGACACCGAACCCTCCATCGGGAAGACCTCGCCGAGGATGGTCTCCGCCTCGCCGCCGTCGGCGGTCAGCACGGTCAGCTGCCGATGGTCGTGGCTCGGCACGGCCATGCTGGCCAGATCCGCCCGCAGCAGCGCGCGGGCGTGGCGGGCCACCAGCCCGACGACCTCGTCCGGGTCGTCACCGTGCACGATCGCCGCGCTGATGTCGTGCAGGGCGTCGAGCCGCCGGACCCTGACCTCCAGCTCCTGGTACAGGTGCGCGTTCTCCACCGCCACGCCCGCCTGGGCCGCCAGCACCACCAGCGCGCGCTCGTCCTCGGCGTCGAACTCGTCGGCGCCCTGCTTCTCGGTCAGGTAGATGTTGCCGAACACCCGGCCGCGCGCCATCACCGGCGCGCCGAGGAACGACCGCATCGGCGGATGATTCGGCGGGAACCCGGCCGAACGTGGATCACTGCGCAGATCGCGCAGTCGCAGCGGCCGGGCATCCTCGATCAGCGCGCCGAGGATGCCCTTGCCGACCGGCAGGTGCCCGATCGCCGCATGCTGTTCCGGGGTGATCCCCGTGGAGACGAACTGCGAGATGCCGCCGTCCTGGCCGAGCACCCCGATGGCGCCGTAGCGGGCGCCGGTGAGCTGGGTGGCGAGCTCGACGATGCGCTGCAGGATGGCCGGCAGCGAGCGCTCCGACGCCAGCGCTAGCCCCGCCTCCAACAGCAGGTCACCATGGTTCCTCTGCTCGCTCACGAGCCGAGCCTAGCAGCACGGGCGCGCCCGCGAGGGCAGCCCAACGTCCCCCGATGACCAGGACCAGTGGCCATACCGGCCGGCACCCCGGCACAGCACCCTTCCGCGGAGACGGGCGGCGGCTCCCTGTCTCGACCGCGCCGCACCCGCTGATTGGGGGACCTCGTGTTCCTTCGTTACTTCGTTGAGCTGGACCTGCCCGCCGCGCGGGCCGAGGCGGCCCTGCTGGACGCCCCGGCCGCCTGGCTGCCGGCTCTGGCCGACGGCGCCGTGGAACGCGCCGAGCCGCTGCTGGCCGAGGTCGGCATCGGCCAGGGCGGCCTGCGGGTCGCCCGGCACGTGAGCGTCCACCTCGGCCAGCCGGCCAGGTTCCCCTCCAAGCTGGTCCTGCCGATGCGCTGGGAGCCCAGCGGCTGGCTGCTGCCCACCCTGGACGGCGAGCTGGAGGTCGGCGCGCTGGGCCGCCACCGCACCCAGCTGGCGCTCAGCGGCAGCTACCAGCCGCCGCTTGGCACGGTCGGCCGCACCGTGGACCGGCTCGCCCTGCACCGCATCGCCGAGGCCACCATCAAGGACTTCCTCGACCGCGTCGGCGCGGCCGTGAGCACCGCTCCAGCCGGTCCCGAGGGTCGGGACCATCAGCGATCAGTCTCAGGACGTTCGGCAGCTGACCGCCCGCGGACCTCCGGATAGCGTGGCTCGCAGGCATTCGACGTGACGACCCGCCGCATGACGACCCGCCGCGCAGAACGAGCCGCCGCGGGAGGTGGCGTCATGACCGCACAGCAGGAACACGTCCTCGGGGTGGAGCCAACGCGGACCCTCGACCCGCCGCTGGAACTGCACACGGCCGGCTGGCCCGACGGCTCGGACGACCCGGCGTGGCTGGTGGAGTCGCTGCGATACCGATTCTGGGACACGGCCGAGCTGGCCCGGGGCATCGCACACCTTGGTCCGTTCACACCGGAGCGGCAGGCGGCGATCGCCCACTGGTGGTCGCTGCTGGTCGCCATCGAGGCGCTGGGGCCGCCGATGTACGCCTCGATGTTCGCCCGCGCCACCGAGGAGCACGACGACCGGCAGGTTCGCTGGTCGCTGCTGGCGATGTTGCGCGACGAGCTCCAGCACGAACAGGTCTGCCGCGTCGCGCTGCGGCACCTGGCCGCTGGAGAGCCAGGCCACGCGGCCTGGACCGACGCCGCCCGCGACGCCGATCGGCACCTGCGCCAGGTGGAGCGGGAAGCCGCACGGTGCCGGCAGGCCTGGCGGCACGGCTTGGACGACCACGGCATGGGCGCGCTGAGCGGCGCGATGCTGCTCCGCTCCCTGGTGCTCGGCGACCTGTGCGACCAGTGGGCCTACCGCTGCCCGATCCCGGCGCTCGCCACCGCGCTTCGCCACCTCGCCCGGGACGCCCAGCGGCACCAGTGCGTGCTGCGCGCCCTGGCGGACCGGACCTCCCGGCCCCTGCGGGCCGCACAGCGGGCCGAGGCGGCGGCGCAGGTTCGCGCCACCGCACGGTTGCTGTCCGCCGCGCTGCTCGACCCGGTCGTCGGGCCGCACGCCGCCATCGACGACCTCGGAGGCCGGCACCGCTGTGAGCCCGACCTCGGCGTGCCGACCGCCGAGCAACGCCTGGAGCTGCTGCGAGCCGCTCTGCTGCGGGTGCGGGACCTTCACGCCCGCCACGGCATCGACTTCCAGGCCATGCCGGAGCTGGCGATTCCCACGCGACCCTCAGCCGAACCGATGTAGGGTGCAGGCCATCAGGGATCCCGGGTAGTGGGTGGAGGCCGTCATGGCTGCTCGGAGACAGTGGAGCGATCTCAGCCAGCGAACCCGCCGGATGCTGGTCACCGCGGCGGTCGCCGAGGGCACGCTCAAGCTCGCGGCGCTGATCGACATCAAGCGTCGGCCGTCAAGCCAGGTCCGAGGCCCGAAGTGGCTGTGGGCCGCGGTGATCGCAACCGTCGGCTCGGCCGGGGTGCTGCCGATCTCCTACTTCCTCTTCGGACGCCGAAATCCTTGAGCGCCGGCCGCGGCAGCGACCGACGCGAAGGTAGGAGCCCAGTCCTCACGAGGGACGCGAAGCGCCCTGGCCGCGAAACTGATCGCGTGGTACCAGCCGGTGAGCACGAGAAGGTCGACCAGGCTGGCCTCGCTGAAGACGGCGCTGAGGGCCCGCCACAGGCCGTCCGGGATATCGGAGTCGTCGTGCAGTGCGTCCACCGCCCGGATGAGCAGACGGTCGCGTTCCTCGGTCCAGCACGCATCGTCGGCGCTCCCAGCGGTCAGCGAGGCGATCTGGCGCTGATCGAGGCCCGCTCGCTCCGCGAAGAACGCGACGTGGACACCCCACTCGTACTCGCAGTGGCAGCGGGCGCACGTGCGGTCGATGACGATCTCGCGGTCGCGCAGTGACAGCGACAGGGCGCGGCCGAGCTCGTAGGCGCCCCAGGGGTGCATGGCCCGCGTCATCGGCATGTTCCGGACGAAGGTACGGAACAGGGCAATGGGCGGGACGCCCGCAGGCATCATGGCCGAGAGCTGGGCGTCCACGTCCGGGTCGTAGGGCGGTTCGAGGGGTGGGATCCTTGGTGTTACTGTTTCAGTAACCATGAACGAGCACGGTACGTTACGGAAAGCGAAACGTCAATTGGCACCCCGCCCTGGCCGGCCCGTCCGGGGCTCTACGACGGGCCGTCCTGTGATGGCTGCTCTCGACCTGCTCGGCCGCCGCTGGTCGCTGCGGGTGCTGTGGGAGTTGCGGGACGGGCCCGTCGGTGCCCGCGCACTTCGCGGCCGGTGTGACGGCATGTCTCCCAGCGTGCTGTACCAGCGACTGGCAGAGCTGGGCGAGGCGGGGCTGCTGACCCGCACCGCTGACCAACGCTACGAGCTGACGGAAATCGGCCGGGACCTGGCCGCAGCGCTCGATCCGCTGAACGAATGGGCGCGTCGATGGGCTGAGGCGATGTAGCGAAGCTCGCTTGCCGCGCGCCGATCTGCCGCAATTCGCTGAACGGATCAAGCTACGGGGCATGCTCAATCGCAAGCGGACGCGGTGGGTGCCCTGCCGTAGCGCCAACCCGCGCGGTGGCCGACCCGAGCGTCCCATCGATCAGAATGGTTTCGGCCCGCAGGCGCCGTCCGACCGCGCAGCCAGCTCCCGAACGTCACCGCCGAGACCGCGGTTGGAGCACCCGTTGGTGCTGACGACCGATTCAGCGAGCAGGCCGCTGCCACCCGAGCTGGTTCCTGACCCATGTGCCAACGGCGGCGACGTCCACCGCACCGCTGGTGTCGACCTCCAGCACTGGGCCGCCCAGGCCCAGTGGACCCACCCCGGCCAGGGCCGCTCGTAGCTGGACCGGTCGCCGTTGCCGAGGGTGTCGAACAACGCTTCCTTGATGGTGTCCTTGCCGAGCAGGGGCAGGCCGAGGGAGAAGGCCAACGGTCGCGCCAGGGTGGTCTTGCCGCTGGCGGGTGGTCCGGTAACCAGCACCAAGGTCATGCGACGAACCTCCTGGTCAGCGGCTGCGACTCAGCGACCGCCGCTGGTTGCCTCTGGCCGGGTCTTGGCGAGCACGACCAGGGGCAGGCGGCCGTACAGCGGAGCTGGCGGGCGTTTCGGGTCTTCGGCGGCGGCTGCCAGCTCGAGCTGCCGCAGGCCCTGGTGGAACGCTGCGTCGGGGAGCTGCCGGAGCACCGTGTCGGCGCGTAGCCGTATGCGTCCCAGCGCGTCGCGCAGGCTGACCGCCGCCAGATCGGCGACACCACGGGTGGCGACCAGCGCGAAGCCGGCGCGCTCGAACATCGCCACCGTATCGTCCAGGCGCGGGAAGCTGGCCAGCACCCGCTTGGCGCCGGGGAAGAAACGCAGCAGCAGGCTGAGGTCCAGCAGCTCGCCGGCGTCGGGGAAGGCGCCGCGCAGCAGCACCAGGCCATGGGGACAGAGCACCCGATGAAGCTCCTCCGCGCAACGTGCGGGGTCATCGAGGTGGTGGAGCATCAGCGACAGCCACGCCGCCGAACAGGCGCCGGCAGCGAGCGGGATCGCCTCGCCACGCCCAGCGACCAGCAGGACCCGGCCGAGATCTTTGGCGGCCGCGGCGGCGCGCATGCCGGCGGACGGTTCCACCGCCACCACCGACAGCTCGAACCACCTGCTGAGCGCCGCGGCCCACTGGCCGGTCCCCGCTCCAAGGTCGAGGATGGCGCTCCGGCAACCGCATGGCTGGGGCAGGAACTCGGCGAGCGCCTCGCGCCAAGGTCGCAGCTGGTCGAGCGTGCGGCCACGCCCCGCGTCGTAGGCCGGCGCCATCCGGTCGTAGTCAACGCGCGCCAACCGACCCACTCCTTCGCTCGGGCACACCGCGGATCTCGCTTCCGTCCGAAGTCCCTGGCGACCATGATCGCCTTCGGTGGCCGGCGAGCGAAGGGAACAGCGATGGAGCCCAGGCGGGTAGCCGTGGACCTGGCGGCCTACCAGCGGCGGATCCGCAGGGGTCCGTGCTTTGTGTGCGGCATCGTCCGCGGCGATCCCCAGTACGAGCGCGAGCAGGTGGTTTTCGAGGACGACCAGCACATCGCCTTCCTGGACGCCTATCCCACCCTGTACGGGAAGGTGCTGGTCGCTCCCAAGGCACACATCGAGCACGTGGTGCATGGCCTGTCCCGCGAGGCGTTTCTTCAGCTTCTGGCGGTGGTCCACCGGGTGGCGACCGCCGTTGAGCGGGTCGTGCCGTCGGAGCGGACCTACCTGTTGTCGTTGGGCAGTCAGCAGGCCAACGCCCACGTGCACTGGCACATCGCGCCGTTGCCGCCGGGAACGCCGTTCGAACGGCAGCAGTTCCACGCGCTCATGCTGGAGCATGGAACGGTGCCCTGGTCGGCTGTGCAGGCCGCCGAACTGGCCGCCCGACTCCGCGAGACCCTCGCGACGAAGTGACGCGGGCGGCCGGTTGAGTGTCTGAAACAGGGAAACCTAGGCTATGGCCTGCTCTGGACTGCCTTTGGCGCCACCACCCTCGGGATCGGCGCCACCACCAGCGCGTGGGTTGCCGGCGCCCTGTTGGGCGCCGCCCTCCTCGTCATGGCGCTTCTCGCGGTGCCAGCGGTGACGACCCGGGCGATCCAGGCCGCCCGGAACCGACCCGTAGAAGCCCAGTCACCAGAGGATCGCGACTCGCCTCGTAGTCGTAGTCGGCTTCGCCGGAGGGTCGTCGCAGCAGCCGTACGATTGTCAGCGCGGCAGGCGTCCTGGTCGGACGAGTGCCAGCAACGGAGAGGGAGGGGACGCTGGCTCGTCCGAAAGTTGCGACGTGCTCGTCAAGCGGCTGTGACTGCCGAGTGCTTGTCGCCAACCGCACGGCCGGTCGATCCAGGAGGGGGAGAAGGACGGGCGCGAGGGCTTCACCGGGGAGGCACGCAGGATGACGACGCGCGGGAAGGGGATCGCAGCGGTCGCACTGGTCGCACTCCTCATGCTGCTGGGGGCCTGTAGCCGGGAGGCGGAGGCGCCCAGGCGGCAGCCGCCGTTGACGCTGCCGTCGGGCCCGAGCAGCTCGGCCCCGGCGGGCGACGGCGGGGACTGGACCACCTATCACCGCGACGACGCCCGCACCGGGTACCTGCCGGGCCTGGCCGACCCGCACCGGCTGACCCAGGCCTGGAGCGCCAGGCTGGATGGCGCCGTCTACGGCGAGCCGCTGGTGGTCGGCGATCAGGTGCTGGTGGCCACCGAGGCCGACTCGCTGTACGCGCTGGCGCTGCGCAGCGGACAGGTGCGGTGGCACACCAAGGTCGGCCAGCCGGTGCCGCAGTCGGACCTGCCGTGCGGCAACATCGACCCGCTCGGCATCACCGGCACGCCGGTCTACGACCCCGCCACCCACCTGGTGTTCGCGGTCGCCGAGGTGCGCGGCCCGGCGCACCTGCTGGTCGGGGTCGATGCGCGCAGCGGCCAGGTCCGCGTCCGCCGCTCCGCCGACCCGCCGGGCATCGACCCCAGGCCCCACCAGCAGCGCGCCGCGCTGGCCCTCTCCCAGGGCAAGGTCTACGTCGCCTACGGCGGCCTGTTCGGCGACTGCGGCAACTACCGCGGCAGGGTGGTCGCCTCGCGCACCGACGGCCGCGGGCCGCTCGACGCCTACCAGGTCCCCACCAGCCGGGAGGCCGGCATCTGGGGGGCCTCCGGACCGGCGGTCGACCGGCAGGGCCGGCTCTACGTCACCGTCGGCAACGGCGCGGCGACCGGCGGCGCGTGGGACCACAGCGATTCGGTGCTGCGCCTGTCGCCCGACCTGCGGCTGGAGGATGGCTTCGCGCCCAGGCAGTGGCCGGCCGACAACGCCACCGACGCCGACTTGGCCTCGATGGGGCCGGTGCTGCTGCCCGGTGGGCTGGTGTTCGCCGACGGCAAGAGCGGGATCGCGTATCTGGTGAACGCCGGCCACCTCGGCGGCGTCGGCGGCCAGGTGGCCGAGCGGCCGCTGTGCGCCGCCTTCGGCGGTGCCGCGGCGGTCGGCTCGACCCTGTACGTGCCCTGCACCGACGGGCTGCGCCAGGTCATGGCCGGGCCCGGCGGTCGCCTGGAGCCCGGCTGGCGGACGCCCGGGAACGTCAACGGCTCGCCGGTGGTGGGCGGCCACACGGTCTACACCGTGGACGCCGGCGGCGGGGTCCTCTACGCCCTGGACGACGACCGTGGCACGGTGCGGGCCAGCGCACGCGTCGGCCAGACCTCACGCTTCGCCACCCCCACCCTGGCGGGCGGCCTGGTGCTGGTCGGCACGCTGAACGGCGTGACCGCCCTGGCCGCCCGCTGAAGGGCGAGGCTGTCGGTCAGTCAACCGCCTCGATCGGTCACGTTGGCGCGTCGGGGTTCGTCATGCCAGTAGACCCGGGGGATCCGGGCGACGTGATCAAAGGAGCACTGATGCGAGTCTTCGTTGCGGGGGCGAGCGGGGCGATCGGCAGCCGGCTCGTGCCGCAGTTGATCGACCAGGGGCACCGGGTGGTCGGCACCTACAATTCGCCGGGGAACGCCGAGCGTGTCCGGGCGCTCGGTGCGGAGCCGGTCCAGTTGAACCTGCTCGACCCTGGTGCCGTGCGCAAGGCGGTCCTCGACGCCCAGCCCGACGCGATCGTCCATCAGGCGACCGCGCTCGCCGACGTGCGCTTCTCCAGGAACCTGGATCGCACCTTCGCGCAGACCAACCGGCTCCGGACCGAGGGCACCGACGCCCTGCTGGCCGCCGCGCGCGAGGCGGGCGTGCGCCGGTTCGTCGCCCAGAGCTTCGCCAGCGCCAGGTACGCGCGGGTGGGCGGGCCGGTCAAGACCGAGGACGACCCGCTCGACCCCACCCCGTTGCCGTCCGCGCGCGAGAGCAACGCCGCGATGCGGTATCTCGACCAGGCGGTCACCGAGGCCGGCGGCATCGCGCTCCGCTACGGCGGCTTCTACGGTGCCGCCAACGACGCGCTGGTGGAGCCGGTCCGCAAGCGGTTCCTGCCGATCGTGGGCAACGGCGAGGGCGTCTCCTCGTTCATCCACCTGGACGACGCCGCCGCGGCGACCGTGCTCGCGCTCGAACACGGCGAACCCGGCGTCTACAACGTCGTCGACGACGAGCCGGCCCCGGCGCGCGAGTGGCTGCCGGTGCTCGCCAGCGTGCTGGGCGCCAAGCCGCCCCGCCACATCCCTCGCTGGCTCGCGCGGCTGATCGGCGGAGACGTCGCGGTCATGATGGGCACCGAGTCCCGCGGCGCCTCGAATGCCAAGGCCAAGCGCGAGCTCTCCTGGACGCTGCGCTACCCCAGCTGGCGGCAAGGGTTCGTGGCCGCCTACGGGTCGACCGCCCCGGCAGGTGGCCGCAGCCCGCGGCCGGCCCCACGGGCCACGGGCTCGCCGAGCTGAGGGCCTTCGGCTGGGCACGGCCCGCGGCGGACAGCTTCGGCTGAAGAACGACCAGCGGAAGCGCTCCCAGCGGGGTCAGTCCCGGCGGCCGGTGAAGGCCAGGCGGACCCCGAGGCCGATCAGCAGCAGGCCGCCGGTACCGCCAACCAGCTCGAGCCGGCGCGGCGACCGGGCGAACCAGTTCCTCGCCGTGCCGGCCACGATCGCCCAGGTGCTGTCCGACAGCAGCGCGATCGCCACGAAGACCAGGCCCAGCGCCAGCTGCTGGAGCGGCACGTGGCCGGCGGCCGGCGCGACGAACTGCGGCAGCACGGCCGCGAAGAACACCGCGCCCTTCGGGTTGGTGGCGCCGACGACCAGCCCTTCCAACACGATCCGCCGGGTCGAGCGGGGGACGGTCGCGGTGTCCAGGGCCGAGACCAGGGCCCGGCGGTGCCGGATGGCCTGCACGCCCAGGTAGACGATGTAGCAGGCGCCAAGCAGCTTCACCGCGGTGAACACCCGCACCGAGCGCTCCACGATGGCGCCGATCCCGAGCGCGACCGCCGCCACCTGGAGGTACGCTCCGGCGGCGTTGCCCGCGACGGTCGCCAGCCCGGCCCGGCGGCCAAGGGCCACGGCCCGGCCGACCACGAACAGCACGCTGGGGCCGGGGATGACCAGCAGCACCAGGGCCACCGCGGCGAAGGTCAACAGGTGGTCGAGGGGGAGCACGCGGCCATCTTCCCATGCCGGCGGCGGGCGGGTGGTCCCTACCCGGCCGCGATGGAAAGCGAGCTTGACAGTCACGGGATGTCAAGCTAACTTGTCATGGAAAGCAAGCTTGACATCCAAGGAGGTGGGCTGATGCGCAACGACGTCCGCACCCTGCGATTGGAGCGAAAGCTGTCGCAGGGCGCGCTCGCCGAGGCGCTCGGAGTCTCCCGCCAGACGATCAATTCCATCGAGGCCGACCGGTACACGCCATCGCTGCCGCTGGCGATCGCGCTGGCGCGGTTCTTCGGGCGGCCGGTGGAGGAGGTGTTCCATGCAGATGGCAACCGATGACCAGCGACCCCGTCGAAAGCGCGTCCCGATCAACTGGAGCCTGCCGATCTTCAGCGCGTTCCTCGGCCTGGTGCTGCTGGCCGCCGGATGGATCGGCGGCAACCCGCTGCTCGGCCTGGCGATGCTGGGGATCATGCTGGCCTTCGGCGCGATCTTCGTCGTCGGCCACCGCAGCGAGACCATCCGCATGATGGCCGCCGGCCGTGGCGCCGATGAGCGCTGGCGCTCGATCGACCTGCGCGCCACCGCGTTCTCCGGCATGGTGGTGCTCGCTGCGGTGATCGTCGCCTTCCTCTGGGAGATCGCCCACGGCCGCAGCGGCAATCCCTGGGCGCCGCTGGGCGCCCTCGGCGGCGTCTCCTACCTGGCGGCCCTGCTGTGGTTCCGCTGGCGCGGCTGAGCTCCGACGCGCGGGAGTCCGGCCAGCCCCTACGGGCTGCCGGGCTTCCGCCGGTTGGCGGCCGCCGTCCGCGGATCCGCCGTTCGGGCGGCGGCCTCGAGTTGCTCCTGGACCTGGGCCAGATACGCGGTGCGGTAGCGCTTGACGTCGTCCGGGGCCTCCAACAGGTTCGCCCGCTCGTCCTGCGCCCAGCGGTCCAGGTCGTCCAGCAGGGCGGCGATCTCGTCGCAGGCCTGGATCGCCGCCGTCACGAGGTCGTCTGGAATGGTCACACGCGCGACGAATTTCGACTCGCCTGCCCGGTACGCGCGCTCGGCGACCTCGTCGACGTCGCTGGACGGAAACTGGGCGGCCAGGCGCTGGGCGAGCTCCTCCAGCCGCACCGCCGGGGAGCCGGGCTGCAGCTCCAGGAGCCGGATCTCACGCCGGACCGCTTCGTAGTGGTCCCGGCTGCGGACGTGCAGCGCCGGGTCGAACGGTCCGATTTCAAGCTCCACGGCTCCCCCTCCGCACCACGCTGAAGCATCCATCGCGGCGTGGCCCGCATTCTGCGACCAGAAGGTCAGCATGGCAACCGGCGCCCGCCCGCTGCCGAGGTGCTGCTCCCCGGCCACGGCGATCGCTGGACGGGGGAGTGGCGCAGGCGGTGACCCAGGCCCGCGGCGACCCGACCGTCGCAAGGCGCCGTTGACCTTCGAACGCCGCGGCTCCCAAGCGGCCGCCGCCGCCGGCCCGGGTGTCGGACGGGCACGATAGGCTGCCACCCCTGGCCGTCGACAGGGGGGATGCCGCCATGCGCCTGACCGCCCGGCGCCTGAACCGGGCCACGCCCGCCCGGCAGTTGCTGCTGCGGCGGGAGCCGCTGGACGTGGTCGACGCCGCCTTCGCCGACCACAGGGGTGGTCAAGGCGACGCCGCTGCGCATCACCCTGCAGGCGGTGCACGCCGAGGACTACCCGGCCTTCCACAACGCGATGCTGCCCAGCCTGCGCGGCTCGCGCCTGACCGACCGCCGCTACACCAGCACCGGGCTGTCGATCGCCGACGCCGACGAACTCCTGCCGCACCTGCTGGAGTTCGCGGCACGGCCGTGCACCAAGGCCGAGATCGAGGACCGTCGCACCGGAGATCGGAGCACGAGATGTTGCGAGGTTTCGCCACCATCAGCTACTGGGCCGACGATCTGGAGGCGGCCAGGAACTGGTACGCCGAGCTGCTGGGCATCGAGCCGTACTTCGTCATGCCCAAGGAGGGCCCGCCCGCCTACGTCGAGTTCCGCGTCGGCGACCACCAGGACGAGCTGGGCATCATCGACCGGCGCTACGCGCCAGCGGGCGCGGCGAGCGGTCCGGGAGGGGCGATCATGCACTGGCACGTCGACGACGTGACGGCCACCTTCGAACGGCTGCTCGCCATGGGCGCCAGGGAGTACCAGCCGATCACGCCCCGGGGCGAGTCGGGATGGATCACCGCGTCCGTGGTCGATCCCTTCGGGAACGTGCTCGGCATCATGTACAACCCCCACTGGGTCGAGATGCTCTCGAAGCCCAGAGGCACGTGACGGTGGAGACGCCCGCTTCAGCGCCGGCCAGATGGGGCAGAGTTCACCTGATGCTCTTGTGGGCGTTACACCCCCGTGACCGGCAGGGCGGCAACCTGTGAATGTGTTCACAAAGCGCGAGACGCTGAAGGCAATCGAGGCCTATCTGATGGACATGGACGGCGTGCTCGTCCATGAGGAGCAGCTCGTCCCGGGCGCCGACCAGTTCGTCACGCGCCTCCAGGAGACCGGCCACCCCTTCCTCGTCCTGACCAACAACTCCATCTACACGCCGCGCGACCTGGCCGCCAGGCTCAGCCTCACCGGCCTGCAGATCCCCGAGGAGGCGATCTGGACCTCGGCGCTGGCCACCGCGCACTTCCTCGACCAGCAGCGCCCCGGCGGGACCGCCCACGTGATCGGCGAGGCCGGCCTGACCACCGCGCTGCACGAGTGCGGCTACGTGCTCAGTGAGCGATCGCCCGACTACGTGGTGCTCGGCGAGACCCGCAGCTACAGCCAGGAGTCGATCACCCGGGCGATCCGGCTGATCGAGGGTGGCGCCCGCTTCATCGCCACCAACCCGGACCCGACCGGCCCCTCGCCGGCCGGGCCGCAGCCGGCCACCGGCGCGGTGGCCGCGCTGATCTCCAAGGCAACCGGCGTCGACCCCTACTTCGTCGGCAAGCCGAACCCGCTGATGATGCGCGAGGCGCTGCGGTCCATTGGCGCGCACTCCGAGACCACGGTGATGATCGGCGACCGCATGGACACCGACATCGTCTCCGGCATCGAGGCGGGCATGGAGACCATCCTGGTCCTGTCGGGCATCACCACCCGCGAGCAGGCCGGCCGCTTCCCCTACCTGCCCTCGCGAATCGTGGACTCGGTCGCCGACCTGGTGCCCACCATCGCTGCGCGGCGCGGGCAGAACGGCTGGTCGCCCTCGCGGCGACGGTCCGCCGAGCCGCGACCGCCGGCGGGCCTGCATGGAACCTGACGGGCGCGGGGGCTCCGGCGTCGTGGCGGTCGCGGGCGAGGCGCTGATCGATCTCCTTCCCCATGAGCAGGGGCTGTTCGAGGCGGTCCCGGGCGGCAGCCCGGCCAACGTGGCGGTCGGGCTGGCGCGCCTGGGCGTCCCCACCCGGATGCTCGCAAGGATCGCCGACGACGCGCTCGGCCAGCGGCTCCGCGCCCACCTCGCCGGCAACGGGGTCGACCTTTCGTTCGCGGTCCGCGCCGCGGAGCCCACCTCCCTGGCGATCGTCACCATGGGCCCGGACGGGCTGGCCGACTACGACTTCCGGGTCGAGGGCACCGCGGACTGGCAGTGGCGCGACGCCGAGCTGGCCGGCGCCCTCGACGAGCGGGTGGTCGCGCTGCACGCCGGCTCCCTGGCGCTGACCATGCCGCCCGGGGCCGTCGTGCTGACCCGCCTGCTGGCGCGCGCCCGGGACGGCGCCACCGTCTCCTA
>DASVXQ010000120.1:0-8009 GCA_036392615.1 Actinomycetes bacterium | reverse complement strand
CCGGCGCGGCCGGCCCCGGCCCCGTGCGGCGCCAGCGCCGCCGCGATCGCCTGGGCCACCTCCCGCACGGTCGCGGCGTCGTCGACCGCGACCAGGACGTCCGCCCGCGCCCCGCTGGCCGCGTCGAGCACGGTGAGCGCCACCCGCATCACAAGCTCCTTACCGGATCCCTCGTTGCTGAATTGCAACCGCCGTCGCCCACGTCGCCATGGGGATGTAGCCGTGCGAATCCGAGATAGTGCTCATTTCCGAAGTGCTCCGATCGGCGGGGAGGGCTATTCTAGGTGCCCCCGTCCTGCCGTGCGCGTTGCCTTCACCCCCCGTCCAGGCCCTTCGGCACAACGACTCGGGAGCTTTCAGTTCGTATGAGCATGACAACGGACCGCGCCCCCGCCCCCAACCAGCCAGCCAGCCCGTCCGCCGCCGGTTGGGGTTCGCCGCGCTCCTCCGGCCGCAAGGGCGAGCGCCTGCCCGCCCGGCCCAGGGAGCGCAAGCCCGCCCTGGCGGCCCTGGCGGTGCTACTGATCCTCGGCGGCGCGCTGGCGAGCATGTCCCTGGTGCTGCGCTCGAGCGACACCGTGGCCGCCATCGGCATCGCCACCCAGGTGCCGCGCGGTCAGCGGATCCCGCTCGAGGCCCTGCGCCAGGTGCAGGTCGCCCGCGACGGCGTCGCCTACGTGCCGTGGTCGCAGCGCGAGGCGGTGGCCAGCTACTACGCCGCCACCGTGCTGGTGCCTGGCTCGCTGTTGTCGGCCCGGCAGGTCAGCCGCACCGGCGCGGTCGGCACCGGCCAGGTGGTGGTCGGCCTGGCGCTCAAGCCCGGCCAGTACCCGGCCGGCGACCCCAACGGCCGGCCCCTGGCGGTGGGCGACACCGTCAAGGTCTACGAGGTCGTCACCAGCGGCTCCTCGGCCAACCAGGGTGGCACGCCCGGCCGCCTGCTGGTGGCGGCCGCGCGCGTCTACGACCTCCAGGGCGTCAGCGGCCAGAGCATCGGGGAGTCCACCCGCCAGGTGTCGATCGTGGTGAACGACAGCGCGGCGGGCGCGGTCGCGCAGGCGGCCTCCAACGGCAACGTGGCGCTGGTCCTGGTGCCGCGGGCGGGGTGACCGTGGCGCTCGTCGCACTTGCCGCCGACAAGGGCGCACCAGGGGTGACCACCGTGACCGTCGCGCTGGGCGCGGTCTGGCCGGAGCGGGCGATCGTCGCCGAGTGCGACCCGGCCGGCGGCGACCTCTCCTACCGGCTGCCCGGCCCTGGCGGCGCCCCGCTGGACCCGCACCGCGGCCTGCTGTCGCTGGCCGCGACCGCCAGGCACGGGGTCGAGCCGGGGCAGCTCTGGGACCACGTCCAGGTGCTCAACGGCGGCCTGGAGGTGCTCATGGGCGTGAGCACCGCCGAGCAGTCCACCGGCCTGTCCGGCCTCTGGGACGGGCTGGGCCAGGCGCTGGCGCGGCTGCCCGACGCGGACGTGCTGGCCGACTGCGGGCGGATCACGCCCGGCGCGCCCAGCACCGCGCTGCTGCGCCACGCCTCCATGCTGGCGCTGGTGGCCCGCGCCTCGGTCGACTCGATGGCGCACGCCCGCGACCGGCTGGCGTCGCTGGCCGGCCGCATCGGCGACAACGCGGTGATGGGCCCGGCCATCGGCCTGGTGCTGGTGGTGCCGCCGGGCGAGTCGAAGTCGGCCACCAGCCAGGCCACCGACGTGCTGCGCGCCGCGCACCTGCCGGTCGAGGTGCTGGGCACCATCGCCCACGACCCCAAGGGCGCCAGGCTGCTGGCCGGGCAGTGGGGCGGCAAGCTCGGCCGCTCGCTGCTGATCCGCAGCACGCGCCAGGTCGCGGCCGCGATCCACCAGCGGATCGCCGAGCGGAGCGGGGCGGCGAGGTAGCCATGGACCACGCACTCGTCAAGCGGTTCCGGCAGGAGGTGGGCGACCGGCTGGCCAACCAGCGCCGCGACGACGCGGCCGTCGGGCTGCCGCCGATGTCGCCGGAGGACGAGCGGCAGTTCGCCCGCGCGGTGATCGCCCAGATCCTCGAGGAGTACGCCCGCCAGGAGATCGCCGCCGGCCGCACGCCGCTGCAGGCCGAGGAGGAGGAGGCGGTCGCGGCCGGCGTCCACGCCGCGCTGTTCGGCGTCGGCCGCCTGCAGCCGCTGCTGGACGACCCCGATATCGAGAACATCGACGTCAACGGCTGCGACAACGTGTTCGTCAGCTACGCCGACGGGCGCGAGCTCCCGGTCGAGCCGGTGGCCGACAGCGACGACGAGCTGGTCGACCTGATCCAGGTGCTCGGCGCCTACTCCGGCCTGTCCAGCCGGCCGTTCGACACCGCCAACCCGCAGCTCGACCTGCGCCTGCCCGACGGCTCGCGGCTCTCGGCGGTGATGGACGTCTGCCGCCGGCCGTCGGTCTCCATCCGGCGGGCGCGGCTGGGCAAGGTGTTCCTCTCGGACCTGATCGGCAACGGCACGATCCTGCCGGACCTGGGCTCGATGCTCCAGGCGGCGGTGGCGGCGCGAAAGAACCTGATGATCGCCGGCTCCACCAACGCCGGGAAGACGACCCTGCTGCGGGCGCTGGCCAACGAGATCCCGCCCGGCGAGCGGCTGGTGACCGTGGAGCGCGCGCTGGAGCTGGGGCTCGACCAGTTCCCCGAGCTGCACCCCAACGTGGTCGCCTTCGAGGAGCGGCTGCCCAACGCCGAGGGCGTCGGCGGCATCTCCATGGCCGAGCTGGTGCGCCGCTCCCTGCGCATGAACCCGAGCCGGGTGATCGTCGGCGAGGTGCTTGGCGACGAGATCGTCACCATGCTCAACGCCATGACCCAGGGCAACGACGGCTCGCTGTCCACCATCCACGCGAACTCGGCCCCGGAGGTCTTCAACCGCATCAGCACCTACGCGCTCCAGGCGCAGGAGCGGCTGCCGGTGGAGGCCACCCAGATGCTGATCGCCGGCGCGATCGACTTCGTGATCTTCGTGGAGAAGCGCAACGACTACCACCGCGGCGGCACCCTGCGGCGCTACGTGTCGAGCGTCCGCGAGGTCACCGGCGTGGACGGACGGGTGCTGTCCAGCGAGGTGTTCGCCCCCGGCCCGGACGGGCGGGCGATGCCGCGGGCCGCCATCTCCTGCATCGAGGAGCTGCTGGAGTGCGGCTACGAGCCGAGCGGAGCGTGGCTGTGAGATGACCCTCAACCTGGACTCCCTGTACGCGCTGCTGGCCGGCGCGGTGGTCGGCGGCGGGCTGCTGCTGCTGGTCGTGGCGCTGCGGGGGCTGCCCAAGCGGCCGCCGGACAACCCGGATGAGCGGGGGTTCGCGCGGCTGCGGCGCTTCCTCGGCCAGCGCGTCACCCTCTCGGTGGTCGTCGGGCTGGTCACCCTGGTGATCACCCGCTGGCCGATCGCCGCGCTGGGCGGCGGCCTGCTGACGCTGACCTGGCGCGGGCTGCTGGGCGGCGCCTCCGAGGAGCGCCTCTCGATCGCCCGCATCGAGGCGCTGGCCTCCTGGACCGAGTCGCTGCGCGACACCATCGCCGGTGCGGTCGGCCTGGAGCAGGCCATCCCGTCGTCGCTGCGCGCGGCCGCGCCGGTGATCCAGGAGCCGCTGCGGCTGCTGATCGACCGGCTGCGCACCCGCATGCCGCTGCCCGTGGCGCTGGAGCGCTTCGCCGACGACCTGAACGACCCCAGCGCCGACCTGATCGTCGCCTCGCTGGTGCTGAACTCGCGCGTGCGCGGGCCGGGCCTGCGCGAGGTGCTGACCGCGCTGTCGCGCTCCTCCCGCGAGGAGCTGGACATGCGCCGCCGGGTGGTGGCGCAGCGCCGCAGCACCCGCCGGAGCGTGCAGATCGTGGTGGCGGTGACCCTCATCGTGGTGGCGGCGCTGGTGCTGTTCAACCGGCCGTACGTGGAGCCGTACACCTCCGTCGAGGGCCAGCTGGTGCTGGTGCTGGTGCTGGTGATGTTCGCGGCCGGCTTCATCTGGCTGAAGCGCCTGTCCGGCTTCGAGGTGCCCAGCCGCTTCCTGTTCATGGACGCGTCCGCGGTCGAGCAGCGGCCGCCGGCCGACGGGGAGGGGGGCCGATGACCGCTGCGTTCTTCGCCGGCGGGCTGGCCGGCTTCGGCCTGTACCTGCTGGTGCGCTCGCTGATCCCGAGCCGCCCAGGGTTCGGTGCCAAGCTGGCGATGATCGACGCCGCCCGGGCGGAGTACTGGCAGCGCGCGGGCCTCGGCGGCCGGGCGCCAGAGGGCACCGGCTTCCGCGACCGCGTCGGCCGCCGGGTGGCCGCGCTCTACGCCGCCAGGGGCTGGCACGCCGGCTCGCTGCGGGCGGACGTCAACCTGCTGGGGCGGTCCTGGGAGGGCTTCCTGGCCACCAAGGTGCTCTACGCCGTCGGCGCGCTGGTGCTGGCACCGTTCGTGCTGGTGGTCGCCGCCGCGCTCGGCTTCGGCAGCCTCGGCGGGGTGCCGCTCTGGCTCGCGCTGGCCCTGGCGGTGCTGGCGTTCTTCCTGCCGGACATCTCGGTGCGGCAGGAGGCGGCCACCAGGCGCAGGGACTTCCGCCACGTGGTCGGCGCCTACCTCGACCTGGTGTCGATGGGGCTGGCCGGCGGGCGCGGCGTGCCCGAGGCGCTGCTGGCCGCCTGCGAGATCGGCGAGGGCTGGGCGCTGTGGCGCCTGCGCGACTGCCTCACCAACGCGCGCATCACCGGCACCACCCAGTGGGCCGCGCTCGGCCGGCTCGGCGAGGAGTTGGCCGTCGATGAGCTGCGCGACCTCAGCGCCGCGCTCGAGCTGGTGGCCGACGACGGCGCCAAGATCCGCGCCTCGCTGGCCGCCCGCGCGGCCACGCTGCGCAGCCGGGAGCTGGCCGAGATCGAGGGCAAGGCCGGCGAGCGCTCGCAGTCCATGCTCGTCGCGCAGCTGCTGCTGTGCGCCGGGTTCCTGGTGTTCCTCGCCTACCCCGCGGTGGTGCGGGTGTTCCAGTCATGACCAGTCGTCCAGCGACCTCGAGGGAGGAGATCGCATGACCCAGAGCCCGTTCAGCCACCCGGTGATCCAGCACCTGCTGGTGCTGGTGCAGGCCCGCTTCGAGCGGGTGCGCAGCCAGGACTCGAGCCTCGGCGCCTCCGCGATCGAGCTGGCGATCATCACCGCGGTGCTGGCGGCGATCGCCATCGCCATCGGCACGATCGTCTACAACAAGATCAAGACGACGGCGAACAACATCAACACCAACGTGCCGACCTTCGGGCCATGACCAGAGCGCCGGTCATGGATACGGCGCCGCATGCAGCCACTCCGCATCCGCGCAGCCCTGAGGCTTGCGCGCCGCCCCCGGTGGCCACGCAATCAGCTCGAACAGGGATACTTGACCGACGCTCTGAGTGGCTCCTGCGCGCGTGGGAACAGGGCCGGAGCGAGCGGGGCGCCAGCGCGGTCGAGCTGGCGATGCTGACGCCCCTGTTGATCATCATCATCGCCGCCACCATCCAGTTCGCCATGCTCTACCACGCCAGGCACGTCGCCCTGGCCGCCGCCCAGGCGGGGGCCAGGGTGGCGCGCGCCACCGCCGGCCAGCCGGGCGCGGCGTGGGAGCAGCCGGCGCGCGAGAAGACCGTCGCCTACCTGCGCGCGATCGGACCGAACCTGCTGGAGGCGCCGCAACCCGTGCTGCTGCGGCGCTTCGCCGGCGGCCAGCTGGTCGACGTGGGCGTCGAGGTGCGCGGCACCGCCGTGCGGGTGATCCCCTTCCTCACCCTCCGGGTCGACGAGCAGTCCCGCGGCCCGGTTGAACGCTTCATCCCCGACAACTGATGACGACCACACAGCGCTCGCGACGACAACGGGGCAGCATGGCCGCGGAGCTGGCGGTGATCGCGCCGGTGCTGCTGGTGTTCCTGATGCTGCTGGCCGGACTCGGCCGGCTGATCGAGGCGCGCGGTGCCGTCTACGGCGCGGCCAGGGACGCGGCGCGGGCGGCCTCGTTGCAGCGCACGCCCGGCGCGGCCGACGCCGCGGCGCAGCAGGCGACCGAGGCCGACCTGGCGGGCCACTGCATCAACCGGCCGACGGCGGTGCGGGTCTCGGTCGACGCCTTCGCGCCGGGCAACATGGTCACCTACGAGATCACCTGCGAGGCCAGCCTCAAGGGCCTCGGGGTGTTCCGCATGCCCGACACCAAGCGGGTCACCGCCAGGGCGAGCGCGCCGCTGGACGTCTTCAGGAGGTCGGGATGAGCCCGCTCGGCGCCGCCACGCGCGCACCGGGCGAGCGCGGCTCCATCTCGATGTTCGTGGTGATCTTCACCATCGCGGTGCTGCTGCTGGCCGGGCTGGTCTACGACGGCGGCCTGGCGATCGCCGCGCGCCAGCGCGCCGCCGACGTCGCCGAGGAGGCCGCCCGGGCCGGTGCCAACGCGGTGAACACCGACGCGCTGCGCGCCGGCGAGCCGCTCCAGCTCGACGAGGACCAGGCCTGCGCCAACGCCAGCGAGCTGGTGCGCCGCGACGGCGACGGCTCGGTGACGGGCTGCTTCGTCGACGGGCTGGACCCGTCGGTGCTGCACGTGCAGGTCCACGTGACGGTGCAACCGGTGCTGCTCGCGCTGTTCCACTTCCCCGCCTTCCAGGCGACGGTGGACGCGAGCTCGAACCCGTTGCAGCAATAGGGGGGAGTCGCCGCGGCGGTGCCGCGGCGGTGCATGGGGGTAGGGAACCGATGGCAGGAGGAGCAAGCAGGCAGCCGCGACCGCGCAAGACGGTCAAGGACGTGCTGGCCGGCCTGGTGTCGATCGTGGCGCTGCTGGCGTTGCTCGGCGGCGTCCCGTACGCGCTGGCGACCTGGATCGGCTGGCCGCTGCCGCGCCAGCTGCCGGCGCTGAGCATGCAGACGCTGCGCGCGCCGGTCGACTCGGGCACGCTGATCAACCTGCTGGCGCTGGTGGTCTGGCTGGCGTGGGCGCAGTTCACCGCCTGCGTGATCATCGAGCTCAAGGCGGCCGCGTCGGGCAGCGGCCTGCCGCCGCGCATGCCGCTCGGCGGCCTGAACCAGCTGCTCGCCCGCCAGCTCGTGGCCGCGGTGCTGCTGCTGACCAGCTCGGCCGCCGGCCTGGCGCCCACCAGGCTGGCGGCCATCGGCGGCGGCGCGCCGCACCACCGGCCCCCCGCGGTGACCGTCACGGTCGACGCCCACGCCACCAGCGACGTCGGCAAGCGGGCCAGCGTGGCGGCGCGCCAGGAGGCGGTGCGGGCGACCGAGGCGAGCGCGCACGGCGTCAGGAAGGTCTACGTGGTGCAGCCGCCGCAGGGCCGCCACCACGAGAGCCTCTGGGAGATCGCCGAGCGCCACCTTGGCGACGGCCGCCGCTACCGCGAGATCTTCGAGTTGAACCATGGCAAGGAGCAGCCCGATGGCGACCGGCTGTCGCTGGCCAGCCTGATCCGTCCGGGCTGGGTGCTCGACATGCCGGCCGACGCGGTCGGCGTGCGGGTCGTCCACGACCAGGCGACCACCGGGGCGGTGCCCGCACCCTCCAGCGGCGCGCACGCCCGCTCGGGCTCCGGTGCCGGGGCGGGAGCGGCGCTGCACGAGGCGCCCGCGCCCGCCGAGCGGCAGTCGCCAGGCATGGCCGCGCTGGAGCTGTCGGCCGCGGCGCTGCTGGCCGCCGGGCTGCTGGCCGCGCTCGGCCGCAAGCGGCGCCAGCAGCTCTGGCACCGCGCCTTCGGCCGCAGGATCGTGCTGCCCTCCGGCGACGCCGCCGCGGCGGAGGAGGCCATCCGCATCGGCGCCGACGCGGAGGCCGCCCACCTGCTCGACGTGGGGCTACGGGCGCTGTCGCGCACCCTGGCGTCCGCGGGCCGCTCGCTGCCGACCGTCTACGCCGCGCGGCTCACCGCCGAGGGCCTGGAGCTCCAGCTCGCGCCGGCCGACCCGCGGGCGCCGGAGCCGTGGCGGGCGCTGGCGGGCGGCGCGACCTGGCGCCTGTCGGCCGGGCC
>DASVXQ010000119.1:0-2747 GCA_036392615.1 Actinomycetes bacterium | reverse complement strand
GACTCCAACGCCGACCAGGCGCTGCTCTACACCGGCAAGGCCGCGATGATGCTCCACGGCTCGTGGACCTACGGCAGCATGTCCAACGACGGCGGCAACTTCGTCAAGGACGGCAACCTCGGCTGGATGAACTTCCCACCGGTCGACGGCGGCAAGGGCGACCCGAGCGACACGGTCGGCAACCCGGGCCAGTACCTGTCCATCTCCTCGAAGGCCACCGATGCCCAGAAGGAGACCGCGAAGAAGTTCTTCACCAGCGGCGTTCTCACCGACGCCGAGGCCAAGGAGTGGATCGACACCGGCTCGGTCCCGATCCTGAAGAGCGCCGAGAGCCAGCTCGGGGACTCCGAGTTCCTGAAGTTCGTGTACGAGGTCTCGAGCAAGGCCAAGACGTTCGCGCAGTCCTGGGACCAGGCGCTCAGCCCCACCGCCGCCGAGAAGCTGCTCGACAACATCGCCCAGCTGTTCCAGCTGTCGATCTCGCCGCAACAGTTCGCGTCGAACATGAACGCCGTCATCGGGACGTGACGCGATGACCACCACAACGGCCATCCCGCCGGCGCACCAGGCGGCGCCACGCTCGGTCCAGCACGGGTCCGTCGCGTGGCTCGCCGCCCCCGCCCTGGTGATGTTCCTGGCCTTCGGGGTCGTGCCGCTCGTCGGCGTCCTGGTGCTCAGCTTCACCTCGTGGGACGGCCTGGGCGCCATCCGGCCGGCGGGCTTCAACAGCTGGCGGGCCGTCCTGACCGACCCGGGTCTGCCGCACGCGCTGTGGGTCACGTTCCTGGTGATGATCCTGTCGTGGGCGGTGCAGACGCCGATGAGCCTGCTGCTCGGGGTGTTCCTCGCCGGGCACCAGCGCTACCGCGGGGTGCTGGCGGTGCTCTACTTCATCCCGCTGCTGCTCAGCTCGGCGGCGATCTCCATCACCTACAAGGCGCTGCTCGACCCGAACTTCGGCCTCGGCGCGGGCCTGAAGCTGCCGTTCCTCGCCCAGGACTGGCTGGGCCGGCCCAACCTGGCGCTGGGTGTGGTCATCTTCGTGGTGTCCTGGCAGTTCATCCCGTTCCACTCGCTGATCTACCAGGGCGGGGTCCGGCAGATCCCGGACACCATGTACCAGGCGGCGATGCTGGACGGCGCGGGCCGGATCCGGCAGTTCTGGAGCATCACCCTGCCGCAGCTGAAGTACACGATCATCACGTCGTCCACGCTGATGGTCGTGGGGTCGCTGACCTTCTTCGACCTCATCTTCGTGCTGACCGCCGGCGGCCCGGGCGACGCGACCCGGGTGCTCGCCCTGGACATGTACAAGCGCGGGTTCCAGGCGAACCTGATGGGACCGGCCAGCGCGATCGCCGTCATCCTCGTCCTGGTGGGCCTCGCCCTGGCCCTGCTGCTGCGCCGGCTGGGTGGCCGCGACGCCACCGCCAGCCAGCTGGAAGGAGCCTGACATGGCCACCACGCTGACCACCGGCACCGGGCGCGGCCAGGCGACGCCGGCTCGCGCGCGGCAACGTCGGCGCCGGTCGATCGCCGGTCACCGCAACTGGCTCGGCGGCGCGGCCGGCTGGGCGTGGCTCGCCATCGTGATCGTCCCGATCTACTGGATCATCATCACGAGCTTCAAGGCGCAGGGCGACTACTTCGGGGCCAACCCGCTGGCGCCGCCCACGGCACCGACGATGGCGAACTACCAGCTCGTGCTCGAGAACGGCTTCGCGCGCTACTTCCTCAACAGCGCCGTGGTCGCTCTCGGCGCCGTGATCCCCGCGGTGCTGATCGCCTTCATGGCGGCCTTCGCCATCGTCCGCGGCGGCCGGGGCTGGTTCCTGCGCTCGGTGAACTCGCTGTTCCTGATGGGGCTGGCGATCCCGTTGCAGGCCACCATCATCCCCGTCTACCTGATCATCATCCGGCTGCACCTGTACGACAGCCTGCTGGCGATCATCCTGCCCTCGATCGCCTTCGCGATCCCCCTCTCGGTGCTCGTGCTGTCGAACTTCGTCCGCGACGTCCCCGGCGAGCTGTTCGAGTCCATGCGGCTCGACGGCTCCTCCGAGTGGGGCACGATGTGGCGCCTGGCCTTCCCGCTCACCCGGCCCGCGCTCGTGACGGTGACCATCTACAACGGGTTGGCCATCTGGAACGGCTTCCTGCTGCCGCTGGTCCTGACCCAGAGCCCCGAGCAGCGGACCCTGCCGCTCGGCCTGTGGACCTTCCAGGGCCAGTACAGCGTCAACGTCCCTGCCGTCCTCGCGTCCGTCGTCCTGACCACGCTGCCGATCCTGATCCTCTACGTCATCGGCCGCCGCCAGCTGCTCAGCGGCCTGACCGCGGGCTTCAGCAAGTAACGGCCCCGGCTCCCGCGGTGGCCGCCGGAGGTTCCCAGATGGATTCCACCGGTGCGCCACCGCGGGCCGACGAGGGCACGCTGGTCGACGTCCAGCGGGCGGCCGCGCGGGCCGCCCTCCCGGCAGAGGTCTTCGGGTACGTCGACACCGGGTCCTGGCACGGGACCAGCCGGGCCGAGGCCGAGGCCGCGTGGAGTGCGGTGCGGCTGCGGCCGCGCGTCCTGGTCGACGTCTCGACCGTCGACACCTGCGTCGAGCTGCTCGGTCAGCGGCTGCGTGGTCCGGTCATCGTCGGGCCCACGGCCTTCCACGGGCTGGCGCACGAGGAGGCCGAGCTCGCGACGGCGCGTGCCGCCAGCCGCGCCGGCTCGCTGCTGACGCTGTCGACCCGCT
>DASVXQ010000118.1:0-2046 GCA_036392615.1 Actinomycetes bacterium | reverse complement strand
CGGCGGCGATGCCCAGCCACAGGCGCGAGTGGTTGGCGGCATCCGACAGCCGGCGGATGGGGCCGTCCAGCTCCGCGGTGGGGGTGCGGGCCACGGCCTGGTACACCGCCCGGTCGACCGCCCCCAGTTCCCGCAACGCCTCGGCCCAGGCAGAGGCCGCACCTCGTCGGGCCTCGACTCGCCGCGCCAGCGCGTCCCCGATGGTCTCCTGCTGCTTGCCGACCTGCTCTGCCATGCCAGGATTGTAGGTTCAGCTCGGGGGGTGGCAGGTGCAGTCGGTGAGCCCAGCACGCAGGATGAGCGCGGTCGTGGCCCTGGCCACGGTGGTTGGGGTGCTGGCGGTGGTCGTGGTGAGCGTCGTCCAGCGTCCGCTGGTGCTGGGGGTGGCGATCGCCTGCCTGGGGGTGGCGATCGCCGCGGGCGCCTACGCGCTCACCCGCACCGGCGCGCGCCGGCTGCTGGCGGCGGCGGTGGCGGTGCTGGCGCTGGTTGGGCCGCTGGCGCTGGTGGCGGCCTACGGCCGGCTGCCGCAGCTCCTGCTCCTGATCGCCCTGCTGGTGCTTGCCGGGGTGGTGACCCGCTATGCGCTCGGACGGGACCTCAGGTCGCTCAAGAGCGGCCCGACCCCCGGGGCCGCCGTGGGGCCGGCGACCCAGCCGGTCCTGCTCATGAACCCCAAGTCCGGCGGCGGGAAGGTCGAGCGATTCCACCTGGTCGAGGAGGCCAAGCGCCGTGGTATCGAGCCGATCGTGCTGACGCCCGGCGACGACCTGCTCCGGATTGCCCAGCAGGCCGTTGATCGCGGCGCGGACGTGCTCGGCATGGCCGGTGGGGACGGCTCCCAGGCGCTGGTGGCCGGTGTGGCCATGCACCGCGGCGTGGGGTTCGTCTGTGTGCCGGCGGGGACCCGCAACCATCTGGCCATGGACCTGGGGCTGGACCGCGACGATGTGGTCGGCGCGCTGGAGGCGTTCGGGGCGGCAGTGGAGCGGCGCATCGACCTGGGCCTGGTCGACGACCGGGTGTTCGTCAACAACGCCACCATGGGCCTGTACGCGAAGATTGTGCAGTCGCCCGCCTACCGGGATCGCAAGGCCGGCACCGCTCTTGACATGCTGCCGGGGATGCTCGGCCCGCACGCTGCGCCGTTTGACCTGCGGTTCACTGGGCCCGACGGGACCGAGCAGGCCTCCGCCCACCTGATCATGGTCTCCAACAACCGATATGAGCTGGGCCACCCGGAGGGCTTTGGGTCCCGGCGGCGCATCGATGCCGGCACCCTTGGCATCGTCGCCGCACGGCTCCAGTCCCCCGGCGAGGCCGCCAGGTTGGCGCGAACGCAGGCCTCCGGGCGCCGGCCCCGCCGCCCTGGTGGCTGGGTGGAGTGGACCGGCACCAGCTTCGAGGTGCGATCGGGCCAGCCGGTGGAGGTCGGCATCGACGGGGAGGCGCTGCTGCTGGACCCGCCGATCCGGTTCCAGATCGTCCCAGGGGCGCTGCGGGTGCGCATTCCACCCCGCGCGCCCGGCTACTCGCCCGCCGCCGCGGTGCCAACCCCAGGCTGGGCCACCCTCACCGCGCTGTGGCAGACCGCCACCGGCCGACCCGTAACCATCGAGCCATGACCGGCTGCAGCGGGTCCGCACCCCCTTTCTACCCGCCTGGAGGAGGAAGCTCGGCAACGTCAACGCGTGCCTCATCGTCTGCCGCTCGGTCAGACTGGTGGTGGGGGAGCGCTCCCGGTCGACCTGGTCGAGCAGGCGGGTAAGGGCCTTCTCAGCTTGTCGTAGGTCTGGACCGTCTCGCTGAGGTAGCGCTTCTTCTTGGTGATCGGGTCGCGGCCGGCGTAGACGTACGCGCGGAAGGTGCCGTTGCTGCGGAGTTGGATGTGCCCTCGGCGGCGGCGCTTCACCATGTCCAGAGAGTAACCGGGATTGCCATAGTGATTGCCAGGGTGCCGCCTGGCTGACCCGGCTGATGCCATACTGCCTGGTCAGAGGCAGTGCGCCCGGAGGGATTCGAACCCCCGACCCGCGGATTAGAAGT
>DASVXQ010000117.1:0-12761 GCA_036392615.1 Actinomycetes bacterium | reverse complement strand
CCTCGACGCGCGGGGCGGCCCGCCGGATGGTGCCGGTCCGCGCCGCCACGGCCACGGCCCCGGCGGCGCCAAGGGTGATCGCCACGATCGCTGGGCCCTTGGTGAGCCACTCGACGGCGACCTGCTCGGCCGCGCGGCCGGGCAGCAGCCAGGCCAGATCGTCGGCGCTGGCCTTGACCACGTCGGCCAGCGCGACCAGCCGGTCGACCTGGTCGAGGACCCGCTCGGGGCTGCCCATCAGCAGCGGCCGGCAGTTGGGGTCGTAGGAGACCGTGGCGCCGTCCCGGGCGCGGGCCAGCAGGTCGGCCAGCACGGCAGCGCCGGGCGGCATGGTCAGCGCCAGCGAGCCGGCGTGCAGCGCGACCACCTGCTCGTCGAGAGCGCCGGCCAGCTCGGCGTCGCGCCACTGCCAGTCCGCGGTGCCCTCGACCCGGAAGTCGTAGTCGGCCAGCCCGTCCGGGCCCATGGTGACGATCGCCAGGGAGGTGGGCTCCGCGGCGCGGACCGCGAACGCCAGGTCGACGCCGTTGCCGGCGAGGTGGGCGCGGAGCCGCCGGCCGAGCGCGTCGTCGGCGATCCTTGCGAGCATCCGGGTGGGGACGCCCAGGCGCGCCAGCCCGACCGCCACGTTGGCCGGGCTGCCGCCCGGGACCGCCTCGAACAGGCCCTGCTCATGGGGAAGGAGATCGATCAGCGCCTCGCCCGCGACCGCCACGACGCCGGAGCCCCCGCGCCCGTCAGGTTCCATGCCATGGACCAGCACCTGGCGCCGGCGTCCGGGGCTCAGCCACGGGAGACCTCCTCGCCGGCCATGGCGCCGGTCATGATCGCGACCGCGTCCGACATGCTGAAGTCGTGGGGGTTGATCACCGCGACCCGCCGGCCGAGACGCTGGATGTGGACGCGGTCGGCCACCTCGAACACGTGCGGCATGTTGTGGCTGATGAGGATGACTGGCAGGCCGCGGTCGCGGACCTTGCGGATCAGGTCGAGCACCATGTGGGATTCCTTGACCCCCAGCGCCGCGGTGGGCTCGTCCATGATCACGACCCGGCGGGCGAAGGCGGCGCTCCGGGCCACCGCGACGCCCTGCCGCTGGCCGCCCGACAGGGTCTCGACCGCCTGCCGCATCGACTGGATGCCGATCTTGAGGTCCTGCATGTGGCCGCGGGCCTCGGCCTGCATCCGCCGCGTGTCGAGCATGCGCAGCAGCGAGCCGAGGATGCCCCGGCGTCGGAGCTCCCGGCCGAGGAACAGATTGTCGGCGATGTCGAGCGCGGGCGCGACGGCCAGATCCTGGTAGACGGTCTCGATGCCGTGGCGCCGGGCGTCGAGCGGGCCGTGGAAGCGGACCGGGCTGCCGTCGAGGAGGATCTCGCCCTCGTCGGGCACGAGCGCGCCGGAGAGCGCCTTGATAAGGGTGGACTTGCCGGCGCCGTTGTCGCCGATGATCGCCAGGATCTCGCCCGGCAGCAGCTCGAAGTCGGCGTGGTCCAGCGCGGTGACCTGGCCGTAGCGCTTGACCAGGCCGCGCGCCTCCATGACGGGGCTGGTCGACGGCGGATGGGTCGGTTGGCGGTCGCTGACGGCTGGGATCACCGCTGCCTCCTGCGCGCGAGCTGATCGACGGCGACCGCGAGGATTACCAGCAGGCCGGTGATGAGCACCTGGTAGATCGACCGGACGCCGAGCAGTTGCAGGCCGTTGCGGACGATGCCGACGATCAGCGCGCCTATCAGCGTGCCGATCACGCTGCCCCGCCCACCGAACAGGCTGGTGCCGCCGAGCACCACCGCGGTGATGCTGTCGAGGTTGTCGGTCTGGCCCGCCTGCGGGTCGCCGACGCTGGTCCGGGCGACCAGCAGGAGCGCGGCGACGCCGTAGATCAGGCCGGCGGTGACGTAGACACCGAGCAGCAGCCGGCGCGTGCGGATCCCCGTGAGGCGCGCCGCCTCGGGGTTGTTGCCGACCGCGTAGACGTGGCGGCCGGCGCTGGTCTGACGCAGCACGAACCATGCCAGTGCGAACATGGCAAGCATCAGCACCGACCCGTAGGTGATGTCGGTCTGGCCGATGGTGAAAGTGGTGCCGAGGAACGTCAGCGCCGAGGGCAGGTTCGAGATCGTCTGCTCGTTCGAGTAGATGTGGGTGAGCGCGAACGCGACGTTGAAGGTGCCGAGCGTGACGATGAACGGCGGCAGCCGCAGCGAGGTGACCAGCGTGCCATTGAAGGCGCCGAAGGCGACGCAGGCCAGGATCCCGATCGCGATCGCCAGGAACGGATTGATGCCGCTCGCTACGGCGAGCTTGGTCATCACGATCGACCCGAATGCCATCACGGCGCCGTTGGACAGGTCGATCCCCGCGGTCAGGATCACCAGCGTCTGCCCGATCGCCAGCGTGCCGACGACCATGACCTGCTGGACGACCAGCGAGAGGTTGGTGCCGGTCAGGAACCGGTCCGTCCGAGCGGTGAAGAAGGCGATCGCCAGCAACAGCGCGATCAGCGGTCCCACGGTGGACAGGGCGAAGGCACGTGAGAGCAGCGAGGGCGCGGCCTCACGGCCGGCCTCGAGCTGCTCGGGCGTGGTGGCGGGGGTGCTCATCACTGTTCCTTACGTGCGTGAGCCGGGAGGGCCGACGGCGGACGGGGACATATCCTCCGCCCGCCGTCGGCGGATCGGCTAGCCCCAGCAGTTGGCGAGCCCGAACTGAACGTCCTTGGACTCGACCGCGGGTTGCGGCTTGGCGGTAATCAACGTGACGCCGGTGTCGGTGTAGCCGGACGCCTTCTGGCCGCTGCTAGCGAAGTCGACCACCGCGTCGACGCCCCTGCTGGCCATCTTCAACGGGTACTGCTGCGAGGTTGCGGCGATCCTGCCGTCCTGGATGGCCTTCACCCCGGTGCAGCCGCCGTCGACGGAGACAATCATCACGTCGTTCTGCTTACCGGCCGCCTTGAGGGCGGTGTAGGCGCCCAGCGCGGCGGGCTCGTTGATGGTGTAGACGAGGTTGATGCTCGGGTCCTTCTGCAGGCAGTTCTCCATCGCCGTCTGACCCTTGGCCTGGTCGCCCTGGGTGTCCTGACTGCAGACGACCTGCGAAGCGGTCACCTGGCCGGTGGCGGTGTCGTTCACGGTGGCGGCGCCGAATCCGGACAGGAAGCCATTGTGGCGCAGCACGCCCACGGTAATGCCTGGCGCGAGGTCCAAGGTGGCGATCCTGGGGGTCTTGCCGCCCATCGCGGCCTTGGCATACTGGCCGATCAGCACGCCCGCCTGGAAGTTGTTGGTGGCGAACAGTGCGTCGACGGCGCTCTGCGGGTCGGTCGGGGTGTCGAGCGCGATCACCTCGACGCCCTTGTCACGGGCCTTCTGGATCGAGGGCACGATCGCCTTGGTATCGCTCGGGGTGATGAGGATGCCCTTGACCCCGGCGGCGACCATGTTCTCGATGGCGGTCGCCTGGCTGGCATTGTCGCCATCGAACTTCCCCGCCGCGGTCAGCAGCTTGGCGCCCTTGGCGGCCGCCTCCTTCTCGGCGCCCTCCTTCATCTTGACGAAGAACGGGTTGGTCTCGGTCTTGGTGATCAGCCCGACCTGGACCTGGGTGCCCTTCGACGACCCCGACGACGAGCTGCGGCCGCTGCACCCGGCGGCCAGCAACGCGAGGGTCGCCAGCACACCCGCTCCCGCCACGCGCCAGGTTCGGCGCCGGGGGGTCCAACGATCAGCCAGCTTCACTGCTTCCTCCCTCCCGCCCGCGTCCACGCCGGGCAGCTCCACCCGGCTCCTGCCGGACAGTTGGGATAACGTTGTCTCGGCTGTATAACATTCTCTTGCATGAATGTCCAGATATGCTATGAACGACGAGAAACACGCCGTGGCCAAGTCCACGAGGAGGTTCGAGATAACGTTATCTCAGCAGTCGGCGCCCCCGCCTTCGGCCAAGGCTCCAACCATGCGGGACGTGGCGGCGCTGGCGGGCGTCAGCCTCAAGACGGTCTCGCGGGTGGTGAACCAGGCGCCCAACGTCGCGCCAGACCTGGTGACCCGCGTGCTCGACGCCGTCCGCCTGCTGGACTACCGCCCGAACCTGACCGCCAGCAGCCTGCGACGGGCCGACCGCAAGACCGCCGCGATCGGCCTGCTGCTGGAGGATGTCGCCAACCCGTTCTCCTCGGTGCTGCACCGTGCGGTCGAGGACGTCGCCAGGCAGCGTGGCACCCTGGTCTTCGCCGGCAGCAGCGACGAGGACGCCGACCGCGAGCGTGAGCTGCTGCTGGCGCTGGTGGGCCGACGCGTGGACGGGCTCATCGCCATCCCGGTCGGCGACAGCGATGGCGGGCTGCTCCGCGAGCGGCGGCTTGGCCGCCCGATGGTGATCGTCGACCGGCTGGTCGCCTCCGGCGACGCCGACACCGTGACCGTCGACAACCGCGCTGGCGCCCGGCAGGCCGTCCAGCACCTGGCCGCGCACGGCCATCGCCGCATCGCCTTCCTCGGCGACCTCCGCTCGATCTGGACCGCCGCCGAGCGCTATCTCGGCTATCTCGAGGGCCTGGCCGCCGCGGGCATCCAGCTCGACCCTCGGGTGGTGGACCACGACGTCCACGGCATCGAAGCCGCCGAGCAGGCCACCCTGGAGCTGCTGTCCAGCAGTGAGCGCCCAACGGCGCTGTTCACCGGCCAGAATCTGATCACCATCGGTGCCATCCGCGCGCTACAGCGGCTGGGCCTGCAACACCGGATCGCCATGGTCGGCTTCGACGACATCCTGCTCGCCGACCTGCTCGACCCGCCCGTGTCGGTGGTCGCCCAGGACCCGGCCAGCCTTGGCCGCACCGCCGCCGAGCTGCTGTTCGCCCGGCTCGACGGCGATCGCAGTCCGCCCCGCCGCGTCCTGGTGCCAACCCAGCTCATGCCACGAGGCTCCGGCGAACTTGCGGCAACCCAACCCTGAGCCTGTGGGGTGTCAGAAGTCGGGTCGTGCTGCGTGCCCGTACTCGTGGATCAGTCCACCGAGCGGATTCGTCGGAGCGGCAGTCCGGCCACGACGATCGGTCCATGACCTTCCGACTGCTGTATCTACTGTTCTGCCAGGTACTGCGATGGCTTACGCTGCTGGCACGAAGCTCGGCCGCCAAGGACGCCGAGCTGCTGATGCTGCGTCACGAGGTCGCGGTACTGCGGCGGCGGGTGACCCGGCCACCGATCAACTGGGCCGACCTGGCGGTGGTTGCTGGGCTCGCGCGCCTGCTTCCCCGCCCGGTCTGGCACGGGCTGCTTGTCCGGCCAGAAACACTGCTGCGCTGGCATCGAGACCTGATCCGACGCCGCTGAAGCCATCCGCACCGGCGTGGCCGTCCGAGTACCTTCCCAGAGATCCGCGCTGCTGGTGCTGCGGTTGGCCAGGAGAACCCGACCTGGGGCTACCGCCGCATCCACGGAGAGCTGTGCCGACTCGGCTCCGGGATCGGGGCCAGCACCGCATGGACCATCCTCCAACGAGCTGGTGTTGACCCAGCGCCGCAGCGGACGGCCGTCCCATGGCGGCAGTTCCTGCGGGCGCAGGCCAAGGGTGTGCTGGCGGTGGACTTGTTCGCCGTCGACACCGTGTTCCTCAAGCGGCTGTAGGTGCTGTTCGTGATCGAGGTCGGCACCCGCCGGGTCTACGTGCTCGGTGTGACAGCGCGTCCACTGGGAGAGTGGGTGGCGCAGCAAGCCCGCAACCTGCTCATGGGCCTCGAAGACCGCGTCGGGCAGTTCCGGTTCCTGATCCGCGATCGGGACTGGAAGTTCACGGCCGCGTTCGACGCGGTCGTTGCCGCCGAGGCGATCGAAGTGCTCATCACGCCGGTGCGGGCGCCGCGCGGGCGAACGCAGCGGTGGGCGGTGGGTCGGCACCGTTCGACGGGAGGTGCTGGATCGGATGCTGACCTTCGGATGTCGGCAGCTTCTGGCGGTCTTGGCCGAGTACGTTGAACATGACAACAGCCACCGCCCGCACCGCGCGTTGGGGCAAGCACCGCCGCTCGGGCCCGCCGAACCGTCCGTCGACCCGCCAACCGGGAAGGTCACGCGGCGAGATCGACTCGGTGGCTGATCATGAGTACGCGCGGGTCGCATGAGGTGACCGAATATCTGGCACCCACACCCGCCGCGAGCGAGCCGGCCATACATGCCGGGGTATGGCATCGTCGGCCCTGCCCAGGGCAGCGGGCTGCTGCCATGGTCGTGGGCGGAGCAGCGGCCTGTCGCCTCGCGCAACTACTGGGTGGCAACCAGCTGGCCGGACGGGCGGCCCCACGCCATGCCGGTCTGGGGCCTCTGGGACGCTGGGGTATTCTGGTTCTCGAGTAGCCGGCGATCGCGCAAGGCGCGCAACCTCACCATCGATCCGCGCTGCGTGGTCACCACCGGCGACGCTGTAGAGCCGGTGGTCGTCGAGGGGCGGCTCGCCGAGGTGGTCGCCGACCCCGAGGCGCTCGCCAGGATGCTCGCGCTGGAGAACGCCAAGTACCAGACGGACTACTCCATCGAGCTGCTGGACCCGGCTGTCAACGCCACCATCCGTGTGCGGCCGCGTTGGGCGTTCGGTCTGGCCGAGGGCGACTTCACCGGCTCTCCCACCCGTTGGATCTTCGGGTCTTCGAAATCCGAATCATCCGCTTGGCTGCGGCGGCAGGTAGATAGTGGAGCGACAGGAACACCGATCATCCCCATGGGGTGGGTCGAAAGGCGAGTGCGAGAGGAGGGGGCGAGGGTGACGACCGGCGTGCGGGAGCACCTCGAGCGCCAAGGCGTGAGGTTTGAGCCCATCGCACACAAGCAGACCTACACCTCGATCGCCGAGGCGAGGGCGCTTGGCATCGATGCCGCCGAGGTGATCAAGACGATCGCGGTGCGGATCGCCGGAGGCTATGTGCTGGTGGTCGTTCCGTCGACGTGTCGCCTTGACATGCATCTCGTTCAGGACGCGGTGGACGACCGCCATGCCCGGCTGGCTACCGAAGCGGAGCTGCAACACTCCTTTCCGGACGTCGAGCTTGGTGCCCTCCCGCCGCTCGGCTCGCTGCTAGGCGGCGCACCTGTGTACGTTGACCCGGAGGTGTTCCAGCACGATACGGTGGTGTTTGCCGCAGGCAGCCGGACCGAATCGGTGAAGGTCAGGACGGCGGACCTGTTCCAGCACGAGCAGGTGACGACCGCGCCGCTGATCAAGCACGCCGACGAGGACGAGAAGGAGTGGCCGCGCTAGCCGAGCCGCTCCATCCTGGGCCGCGGAGCTTCTGAGCCGTCGGGGCAGGCTGCCCTGGCCGGTGCCAGAGCGCTGTCGAGTTTCTCGTCACAGGTCCTTCCTTGGGCAGATGACAACCGTCATGGGGCTCAGCTGCAGGGCAGCGCCGACGAGGGTCAGGGGATGCCTAGCCGATGCATCTGGTCCTTCAGCCATGCGGAACCGACCCGAAGTTCGGCGAGCATGCGGCGAAGCGACCCTGTCGGTGCCGAAACCCAGTCCACGAGGTTGACCTGCGGCCTCGCATCAGTGGCGGAGGTCCGCGAAGATCCTCGTCATGGCGTTCAGACTCCTCTACTTGATCTTCTGTCAGCTCACCGGCTGGCTCGCGCTGCTGACCCGCGGGCAGGCGTCCAAGAACGCCGAACTACTCGTGTTACGGCATGAGGTCGCGGTGCTGCGCCGACAGGTCGCCCGGCCGCGACTCTCCTGGCCAGACCGCGCCGTACTCTCGGCGCTGACCCGGCTGCTCCCCAGGCAGCGCCGACGCCATCGCTTCGTGACGCCGGAGACGTTGCTGCGCTGGCATCGGGCCCTTGTCAACCGCCACTGGATCAAGCCGCACCGCCCGCCCGGTCGACCGTCGACATCCCAGGAGCTGCGGCGCCTGATCTTGCAGATGGCGGCGGAGAACCCGACGTGGGGATATCGACGTATCCACGGTGAGCTCGTGCAGCTTGGGTATCGGGTGGCACCGAGCACCGTGTGGCTGCTGTTCAAACGCGCCGGCATCGATCCTGCGCCGCGCCGTGCGAGTCTGACCTGGCGGCAGTTCCTGTCCGCCCAGGCCGAGAGCATCCTGGCGTGCGACTTCTTCCACGTCGACACGGTGCTACTTAGGCGCCTGTATGTGCTGTTCGTACTTGAGGTCGCCAGCCGCCGGGTCCACATTCTGGGGATGACGCCAAACCCGACGGGAGGATGGGTAACCCAGCAGGCTCGGAACCTGCTCATGGACCTTGGGGACCGCGTGGGCCAGTTCA
Source organism: Actinomycetes bacterium (assembly GCA_036392615.1). Taxonomy (GTDB): domain Bacteria; phylum Actinomycetota; class CALGFH01; order CALGFH01; family CALGFH01; genus DASVXQ01. Next base: position 4,479 of record DASVXQ010000117.1, on the reverse strand, counting down.
GGTTCCTCATCCGCGATCGGGATGCGAAGTTCACCGACAGCTTCGATGTGGTCTTCGGTTCCGAGGGCATCCGGATCCTGCGCACACCGGTGCGGGCGCCGCGCGCGAACGCATTCGCCGAACGATGGGTCGGCACCGTTCGTCGTGAGCTGCTGGACCGGATGCTGATCGTGGGGCGGCGACATCTGGAGACGGTGCTGTCGGACTATGTCGTGCACTACAACCAGCACCGGCCGCACCGCTCGCTCGGCCAGATGCCACCGCTGGGAGCCGTCGCATCGCCTGCTCCAGCGGTCGGCGGACAGGTCGTGCGGCGGGATCGACTCGGTGGGCTGCTCCATGAGTATGCCCAAGTCGCATGAGGTGGACGGGGTTTTCGGCACCCACAGGGCGTAGTAGCACAGGGCGGCGATGTTGCGGTGGCCGTGGTCCCGGACGAGGTCTACGCGCCGACCGCAGGCGAGTTTCTCCCCGGGTTCGCCGCGCTCCCGCCGTCCGCATTCGGGGATTCGGCCGACGTGGCCGATGCGATCGACGGCATCCTGGCCGCGCTCGAATCCCGGCTGGCCGAGCTGGAGAAGTCAGCTCAGCGTGGCCGCCTTGCGCAGCAGCACTGAGCGTTCGCGCTGGTTGGCGCACAGCCGGGCCGCCAGCTCCAGCTGGGCGCGCGCTTCCGGTCGCCGTCCGAGCCGGGCCAACAGCTCACCGCGTACGGTCGGGACCAGATGCGAACCGGGGAGCCGGTCCGAGGCGATCAGCTCGTCCACGATGGCCAGGGCTTGCGCCGGGCCCGAGGCCATGGCCACGGCGACGGCCCGGTTGAGCTCGACCACCGGCGAGGGTGCGACCCGGCCGAGTGCCTCGTAGAGCACCACGATCCGGTCCCAGTCGGTTGCCTCGACGGAGGGCGCCGACGCGTGGGTGGCGGCGATCGCGGCCTGCAGGCCGTAGGGGCCGAGGCCGCGAGTCGATGCCTTGGCCAGCGCGGCCAGCCCACGGCGGATCGCCGAGATGTCCCACCGCCGCCGGTCCTGGTCCTCGAGCAGGATCGGCGAGCCGTCCGGGCCGGTCCGGGCCGGGAAGCGCGCGGCCGTCAGCTCGCACAACGCGAGCAGGCCGTGCACCTCGGGCTCGGCCGGTTGCAGCGCGGCCAGCGTGCGGGCCAGCCGGATCGCCTCGTACGCGACGTCGGGGCGCAGCAGCCGGTCGCCCGACGTGGCCGTCGACCCCTCGGTGAAGATCACGTAGATGACGCTGAGCACGCCGCCCAGCCGCTTCCGGCGCTCGGCGGCCGGCGGCAGCTCGAACGGCACCCCGGCCGCCGCGATCGTCTTCTTGCCCCGGGTGATGCGGGCCTGCACGGTCGGCACGGGTACCAGGAACGCGCGGGCGATCTCCTCGCTGGACAGGCCGCCGACCACGCGCAGGGTCAGCGCCACCCGGGCCTCGGGGGAGAGCACCGGGTGGCAGCTGACGAACATCAGCGCCAGCACGTCGTCATCGATCTTGTCGGGATCGATTTCTTCGTCGACCGCCGAGTCGGCCGCCAGCAGGGCGTATCGGTCCTGGAGGGCGGTCCGGCGGCGGATCGCGTCGATCGCCCGCCGCCGGGCCGTGGCCATCAGCCAGCCGGCCGGATTCGCCGGAGAGGCGAGCGGCCACGACACCAGCGCCTCGGCCACCGCCTCCTGGGCGGCATCCTCGGCCAGCCCGAAATCGCCAGTGAACCGGGTCAGCGCGGCGACGATCCGCGCCGACTCGATCCGCCAGACGGCCTCGACATCGGCCGTACCCATCAGATCTGGCCGTTGCACTCGCGCCCGGCCCAGTCCTTTACGATCACTCGTCGACCTGCGGCATCTCGTCGTCCCCGGGCACCCGCCGGACCTCGATCTTGGAACCGGGGGCCGCCGGGACCCGCTTGGCCCACTCGACCGCCTCCTGTTTCGAGGCGACGTCGAGCAGGAAGAAGCCCCCGAACAGTTCCTTGGTCTCGCCGTACGGCCCGTCCGTGACCACCGGGGCCTCGCCGCTGAAGTCGACCACGACGCCCTGGCCCGGATCGTCCAGCCCTTCCGCCGCGAGGAGAACGCCGGCCTTGACCATCTCCTCGATGAACACTCGGGTCGTGGCCATCATCTCGTCGATGTTGGCCATCAGGGCCGCGTTCGACTCGTCGGTGCCCCGCATGATCAGCAGGTACTTCGGCATCGCGTTCTCCTCCTCGGCGGGGCCGCCTCTCGGCCCTCGCACCCTCACGTCGAACGAGTGGCCCGCGGATCGACACGGCCCCGGAGAAAATCTCTCGCCGCGACGCAGCCGATCCCTCCGACCCGCGTTGCGCCCGTCAGAGCGGTCCCTGAGCGATGGCTGATGCGGACGCCCTGCTGATCAGAAAGCTTATCGTCGCATCTTTGGAAGGCGGCGACGCTCACACGGACTCGGGAAAAGCATTCGGGACGCGGCCAGTGATTTCTCCGCTACCCAGGGCCTCGGCGAAGTGCGGGCTTGTCTGGCTGGTGATGGTCGGGTGAGTGGGCGGGATGGATGTGGAGCAGGCACGGCCGCCGGCGATCATGTGGGTGTCGAAGCCCATGACCAGACCGGACCGCCGTGCCTGCCTGCGCATCATCCCCATCCCTGCTGCCGCCCATGCGGCCGCGCCCACCGCGCTGGCCCCCGACCAGTGCCGCAGCCTGCTTGACCACCTCGCCCAGCTCGCCGACCCTCGACAGCGGCGTGGCCGACGGCATGCGCTGAGCGCGGTGCTGGCCGTGGCGGCCTGCGCGGTACTGGCGGGCGCGAGGTCGTTGGCCGCGATCGGCGAGTGGGCCGCGGATGCGCCCGGCCAGGTGCTGGCCGCGCTCGGCGTGCGCCGCGACCCGTTGACCGGTGCCTTCAGGCCACCTGCCGAGGCGACGGTTCGTCGCGTGCTGGCCCGCGTCGATCCTGATGCGCTGGACCAGACCATCGGCGCGTGGCTGGCCGGCCAACAGCTACTGCCACCCACCCGGCCGCCGCCAGCGCCTCGCCCGAGGCGGCAGGCGGTCGCGGTCGATGGCAAGTCCCTGCGCGGCAGCGGCCACCACCATGCCGCGCCAGTGCACCTGCTCGCGGCGATGGACCACGCCAATGGCTGGCCGCCCTGGACGGGCTGTTCGCCGCGGCAGTCCGGCGGGGCAACCTGCTCGACTTCGAGGCGATGAAGGCGCCACTGCCCAGGTTCGCGCCCGGCCAGCTCGCCCAGCCTGAGCCCCGGCCCGATCCCGACGCCTTTCGGGCTGCCCAGTTGCGGTGGTACGAGCGGTTGCTGCCTCGCCAAGAGGAGCGGCTGCAGGCGCGCTGGCAGCGCGCTCGCGATGCGTACATGGCTGCTGAGGCGGACTGGCAGGCCCGGGAGACCGCCCGACAGGGCAAGCTTGCCACGGTCAAAGAGCAGTACGAGCGCGACGCCGCGAAGGTTGCAGAACAGCGCGCCCGAATGGACGAGCTCAAGGCGGACTTCTCCACCGGCAAGCGGGCGGCGGTGCAGGAGTGCATAGAGCGGATCCTTGCCGCCAGCCAGTTCCCCAATGGATTCCCAAGGCCCAAGGCGGCGGTGGTCTACCTGTCCAAGCCACGCCAGTTGCTGCTGGAGTGCCAGTTCCCCCTGATCGACCAGGTCATCCCCACGCAGGGCACCTGGCGGTACAACAAGACCAGGGACAAATTAGAGGTGACCAATCGGTCAGCCCCCGACCGGCGGGAGCGCTACAAGTCAGTCCTTGCGCAACTAACCGTCCGCACCTTGTACGAGATCTTCACCGCCGACACCCCAGGCCACATCCAGAGCATCGTGCTAAACGGGGTCGTCGAGGACGAGAACCCGGCGACGGGCCGGCGCACCCGCCCGACCCTGATCTCGGTGCGCGCCTTCCACGAGGAGTTCCTTGACCGGGAGTTCAGCGCGGCCAAGTTCAGCCCAGCAGCCTGCTTGAAGGATCTTCGTGCACATGTCTCCCGCGCCCCGGCTGAGCTGGAGCCCGTCGAACCAGTCTTGAGGTTCGAGCCGGACCGGGCCCGGGTGCTAAACGAAGAGGAGATCCTGTCCACCCTCAGCGACCACCAGAACATCATGGACCTCCCCTGGTCGGCGTTCGAGACGCTCATCCGGGACCTGTTCAACAAGATGGGCTTCGACACCTACCAGACCACGCCTTCCCGCGATGGCGGCGTGGACTGCTTTGCATTCCTGCAGCAAGCAGTTGTGGGCATGAAGGTGGTCATCTCCGCCAAGCAGTATTCCAACAAGATTCCCGTCGAGGCCGTGCGTGACCTCGCCGGCACCATCGACCTAGGTGTGGTTCCCGTGAGCGTTGTTGACCAGGACCGCCATCGGGGTCAGGCCGTCGAGCGCGGTGTGTGGTCGCTGCTGATTGTAGAAGCGCAACCAGGGGGTGAAGGCTCGGCGGCGCTGGTCGTTGGTGCGATACAGCCGGG
>DASVXQ010000116.1:0-4158 GCA_036392615.1 Actinomycetes bacterium | reverse complement strand
GGGCGGGGCGAAGCCGCTGCTCAGCGACCCACGGGTGGCGGCCGCGGCGGGTGGCGCCGCACTGGCCGTCGCCGCGGGGATCTGGCAGCGGAAGCGGATCGGCGCCGCGGCCGGCGGGCTCGCCGGCATGCCGGCGAGCGTGCGTCGCCGGCGCCGCGAGCGGCAGCGGGTCAAGGCCTTCGACCAGGCGGTGGCCAGGGTCACCGACCGGGCCACCGCGCTCGGCCGGTCGGCCTCGCGGCTGCTGGCCACCCTGGGCCTGATCCCCGTCGCCGGTGCCGTGCAGGGGGGCCGTCGTGCGTGGACCGGCGCCCAGGCGGCTGGACAGGGGATCGGGCAGCTCGCCGGGCGAGCCCGGCCAGGCGCCCGCAAGCAGAGCCCGGCCAAGAAGGCCGCCAAGGTGGTCGCCGGGACCGCGGTGGTCAGCCGGGTCGCCACCATCCCGAAGAGGGTCCGGCGCCGCCGCCAACAGCGGCGCGGCGCGGCCGCCGCGAAGCGGTCGCTGCTCAGGGGCGCCGGACAGGCCGCGCTGCTCGGCTCGACCGTCGGGCGGCTGCTGGCCGGGGCCGCCGTGCTGCCGGTCACCAGCGCCGCGCGCGGCGGCCGGCGAGCGTGGTCCAGCGTCCAGGCGGCGCGGCCGACCGCCGGGAAGGGCGGCAAGCGGCGCCGCTCCCGCGGAAAGATGCAGCTCGGAACGCTCGGCGCGATCCTCGGCGGCGCCGCGGGCTACGTGCTCGGCGCCCGCGCCGGCGAGGATCGTTACCGGGAGATCCTCAAGACCGCCAAGGGCCTCACCCAGCGACCGGAGGTCCAGCGCGCCAGCGGCCAGGCGACGACCAAGCTCGGTCAGTTGAGCAACCGGGCCGCCGACAAGCTCCAGCAGGCGAGGCGGCAGGCTCCAGCCGAGCCGGCGAGCCAGCCCAGTCAACCGGTGACGGCGGCGGAGGCGCCACCCGAGCGGCTCCCGTAGCGGGCTTCTCCTTCCGAAGCCACTCGACGACGGCAATCGCCCCGGCTCGCATCGCCAAGCGCGAGACAAGCAAGCCGGGGCGATTGCCGTTTCGCGCGCGGGCCTCGGATCTACCGCAGACCGGACATCCTGTGGTATTCCTGATGCGATCGGCCGCGGGCACCAATGGCGGGCAGTCGCGTCCGGAAGGGGGAACCGGTATGCAGTTCTCCCCATAGACCTCTCCGGCGGAACCGGGGCGGGCCGTACCGGCAGCTCCGGCAGGGACGGACGCCTGGAGGGTCGAATGCGACGAGCCCTTGCACTCCTGGCCGGGATCGTGATGGTCGTCTCGATGGCGGCCACGGCCTCAGCCAACACCCCCACCCAGCGCGGCCTCGCCACCAAGGCGGCGGCGGTGTCCTCGGATCAGGACGAGCGGCGGCTGCTCTGCAACGAGGGCGACCCGGTGTGCGCCGAGACGGCGGACGCCATCGGCTACGAGGGTCGCTACACCGGCCACGACGAGCCTTCGGCGCTGTTCTATTCGGACGTGCCGGGATCGGGCAACAACGCCAACTACCGGCTGATCCTGCCGCAGGACCCCCCGATCCTGCCGAGACAGGACGGCCGCGGCGGCACCTTCAATTTCCAGAACCGCATCGCGTTCTGGTTCGGCATGGACCTGTGCGACAACCAGTCGGCGCCGGAATTCACCCACGCGCCCTGCACCCCCAACTCCGACGCCAACATCTTCGACGGCGGCGACCCGACGAAGCCGGACTACATCGGCCGCCACCCGGGGACCGCGTTCCTCGAACTGCAGTTCTATCCACCCGGCTGGGTGTCGTTCGAGAACGGCATCAGCTGCGACGCCACCAAGTGGTGCGCGGCGATGGCGATCTTCAGCCTCAACCAGAACCAGAACGCCGGCGTGGTCAACAACGCCGACTGCCTGAACAGGGTGGGCATCGAGCCGGCCAATTTCGCCTTCATCACCCGCGACGGCCGGCCACAGGCGCCGCCGGCGCCGCTGGACCTCACCACGGCGGCCTTCACGCCGGACCCGGCCAGGGACCTGTTCATGCGCGCCGGTGACCGGCTGGAGCTCTCCATCCACGACTCGCCGGCCGGCCTGGTGACCAGCATCAACGACCTGACCACCCGGCAGTCGGGATCGATGACCGCCAGCGTCGCCAACGGCTTCGCGCAGGTCAATTTCGAGCCGAACGCCGCCACCTGCAGCCAGACGCCGTACGCCTTCCACCCGATGTACTCGACCTCGAGCGAGCACACCCGCGTGCCGTGGGCGGCGCACTCCTACAACGTCGCGTTCTCCGACGAGATCGGCCACTTCGAGTACTGCAGCGTCGTCAACCCTGACGGCACCTGCGCGCAGAGCGTCAACGACCCGGACGGCCCGGACGGTGACGACGTCGGGTGCCACGGCCCGGACGAGTCGCTGCGGATCCGGATCGGTGGCTGCACCGGGACCGACAACGACTTCGACGGCGTCTCCTACCAGCCCAACTGGCCGGGCACGTCGCGCAACCCGGTGGTGGACTTCCTGCTGCATCCCAGGTCGGTGCTGTTCAGCAGCCCGACATTCAACGGCGGCCGCAACTACAGCCGGATGGCGTTCGAGGCGGACCTGCCGCGCATCGAGGCGGCCGACTTCGGCGGCAACTGCGACCGGAACACCGGAGCCAACTGCGTGAACCCGCCGCCGGGGGCGAACTTCTACCCGATCTTCACGACCCGCGACAGCCATTCCGTCGGTTGCCTCTGGCAGCTGGGCGGGACGCACATCCCGGGGACGGAGCGGAGCTTCGGAGGGACCTCCACGGCGGAGTACGGGCCGCTGCTCTTCCTCAACTACCCGGGGCCGGGGTTCACCCCGATCCGCCGCACCAACGATTTCCGGCGGGTGCTGCCCAACAACCCCTGCCGGCGGTCGTAACCGGCGGCAGCACGACTGAACTGGACGGGGGCGCCGGGCCAGCCGGCGCCCCCGTCGAGGTTCTTGGACCGCGCTCAGGTCGCCCGGTTTCAGCGTCGACCGCGCCTACCGGCGTGCCTGAAACCGCCGTGAAACCGGGGTGAACCTCGTCTCGTGCACGCTCGGCGAGGTCGTGGCCAACCGGGCCACACCGACGAGACGAGGGAGCATGACCACCACCATCCCATCCCAGCCGGCGATCCGGGTGAGCGGGTTGCGCAAGTCGTTCGGCGGCCAGGTGGTGCTCGACGGCATCGACCTGGACGTCGCCGAGGGCACCGTCTTCGCGCTGCTCGGCCCCAACGGCGCCGGCAAGACCACCACGGTCCAGATCCTCTCCACCCTGATCGGCGCCGACGGCGGCGAGGCGCGCGTCGCCGGCCACGACGTGGCCGTCGAGCCGGACCTGGTGCGTGCCGCGATCGGTGTCACCGGCCAGTTGTCGGCGGTGGACAACCTGCTCACCGGCGAGGAGAACCTGATCCTGATGGCGGACCTGCGCCACCTGGGCCGGCGCGAGGGCCGGCGGCGCGCCGCCGAGCTGCTGGACCAGTTCGACCTGACCGACGCGGCGAGGAAGCCGGCAGCGACCTACTCGGGCGGCATGCGCCGGCGGCTCGACCTGGCCATGGGCCTGGTCGGGGACCCGCGCATCGTCTTCCTGGACGAGCCGACCACGGGGCTCGACCCGCGCAGCCGCCACACCATGTGGCAGATCATCCGCGAGCTGGTGGCCGGCGGGGTCACCATCCTCCTGACCACCCAGTACCTCGATGAGGCGGACGAGCTCGCCGACCGGATCGCGCTGCTGGACCACGGCAGCGTGGTCGCCGAGGGCACCGCCGAGCAGCTGAAGCGCCGCATCCCCGGCGGGCACATCCGCCTCCAGTTCGCCCACCCGGACGAGCTCGAGCTGGCCGCGCGGATCCTCGGCGAGGAAGTGTCGCGCGACGACGAGGCGCTCACCCTCCAGGTGCCGAGCGACGGCGGCGTCAAGTCGCTGCGCGCCGTGCTGAACCAGCTCGACGGCGCCTCCATCGAGGTCAGCGACCTGTCCATCCACACCCCTGACCTCGACGACGTCTTCCTGGCCCTCACCGGCCAGCCCGACAAGGAAAAGGAAATCGCCTGATGAGCACGCTCTCCTATGCCGCGGCCGATTCGGCCACGATGCTGCGGCGAAACCTCAAGCACATGCTGCGGTACGCGT
>DASVXQ010000115.1:0-17933 GCA_036392615.1 Actinomycetes bacterium | reverse complement strand
GACCCGCCGCCGCCCGGCGGCCAGGTCGAGTCCGGCGCCGGCCAGACCGAACCGGCCGACGCCCCCGCGCCGATCGGGCCGCTGATCGGGCCCGACCGGGGACCCCCGGACGAGCCGGCCCCGATGGGGCCGCTCCGCGGGCCGCCGGACGAGCCGGTGCCGATGGGGCCAGTGCCAATCGGGCCGGACCGCGGGCCGCCGGAGGCGCCGGTGCCGATGGGGCCGGTCCGGGGGCCGGAGCCGGGCGGCGACTGGGGGCCCCCGCCCGGGGTCCCCGTTCGCCTGGCGTTCTGGAGGCCGTAGGCGGCGAAGGGATCGTGGCGGGGAGGCGGCGTCGCGTCGGGTTGTCCCTGATCGGGGGGGCCGGGAGCCCGCAGGCCAGGGTCGCTGCCGCCGGGGTCCGTGCGGCCGTAGCCGCCCGTGCCCGTCCCGTACTGGTCGCCGGTGGCGAACCGCTCGCCGCCGGTCTGCGGGTCCGCGGCGCCGTACCCGGTGCCCGAGCCGTAGCCGCCCGCGGTCGGGTAGCCGCCCTCGTAGCCGGCCTGCCCGTACCCGGCCGAGGACGGGTACCCGCCGGAGTCGTAGCCGTTCGCCTGCGGGGGATAGCCGCCCGTCGGCTCCTGGTCGCCGCGCTGATCCCAGCCGGCCGCCGGCGGGTAGCCGCCACCCTGATCGTAGCCGGTGGCCTGGCCGTACGTGCCGCTCTGCTCGTGCCCGCCAGACTGGTAGCCCTGGCCCGGGTCGCTGGCATAGCCGGGATCGCTCGGGTAGCCCGCGCCGCCGGTCCCGTAGCCAGGGTCGCTCCCGTAGCCACCGTCGCCGCCGTAGCGCTGGTCACGTTCGTACCCGGCGCCGCCATAGCCGCTCCCGCCGCCGTAGCCGGGGTCGGTACGGTAGCCCTGGTCGCTGCCGTAGGGCTGGTCGGCGCCGTAGCCGCCGGCCGGCCGCCCGCTGCCGTAGCCCGCCTCGGAGCCGTAGCCCTGCTCGCTCTGGTACCCGGGCTCGCCGGCGTAGCCCTGGTCGGCCCCACCAGCCGGCTGCTCGGTGGGCGCGTAGGCCCCGCCATAGGCGGACGAGCTCTGGTAGCCGCTGTACGGGGTGGCCCAGGGGTCCTCGGACGGCTGCCGCGGCTTGGCGGGCTCGGGCTCCCAGCTGCCGGTGTTGGCGGGGAGCTCCTGCGACGGCCAGGTGTAGGAGCGGTCGTCCGCCTCCCACGACTGGCTGGTCTCCTCGAACGGCCAGCGACCGGCCCACGGCTCGGCGCCGGCCTGCGTGTCCCAGGCCTGCGGCTCCTGCGGCGGCGGCTCGCCGCCGGAGGACCCGGGCGCCTGCCAGGAGTGCGACGGCGACCCACCGCTCGACGACTCAGCCGCTTGCCAGGACCCGGGCTGCTGGTAGCGCTGTCCGACCGGTGGGGCGATCAGCGGATCGGCCGGCGCCGCCCCACCGGAGGGACCCTCCGACGGGACCGACTGGAACTGGCCGGTGGCCTCGCGGCGGGTCGCCCGCAGGGTGCCCGCCCAGTCCTCCTCGTCGTCGTCCTGCCCCGACTGGCCCGCCCGCTCGACCTCGAGCAACCAGCTCGCGGTCTCCTCGGCGGGATCCGGCTTTCGCCGCCCACGCCTGCCGTCGGGGCGACGGCTCACGCGCCCACGCCCTCCGTATTGGCCACGCTGGTGGCCAGGTCACCGAACACGATCAGCCGCTGCGCGGCGGAGAAGCGCGGGTTGCAGGTCGTCAGGACGATCTGCCGTTTCGGCTTGCCGCCGGGCCCGCGCACGTTGTTCAGCACTTCCACGGCGGTGGGCGCCACGACCTGGAAGTGGGTCACCTTGTAGGTGTAGATCGCGTACCGGGTCACGATCGTGATCGTATCGCCTTTGGCCAGCTCGTTGAGGTTGTAGAAGGGCCGCCCGTGGGTGGTGCGGTGGCCCGACACCGCGAAGGTGCCCGGCTGGCCGGGCATGACGGTCGAGGGGATGTGCCCGGGCCCCAGCGCGAGCTGCTCGGGGTTGGCGCCCTGCACGATCACCTTCTTGAGGTTGATCTTTGGGATCTGGATGACGCCCAGGGCCTTGCCGATGGGGGGAGCCTGCGGCACCGGCAGGGCGCTGGCGCCGCCGCGCCTAGCCGGAGCGGCCGGCGCCTGGCCGGCCCACTCCCTGGCGAGGTTGCGCTGGAGGTCGCTCTGCTCGCGGTTGGTGATCAGGTCGGTGCCGACCAGCTGGTAGACGAGAAAGTAGAGGACGAAGCAGCCCATCGCGATGAAGGTCCAGCCGGCGGCACGGAGGAGTCTCCGCACGGTCACCTCCGACCCGCCGCGCGCTGTCGTCCGACGGGTCATGCTACGCGGGGCCGCCTGGAGGCCCGCTGACGTGCTCCGCGGTGCGCGCGTGGCGACGCGGCCGGGCGCGGCCGCCCGGCCGGCGTAGTCCGGATGGACTCGGCGGACTGCTCGTGTGCTCATATCACGCCGATGCGGTCAGGAGCTGGTCGATCCTGTTACGGAGCTCGGCCGCGCTCAGGGGTCGGGGGATGCGGCCAGAACGGCTGCCGTCTTTGGCGATGAACCAGGTCTGCGGGAGCGACGCGACCGACCAGGCAGTCGCGATGCCACCGTTGATGCCCGCCTTGTCGTACACCGTCGGGTAGGTAACCTTCAAATCGGCGAGCAGCTTGCTCGCGCTGTCGCGGACATCGGATGAGTCTACCCCGATGAAGGTGACTGGTTTTCCGGCGTACTCCTTGCTCACCTGCTGGAGCGCCGGCATCTCGGCCTTGCACGGCCCGCACCAGCTCGCCCAGAAGTTGAGCACGACCACCTTGCCCTTGTAGGCGTCCAGGTCGGACTGGAAGTTCCTGGGGGTGCGCTCCACCAGCGGCGTGCTGCCGATCGCCGGACTCGAGGCGCTGGCCGACCGGCCGCCACCGCCGCCACCGCCGCAGGCGGCCAGGGCCAGGCTCAGCGCGACCAGCACGACCGGGACGGCCGCGCGGGACCCATTCGGCAAACGGGGCATGCCCACTCGACCACCGCGCACGCTACGATCGGAGGTCGTGACGGGCAGGTCGCGCCACAGGGCGCGCCAACGCCTGTGGACAACCTCGGTACTGTGGATATCTCTGTGGAAAGGGCCCACCGTCATGCCGAAATCCCGCTCCAAGCGTCGCCGGTACGTTCCGCCACCCCGCCCCAAGCCGAAGCGCTCCGCGCCGTGGGTCGGACCCACCATCGTCGTCAGCCTCGTCGTGGGGATCGTCTACATCCTGCTCTTCTACATGCAGATCCTTCCGCCGGTGCTCGACAACCTGAACAACTTCAACCTGGCGATTGGGTTCGTTCCCCTTATCTTCGGCCTCATCCTCGCAACGCGCTGGACCTGAACGGCCAAATCACGTGACCTGCGGAACTACATCTCTGTCATTCATCCCCAGTTGTGGATAACTCTGGGGACAAGTGTTGGACGGGAATCCGTCCCGGACGTCTGGACCAGCGACATGCCGCTCTACGAGTACGTTTGCAGGGCCTGTGGAAACCCCGAGGAGCATCTCCAGCCACTCGGCGCGGATCCGCCGGGGCCCTGCGAGGCCTGCGGCGGCGAGCTGCGCCGCCGCTTCTCGAGGGTGGGCGTTCGCTACCAGGGCTGGGGCTTCACCTCGACCGACAAGCTCCTGCCAGAGTCCCGCCGCCAGCAGGACTTCCGCGCCCTGCGCGAGCGCGCCGAGCGCATCGCCGACGAGGGCTAGCGGATCCGGCGGCCACGGCGGGCCGGGCCCGCGTGCAACGGCCCGGCGGCCTCGGCCACGGCGGTCCGGAACCGCGCTCAGTTCAGCTCGTGGTCGGGGGTCGGCACCCGCCGCAGGACCATCTTCTCGGCGCAGTGCCGTGGCGGCGCGTCGGTGCCCCTGCGCAGCAGCACGAGCTGCTCGCCGCAGACCTCGCAGGCGAACACCAGCAGGGTGCCGCGCTCCTGCACGTCGACCGCCGGTCCGGTCGGGCCCTTGGTGGTCGAGTAGGAGCGGAACATGGTCCGCCCGCTGAGCAGCACCAGCGCGCCGATCACCACGGCCACGACGATGTCGCCCTTGCCGAGGATCCAGAGGGCCACGACGACCAGCACCAAGGCCAGCAGTGCCAGGCCTTTCCAGCTCCGGAGCACGCTCGGCACGCCACCTCTCCTTCAGGGCCGCCGCCACTGGTCGAGCGAACCTCGCCGCACCGCAACCGGCCCGATGCGAAGGTCGCACCGTCCGCCTGATTCCGTCAACCGATTGCCCCGGGACGACTCCGGCGTGTCGGGCGCCCCGGCCGCCGGCCTCAACCCTGCTCGATCACCACGCGCTGGAGCACCACGTCCTCGATGGGGCGGTCCTGCGGGTTGCTGTCGGCGGAGGCGATCGCGTCCACCACGTCCTGACCGGAGACGACCTGGCCGAAGATGGTGTGCTTGCCGTCCAGCCACGGTGTCGGCACCTGGGTGATGAAGAACTGGCTGCCGTTGGTGTTGGGGCCGGCGTTGGCCATCGCCAGGCGTCCGGGGCCGTCGAAGCGGTGGGGCCCGTCGAGCTCGTCCTCGAAGGTGTAGCCGGGACCGCCCCTGCCGGTGCCCAGCGGGTCGCCGCCCTGGATCATGAACTGGGGGATCACCCGGTGGAAGATGGTGCCCTCGTACAGCGGCCGCGACTGGCGCTCGCCGGTGGCGGGATCGGCCCAGGAGGTGGACCCGGTGGCGAGGCCGATGAAGTTCTCCACCGTCTTGGGTGCGGTGTCGGGATAGAGCTGGACGCGGATGTCGCCCTCGGAGGTCACCAGCGTCGCGTAGGTCTCTGGCACGTTCGGCTCCTTGGTCTGGATGGCGTAGGACCGGGACACCCTACCCGACCACCGCCGGAGGCACCCCACGACTGTCCACAGCCCATGAAAGACTCTTGCCGATGGACGACCTCGACTACCTCGGCGCGCTGCGGGCCGACAGCGCCGCGCTGGCGGCGACGGCGCGGCTGGGCCTCGACGCGCCCGTGCCGGCCTGCCCCGGCTGGTCGGTCGCCGACCTCGTGCTGCACACCGGCACGGTGCAGCGGCACAAGGCCACCGTCGTCCGCGAGGGCCTGCGGCGCCCACCGCAGGCGACGGACTTCCCGGCGGCGCCCTCCCCGGACCGGCTGATTGGCTGGTTCGAGGAGGGCGCCGCCGACCTCGCCGACACGCTGGAGCGCGCCGACCCGTCCACCCCGGTGTGGACCTTCCACCAGCCGGACCAGACAGTCGGCTTCTGGCGCCGGCGGATGGCCCACGAGGCGGCCGTGCACCGCGTCGACGCGCAGGCCGCCCACGACCGCATCGCCCCGGTGGCGCCGCCGGCGCTCGCCAGCGACGGGGTCGCCGAGGTGCTGGACGTCATGCTCGCCCGCCTGCGCGACGCGGCCGCCGGCAACGGCGAGACCATCCACCTCCACTGCACCGACACCGAGGGCGAGTGGCTGCTGACCATGGAGCCCGAGCGCGTCCGGGTGCGGCCGGGCCACGCCAAGGGCGACTGCGCCGCGCGGGGCGGCGCGTCCGACCTGCTGCTGTTCCTCTGGGGGCGGCTGCCGGCCGAACGGCTCGAGGTCTTCGGCAACGCCGGACTGCTCGCCCGCGTGCGTGAGCTCGCCGCCCGCGCGACCCAGTGACCGCCGCCGTTCAGGCCCAGGCGGCCCAGGTCACGTTCAGCAGGATCACGGCCCGCCGGCGCTCGATCACCCAGTAGTTGAGGAAGCCCCGCCCGCGGGCGAACAGGGCGGTGCGCACGTCGTCGTCGTACCGCGTCTCGAACGCGGCCGAGACCGCCACGGGATCGACGCGCAGGACCGCGACCACACCGGCGATGTAGCCCTGCAGCTCAGGGGGAGCGTCGTGAAGCTGATCCCGGACCGCCTGCTGCGCAACGACCCTATAGGCCAAGCTCTGCGGCGATCTCTTCCCAAGGGACCAGGTCTGACTCGTCGCCTTCCTCGAACCGGGCGATGAGCGCCCGCCATTCCGCGAGCTCCTCGGGAGTCGGGGGCGGGGGAGCCTCCAGGCGCTTGGACTCGCTCATGCGCCCGAGGGTGGTCCACCCGGGCGCGCACTGTCAAGCCGGCAGGCCGTGGCAGCCCCCGCCGCGGAGCTTTGGAAGGGGCGTAGCGGTGGTACGCCGTGTATCAGTGTTGCGGGACGACGACGTTGAGGAGACCGACGACCATGGCGACCAGGGCCTGGCATCTGCCTGTCCGGCTGGCGAGCGGACTGTTCATCCTGAACTCGGGGCTGACCAAGCAGAAGGAGGTCGACGCCGAGCGCGCGGCCATGCTCCACAAGCGCGCGGCCATGGCCTTCCCCCAGTTCGAGGACATGGACCCTGAGCAGTTCGCGAAGCTGCTGTCGACCGCCGAGATCGCGCTCGGAGCGGCGCTGGTGGCCGTCCCGGTCGTGCCGTCGTTCCTCGCGGGACTTGGGCTGCTGGCGTTCTCCGGCAGCCTGAACCGCCTGTACCTGAGGACCCCTGGCGCCCGCAGGGAGAGCAGCCTGGCGCCGACGCAGCAGGGCATTCCGCTGGCCAAGGACTTCTGGCTGACGGGGATCGGCGCGGCGCTGGTGCTCGACTCGGTCTTCGCGCCCAGGCGCCGCCGCTGAACGTCCCGTCCGAAATCCGCCGGCGGGCGCCCGGACGCCCGGCCACAATGGCCTGGCATCCAGCGCCGAGGCGGGAGGAGACATGGGAGAGCGGCGGTTCCGGTTCGGCGTGATCGGCGAGGACATCGGCACGAGCGAGCAGCTCGCCTCACAGGCCCGCCGCGTGGAGGCGCTGGGGTTCAGCACCCTGCTGCTGCGCGACCACTTCGTCACGGAGCCGTTCGGCGAGCAGTTCGCCCCGATGGTTGGGCTCATGGCCGCGGCCGCGGCGACCACGTCCCTGCGCGTCGGCACGCTGGTGCTCGACAACGACTACCGGCATCCGGTGCTGCTGGCCAAGGAGGCCGCGTCGCTGGACGCGCTCTCCGGCGGGCGCTTCGAGCTGGGGCTCGGCGCCGGCTGGCTGCGCGACGAGTACGACCGCGCCGGCCTGCCGTTCGACCCGGCCGGGGTGCGCGTCGACCGCCTGGAGGAGTCCGTCCAGCTGCTGAAGCGCCTGCTGGGCGGCGAGGAGGTCAGCTTCGACGGCAAGCACTACTCGATCGGCGGCCTGCGCACCTTCCCCCGGCCCGCGCAGCGCCCGCACCCGCCGATCCTGCTCGGCGCCGGCAGCCGACGCATGCTCGGCATCGCCGGCCGCGAGGCCGACATCGTCAACATCCTGCCGAAGGCGCTGCCCAGCGGCACCATCTCCGACGACCTGGCGGAGCGCTCGCCGGAGACGGTCGAGCGCAAGGTCGGCTGGGTCCGCGAGGCCGCCGGCGAGCGCTTCGAGGAGCTGGAGCTCGGCATGATCGTCTCGGTCGCGCCCGGCGCCGACGCCCGCGCGGCGGCGGAGCGCCAAGCGGTCGAGCGCGGCTGGGGCGCCGAGGCGACGGAGCGGGTGCTCGAGATGCCGTCGGTGCTGGCCGGTCCGGTCGAGCGGGTGGTCGACCGGCTCCAGGCGCACCGCGAGCGGCTCGGCCTGTCGTACTACGTCGTCTCCAGCGAGGACGTGGAGCTGGCCGCTCCGGTGGTCGAGCGCCTGGCGGGGCGCTGATCCCCGCCCGCACCGGGCGAGGACCCCTCCGCCTCTCACCCGCCCGCGCCGGGTGGAGAACCTTCCGGCCGGGGATGCGGGACAATCGGGGCGATGGATGCCACGGTCGCGTTGGAGCGGGTCAGCAAGTGGTACGGGCGTCGCCAGCTCGCCCTGCGCGAGGTCAGCGTGGGCTTCGAGCCCGGCGCCGTGACCGCCGTGGCCGGCGCCAACGGATCCGGCAAGACCACCCTGCTGCGCATCCTGGCCGGCACCGCGGCCCCGTCACGCGGCGCCGTGCGTGGGCGCCCACGGGCGATCGGCTACGTGCCCGAGCGGTTCCCTGGCGGCGTGCGCTTCACTCCCGCCGAGTACCTCGGCCACATGGGACGCGTGCGGGGCCTGCCGGGGCCGCGGGCCGCCGGCCGGATCGCTGAGCTGGCCGGCCGGCTCGGCTTCGAGCCCTTCCTCGGCACGCGCATGGCCGAGCTGTCCAAGGGGACGGTGCAGAAGGTGGTGCTGGCGCAGGCGCTGCTCAGCCCGCCGGAGCTGCTGGTGCTGGACGAGCCGTGGACGGGCCTCGACGCCCGCGCCCAGCGCCAGCTCGCCGGGGTCCTCGCCGAGGTGCGCGAGGCCGGCGGCTGCGTGGTGCTGAGCGACCACCACGAGGTCGCGATCGGCGCGGTCGCCGACCGCATCTGCCGTCTCGAGGCCGGCCGCCTGGTCGACGACGCTCCGGTCGTGCCCGGCACGCGGCCGGAGGCCTGGCCAGTTGCGCCGCCGGTGCTGATCGAGCTCACCGGCGACCGCCAGGCCGCGCTGGACTCCGTGCGGGACGGGGAGGGCGTGCTGGCGGTCGAGGAGGACGGGCCGGTGTTGCGCGCCCGCGTGGCCGGGGACGACAGCGACGCGCTGCTGCTGCGCGCGCTCGGGCTGGGCCTGTCGGTGCGCCGGGTCGAGCCGCTCGACGCCGCCCCGGAGCCGGAGCGGTCGCGCTCCCCGGGGCTCGCCGCGGGCGGTGAAGCGCCCTGATCGCGCTGGTCCGTTGGGACCTCGCCGACTTCCTGCGGTCGCACCGGTTCATGCCGCCGCTGGTGACCTTCCTGGTGGCGCTCGGCGTGCTGTACTCCTTCCGGCCGGTGCCGGTGCTGTCGAGCTACGCCATCACCACGGCGGTCCTCTACCCCGTCGCCGCCTGGACCAGCCTGGTGCTGCTCGGCTCCGAGGACGAGACCCAGCGGCAGGTCAGCGCCGTCCACGCCGGTGGGCTGCGCCGCGTCCACCTCGCCAAGCTCGCCAGCGTCGGGCTGGCCGTGGTCGTGCTCACCGCGCTGGCGCTGCTGGTCCCGGAGCTGCTGCACGAGTTCACCCACCAGCCGACCGCCGCCCAGCTGCTCGTCGGCACGCTCGCCCACCTGACCAGCGCCGTGCCGGCCGTGCTCATCGGCGCCCTGTTCAGCAACCCGATCGTCCGGCGCGAGGGCTACGCGCTCGGCGGCGTGCTGCTCTGCCTGCTGCTGACCATCCCGGCCGACGACCTCCGCGGGGTGCACCAGGGGCTCTGGCGCTTCGTCGGCCACCTGCTCCCGCCGCCGCTGGCGATCATCCGGGCGCTCGGCGACACCGACTCGGCCGGCCGCGCGGCGGCCCTGCTGCGGCCCGACGCCCTCGGGGCGGCGGCCTTCGCGGTCCTCGCCGGCGCCGCCTACCTGCGGCTCGCGCGCTCCCGTTCGTAGCCGGTCAGACGCGCTCGTCCAGCGCCTTGAGCATGCGCTTCAGGGCGACCTGCCGGTAGGAGCTCTCCATCAGCTCGCCGACCTCGTCCCAGTCCACCGGCGCCCTGGTGAAGTCGAGCGCCAGCCAGCCGCTCGGCCCGAAGTACGGCGGCACGTAGAAGCGCGCGTCCTCCAGCAGCGCCGGGCGCTCGGCCATCTCCGGCTTGAAGATCACGCCGAAGGGGTGGTCGTCCGTGCCCGAGAAGACCGCGAACAGGCGCTTCCCGGCGCGAAAGGTGGGCCGGCCCCAGGCCTCGACCTCGCTGGACTCCGGCAGCGCCAGGCACACCTCGCGGAGCTCCGCGAGGAACGGGTCGTCGTCGCCGTACATCCTCGGATGGCTCACCGTCGCCCTCCCGCCCGGAGTCACACCGCCGGGAGCGCGGCCACTGCCTCGACCTCGATCAGGACGTCCTCGCGGAACAGGCGCCGGACCTCCACCGCGGTGCTGGCCGGCAGCCGCCGCGGGTCCAGGTACTGGTCGCGGACCTCGCGGACGACCGGCAGCTGGGAGGCGTCCACCAGGTAGTAGTTCAGCTTGACGACCTGGTCGAAGCCGGCGCCGACCGCGGCGAGCGCGGCCCGCAGGTTCTCGAACACCTGCCGCGCCTGCGCGCGGAGGTCTTGCGGACCGACCAGCTCACCGGCGGGGTCGAGCGCCACCTGGCCCGAGATGTAGACCAGCCGGCCCGGCGGCACCTCGGCCACGTGGCTGTAGCCCATCGGGCGGTGCATCGTCCCCGGGTTGATGAAGTTCACCGTCGGCGGCGTGCCCGGCGCGTCGGTCATGCGGCGAATCCTCTCGTCGGCCTTCCTCGTGGCCGGCAGTCTACCGATCGGTCCCCACAGGACCGGCCGCCGAGCCGAGCAAGCCGGTAGCCTTCCCCGAACCGACGACGACGCGGGGGGGGCCGCGGTGGACGCCTACACGACCGGCGATTGGCAGAACCTCTTCGTCGCGGTCGCCGGCGCCTCGGCCGCGCTCGCCGGGCTGCTGTTCGTGGCCGTGTCGATCAACCTCGACCGGATCCTGGCGCTCGGTCTGCCCAGCCGCGCCATCGGCGCGATCACCATGCTCATCAGCGTGCTGTTCGTCGCCATCTTCGGGCTCGTCCCCGGCCAGCCCCGCGGCGTGCTCGCCGCCGAGCTGCTCGCCGTGGGGCTCGCCTCCTGGACCATCCTGGCGGTCATCAAGCTCAGGAGGCTTCGCGGTGGCGACGATGGGCAACCGACCTACGCCCGCTACCTGTCCGTCGTCCTGTCCCAGGCCGCAAGCCTGCCGTTCCTGGTCGCCGGCGCGTCGCTGATCCCGCGAGCCGGCGGCGGCCTCTACTGGCTCGTCCCCGGCATCGTCTTCGCCCTGCTGGTGGCCGTCCTCGACGCCTGGGTGCTGCTGGTTGAGATCCTCCGCTAGGACATGGACATGGGGCCAGGACGCGAGGGGCGCGCCGTCGCCGCGCGCCGCGCCGTCGAGGTGGGCGCCGAGCACCTCCGCCTGCGCCAGCAACCGTTCGGCCTGGTCGGCCTGGCCCCTGCGCCGGTAGCCCTCGGCCGCCGTCCGCAGCTCCGTGATCTCGGCGCGCACGACCGCCTCCATCTGCGCATCCGTCAGGACCCGCCGCTCGACCTCCCCGGCGCCAAGGCCGGCCAGCGTGCCCGCGAGCTCCGGATGGGAGGCGACCGGCGGCGCATGCCCCGCCGCCTCCACCGCCTCCGCGTTGTCGATCGCCGCCAGCCCGGCCCGCAGGGCCGCCACAGCGACCGCGTCCCGCGCCCTCATCGCCCCGGGAAGCGCACGCCGCAACCGCTCCCGCACGTTCCCCGGTCCGATCTCCATCACCCCGTTCTCCGGCAGGACCACGCAGCCCGCCCGAAGCGGTGTGCTGAGCAGCCAAGACGCTGATCACGCATGAGAGGATACCGGCGGGTTGGGGGTGGTGTTGGCTTCCACTCCAAGCCCCCGGGACGCCCAATCGGGAGCCTCGGTTGGAGGCCGGTTCAGGCAGCGTGAACGAGTAGTTCAGCCACTGCCTCGTCGATCGGATCCTCCGTAGCCTCCTGATAGAAGGAGAAGGCTGGAGAGGGATTGACCTCAAAGCAGACCCAGGCGCCGTCCGGGCGCAAGCGGAGGTCGATACCCGCCACGTGCAGGCCCATCCCCGCGGTGAGGCGCACCCATCGCTCGGCGACGTCGTCGCCAGGATCGAGCCTTGAGATCCGCACGTCGCCGTGACGGGGATACCGGTAGTCGTCCTCGTCCGCATCAATCCGACAAGCGAACACCCGCCCGCCGACCACGTGGGCGCGGACGTCGATGCCCGGCACGAACGCCTGGAACTGCGTAGGGCACGTCGCCAGGTCGCCGAGGCGCTCGCGATGCTCCGGGCCGAGGCGCGAGACCACACTGCGGACCCCACTCACCGCCTTGTAAACCACTCGCCCGTGGCGCGCGACGAATGCGCGCGCCGCGCGCTGGTCGGTGGTCACCAGTGTGTCTGGCACTTCCATCCCAGCCGCACGGATCAACTCGGCCTGGTATGGCTTGGAGCCGTTGGGCGCCATGGCGGCCGGCCGGTTCACCACCAACGCAGGGGCGAGGTCGGCCCATGTCGCCATTGCATCGTCGAGCGCTGTCGCGTGGCAGCCTGCGGCGTCCCCAGCGCGCTGGACAGCGGGAATCCTGCGGCCGTCGTAGGGCCGAATGAAGGCGGCGGTCACCGTCTTGAGCATGAGCGCCCGGGCCCCGATCCGCACTGTGCCCTCCACGGCATCCCCGACCTCAAGCTCGATGGAGGTCGACAGGGCGGCGTGCTGGTCGAGGAACCAGCACGCCGCGCCACGCCGCCGCAAGGCCGCCAGCACGAGCGCCATGGGCTCGTCTCCTGGGATTCCCCAGAGCAGGATCATGGCGCCCGAGCCGCCACCTTGGCTGCCGCCCGGAGGCCGAACAAGTCGAGCAGGGCCTCTGCAACGTCTTCTCGGCCGAGATCTGGCCAAGAAGAGGCCCCGCAGAACGAGGCACCGTCCTCCTTACCGTCAAACCAAACCGACAGGAAGCGTAACCCGGCAGCGTGAGCGAGCCGGAGCGCCTGCGCGCGAAGCCGCGGACGGGCCGCACCGAGAACCCGCGAACCGACCACTATCAGCTCCGTCGGATCCTCGATCTCCTCCATGTCGGCCTCCCGCCAAAATCCGGCGTTGCCTCGCATATCCTGGGACACCTCGAATCGACCCACCTGGCGCCGCACGTGGCGTGTCGGGATGCCCAGGCGGACCGCAGCCGACGCCCAATGCTCGGCGCGCCATTGCGGCCCGTTCAGGCACGACGGCGTCGGCCGATTGACCACCGGGCAGGGCAGCGTGGCCAGCCAGGCGAGCATGAAGGCCGTCATCTCGGCGGCCACAAACTGCCGGTCCTCCGGCGTCACCCATGGCAACTCGTCGGGAAGGATGCACGGACGGCGGCTGAGGACGCCTTGGACCGCGCGCACGGGGATCACCTCGCCGGACGCAACGAGCGTGCCCCGTCCGGCCTCCGCCGGGCTGAAACACCATCCAGGCGACGAAAGATCCTCGCAGGTCAGCAGGGTCGCCCCGACCGATGCCCAACGGGACGCCAGCGATGCCGCGCCGGGGTCGTAGCGGCTGGCTATGACGAGCAGCACGCGGCGCCGCACCCGCTAGCGGCCTCCCCGGCGTCGGCGGGCCGCACCGCCCGATCCCCCTACCGATCTGGATGAGCCCCGAGCCGACCCACCGCTCGAGGACCGAGGCCGCTTCGGCGCGTCCTCGCCTTCACGGTGCCGGACAGGAGGCAGGTCATGGCTGGTGGCATACTCGAGCACCTCGACCGGATACTGGATCTCGAGGGCTGCGGCCGCCGCCTCCACCCCCTCGGCTGGACCTTCGGCCGGCGGTGCCTCCTCCAGGGCAGCCTCACCGACGGCGGGGCGCTCCTGGGGACGGATGAAGGCGCGCTCCTGGGCGACCGCCTCCTCGATCGCGTCGCTGCGCTCAACCAGCGTCTTGATAACTTGCGACCAGTCCAAATCACCTTGCTGACCGAGCACCTCGGCGTCCTTCGTCTTGTTCTCCAGGATATCTTTCACGGTTTCGTGCTCGAGCTTCAGATTCTCCTTCTCGATCTTGATGTTCTCCTTGGTCTCGTTCTTGAGGAGCTCCTTGTTCTCGTTCTTCAGGAGCTCCTTCTCCCACTTCAGTTCCTTGATGATCTTGGTGCTCACATTCACCGTTCGGCAGCTCGAGCAGATGCCGTTCGCGATCACACAGAGCTGATAGCTACCCGTCGGGACTCCATTCGGGACCGTGAACTTTGTCGACTGGATGACCGTCCCAGTCGCCACTCCCATCGTCGAGTGGTTGCGCGTTCGGCAGTAGAACGTGTGACTGGCACTGACGAGGCGGACGAGGGGATAGTTCGTGGCCGCCATCGCGTCGTCGCCGTAGCTGACGGCCTGGGACAATCCGTTCAGCTGGCGCCCCTGCAGCGTGTATGTCCAGCCCGGCCGCAAGGCCGTGGGGCAGGTTGTGATCTGCGGAGCCCAGGACGGGTCGATACCGCCATCCGGGGTGTAAACCGCGACGTACTGCGACCCATTGGCGAACAGCACCTGGCCAGTGGGCAGCAGGAGCATTCGTCCCACGAAGGGCGGGCCACCGCTGTTCGCGGGCCGCGTCACGGCGGTCAGCGTGCCCGCGACCGGGTCGAACTCAAAGAAGTAGGTCGGACTGAGATAGTCACCAGAGACTCCATCGACGGGCCCTGCCACGCAGAGCACCTTCCCGTTCGGGAGCAGGCAAGCCGGCGCATCCTTCGCGCCGAGCGTCTGATTCGGGGCCTGCGCCGGGAAGGATGGCCCGTCGGCCCAGGTTCCGGCCTGGTTCGCCACGGGCGGCATGGTGTAGAGCGCAGTGTGATTGGTGGCGCCAACGGCGAACACCCGCCCGTCGGCGAGGAGGACCGCCGGCCCAATCTCGATGGATGCCGCTTCCACCAGGTCGTTGGGCGTGGGGCCGCTACTCACCCACGTGTCCGCGGGGATCACATACTTCTGCGTCTGCGGGTGGCCCGGACAGTTCACGGTCAAGACGGTCTGGTCGGGAAGAAGCGTCCAGGTCTCTTCGCTGCTGCTCGCGTTCAGCTTGTTCGCCGCCGCGGTCCAGTTGTTCGCTACCGGGTCGTAGATCGCCGTGTTCGAGGCGAAGAGGTAGCCGAGCATCACCCTGCCGTCTGGGAGAACACATGAGGCGGCGTCACCGATCGCGGTCCATCCCGCCGGAGTGCCGATGGACGTCCAGGTGTTGGCGACGGGGTCATAGACCTCGGCGGCCAGCAGCTCAACCTGGGCGCCGTTGTTGTATTCACCCCCGGCTACGAATACCCGACCGTCACGAAGGACGCCGGAGGCGTAGTAGAGCGGGGAGTTGGGACCCGTTGCCAGCGAGGACCAGGTCCCGTTGACATAGTTGCCGAACTGGTCCGGCGTGAGCTTCCACCAGTTCGCGGTGCCGGAGTCCTGACACATGACGGTACCGTCCGTCAATAGCAGGGCCGTGCTGGCATTGAACGAGGGCTGATTGGTGAGTGGACCCCAGGTGCCCCCCATCTTTCCTCCTCGGTCGTTCATCGAGGGCTGGACGCACGTATCGGGCGTGGACCTCCGGGCATGCCGATGCCGACGTGAGCGATGAGCTCGAATTGGAGGTAGTCCAGGAAGATAGTTGGCAGTCGCCTCGCGCCAGCAACCCCTACGTGGACCCGCAAGCGAGGCAACCTGAATAACTCTAGAAGCCTAGACCTATCCGAGTTAACCGTCTAGTAGGACTTCCTGGGCTTTGCGTTACTTGGGCGGGCCATGATGGGTTGGACCGAAGGTGAGCTATAGCCCCAAAGCTGTCGATCGGCCACCAGGGTGAGCGCGACGTCGTACAGGCCCAACGACTCGGCGGCGAAGCCCAGCCGAGGGAGGAGCTGCCGTTAATTGACCAGCCTGTGTCCGGTCATCCGCTCGTCAGCGTCGCCGATCACCCACTCCACCAGGTTGACGGTGTCCTGCGTGCGTCGTTGCTCGCCGCCGACCACCCCCAAAGCCCCACCTGACCTCCGAGCGGCTCCACTGCCATGGCAGGCAGCGTTTGCCCTGTTGCCCGCTGCTCGTCCCGCGCCGCCCAGGGGTCAGGCAAGGCGGTACAGGATCAGCATCGCCCCCACGTTGTGGGCGTCCAGGTTGGCCACCACGTAGTTGCGGAAGCTCTTCTTGGAGAACTGCCGCGCGGCGAAGCCGAGCAAGCTGCCGCCCAAGCGCGCGTGGTTGATGACCACGTAGTCGGACGCCTGATCCTCCAGCGGAGCCAGCAAGGTGGAGTTGTCCATGCCGATCTCTGTCTGGTACCAGCCGGCCAGGTAGTCCCACAGGGCCACCACCACCTGCGGGTCGTCCCCGACGAAGTAGTTGAACAAGAACGTCCCCGGTCTGGTCTTGTCGACGTCACCGACCCGTTTGGCGTTGCGGGCGGCGACCACGTGCAACCGTCGCGCCTGGTCGCGCAGCAGGTCATACAGCGCCTGATAGGCCGGGCTCGCCTGCACCTGTCGGGTGGCCTCGGGGGAGGTCGTCTCCACCAGCACCACGACGTCAAATCGGGCCGGTCGCACCCGGTCCTTGTGCTGCCTGACGTAGCCGGTGGGGGGAGCCATGACGGTGGCCGAGTACACCGTGACCTTCTCGACCGCCTCGGCCTGTTCCAGCTGCCGGGCGAGCACCTTCAGCCCGCCGATGAGCTCGGCCTTCTGGCGTGGGGTGCCGATGACCGGCCCCGGACGTGGCGGGGGACGCACTTCTGCCGCCAGGTGCAGATAGCCCAGGGTGGTGGGCGGGATGAGCGTGGCCGTGGAGTACTTGGGATCCGGATTGACGATCCGCAGGTCCATGCCGGCCTCCAAGGTCAAAGGCCCTCTGCCTGTTCCCTCGGCCACTATGGGCCGCTCCTGAGAGACCGCGACTGCCGGAGGGCAACAGGGCGGACGTTGCCGGTCACGGCTCTGGCAGCACTCGACGTGCGCCGCCTGCGCTTACCGGCACCACGAACAGAACCGAGGTCCAAGGAGACGGACAGGACTCGCTGGCCGCATGGAGGGGGACATGAGGCTCACGATCATCGCAGCGACCGGAGGGGTCGGCCACGAACTTCTGGAGCAGGCGGTTGGCGCGGGTCACGACGTCACCGCGGTGGTGCGCAATCCAGCCAAACTGTCCCGGGAAGTACGGACCATTGCCACCGACATGACCGCGCCTGATCCGACGGCGCTGGAGACCGCTGTCGGGGGAGCGGACGCCGTGCTGTCCGGTCTTGGCCCACACTCGAACGCCGACG
Organism: Actinomycetes bacterium; assembly: GCA_036392615.1. GTDB lineage: Bacteria > Actinomycetota > CALGFH01 > CALGFH01 > CALGFH01 > DASVXQ01. The sequence goes on along the minus strand of DASVXQ010000115.1, from coordinate 1,090 downwards.
CAGGCATCGCCTCGCAGGGCACGCGCGCCGTCGTCGCGGCGATGCAAGCCACCAACGTCCGGCGTGTCGTCGCGGTGAGCGCCGCGCCGGTCTCCACCGTGCCATCGCCCGGCCGCCCCAACCCACCGAAATACGATCCTGGCGACGGCTTCTTCATGCGCCACGTGTTCAGCCGGATCGCAAGGGCCCGGTTCGGCAAGGTCTACGACGATCTCGCGCAGATGGAGGACGTCCTCGCCGGCAGCGACCTGGACTGGACCGTCGTGCGGCCGCCGCAGCTCACCGACAAGCGGCCGACCGGCAGGTACCGGACGGCGTACGGACAGAACGTCCGGGGCGGCTTGTCGGTTCCCCGCGCTGACGTCGCCCAGCTCATGCTTGGTGTACTCGGCCAGCCGGAGACGATCCACCAAGTCATCGGAATCGCCAGTTAGGACGTGAGCGTTCGACAACTTCCCGCCGGGCTCGGCCTTGCTGTGGTTGGCCTTCCCGGTTCCGGCTCGGTCCGCTCTCGATCAAGACAGGTCGGTTGCGTCCAAGAAGTGCCGGGAGCTGACGCGACTTCAGGGCCTCTGAAGCTGCCGGAGCGTCTGGTTGACGGGCGTGTGATGCCAAGCAGTGGCAGCACGCGGGTGGCGTCTCGGGTGTTGCGGCAGGGACGGCGAGTCGTTGGCGCACGTCGGTTCCTCCCCGGCCACGGTTGTTGAGCCTGGTCGTCCGGGGAGCCGCGGTGGCCGCCTCACTCCTTGACTTGCAGGATGCCCAGCGCGTTCTTGCCCGGGTCGGTGATCCACGCCGCCCAGGCGAACCCGATGTCGGCAACGCCGTCCTGGGTCTTCAGGCCGGGCAGGTCGTAGTCCTCCGCCGTGACACCGCGTGCCCGGAGCTCGGCCACCTCGGCCCGCAGATCCTTGACCAGCCACGATGCCTGCGTTTGGGTGTCCGCGGTCCCGTCGTGCTCCTGGTCACGCTGAGTTGGGTCCCCCCGCCACAGCGAAACACGATGGCGGCCTCGTTCTCGGTCAGGATCTCCAGGCCGAGCTTGCCGTGGTAGAAGTCCCTGGCGGCAGCGAGGTCAGTCGCCAGCAGC
>DASVXQ010000114.1:0-12268 GCA_036392615.1 Actinomycetes bacterium | reverse complement strand
TGAAGCGGCTGCTGAAGGTGCCCAGCGACGAGCAGCCGACCTCGAAGCAGACCTCGGTGACGCTGCGGTCGCCACGGCGCAGCAGCGCCATCGCGCGCTCGATGCGCCGCGTCATCAGATAGGAGTAGGGCGACTCGCCGTAGGCGCGCCGGAACTCGCGGCTGAGGTGCCCGGCCGACATGTGCGCGCCGCGGGCGAGCGCCTCCACGTCCAGCGGCTGCGCGTACTCCCGGTCGATCCGGTCGCGGACGCGGCGCAGCCGCGCGAGGTCGCGCAGGTGCTGGGCCGCGGCGGGTCTGCTGGTCACCCGCGAGATGGTGCCACGTCGCGCCGGAGTTGCCCAGTGCCGCTGGCGTCCCACCCACTCCACGTCCGCGCTCCGTCGCTGTCTGTGGTGCATCTTCGCTGCGCGCGACGCATCCCGCCCAGGAGTGACACCGCTCGGTACCAGGACCGCTAGCGGGGCGTGGACGAGCCGCGCGGGATGACCGTGTCCAGCGCGGCGAGGTCCTCGGCGGTGGGCTGCCACTCTGCCGCCGCGACGTTGGCGACCACCTGCTCGGGCCGGGTCGCGCCGGCGATCACCGAGGCGACCGCTGGCTGCGCGGCGAGCGCGCCGATGGCCACGTCGAGCAGGCTGACGTCGCGCTCGGCCGCGTACTTCTCGAGCGCCTCGACCTTGTCGTAGGCCTCGGGGGTCAGCCAGTCCGAACGGCCCACCAGGCGCCCGCGCTCCGGTGCGGCTTCGCGCCGGTACTTGCCGGTCAGCAGCCCGTTGGCCAGCGGGAAGAACGGCAGCATGCCGACGCCGTGCGCCTCGCAGGCGGGCAGCACCTCGTGCTCCACGCCCCGCTCCAGCAGGCTGTAGTGGTTCTGCGCCGAGATCAGCCGGTTGCGGTGCTGCTGGCGCGCGATCCAGTCGGCATCGGCGATCCGGAAGCCGGCGTAGTTGGAGGAGCCGGCGTAGCGGATCTTGCCCTCCACGACCAGCTCGTCGAGCGCGGCGACGGTCTCTTCCAGCGGCGTCCTGGGGTCCGGCCGGTGGTGCTGGTAGAGGTCGATCCAGTCGGTCTGGAGCCGGCGCAGGCTGGCCTCGACGGCGCGGCGGATGTAGCGCCTGGAGCCGCGCGCCTCCTCCTCGGGGCCGCCCATCGGCGAGCCGAACTTGGTGGCCAGCACGACCTGGTCGCGCCGGCCCTTGAGGATCTCGCCGAGGAAGGTCTCCGAGCCGCCGCGGTTGCCGTAGGTGTCGGCCGTGTCGAGCAGGGTGACGCCCTGGTCCAGCGCCGCGTCCACCACCGCGCGCGTCTGCTCGAGGTCGCAGCGGGAGCCGAAGTTGTTGCAGCCGAGGCCGACCGCCGAGACGGTCAGGCCGGAGGTGCCGAGCTGGCGGTAGCGCATCGAGGCGATCCCTTCCCCGGGAAGTGGTGTTGTCATGATGAGTAGCAGCACCTGGCCGCGTCCGGCCACCCGGGCTTGACCTCGGGCCGGGGGACGGGCCTTCATGGGATGAGCGCCTCGGAGAGGGAGGAACGGCCATGCGGGTCGCGATCGCGCAGTTCACCGCCAACCTCGACCCAGGTGTCAACCGTGAGGAGGTCCGCAAGCTGACCGCCGACGCGGCCAGCGGCGGCGCCGAGCTGGTGGTCTTCCCGGAGGCGGCCGCCCGCGACTTCGGCCGGCCCGGCGAGCCGCTGGCGCCGGTGGCCGAGCCGCTCGACGGTCCCTTCTTCGGCACGCTCGAACATCTGGCCGGCAAGCACCGGCTGGTGATGGTGGCGGGGATGCTCGAGTCGATCCCCGGCGACAGCCGGGTCTACAACACCGTCATCGCGGTCGGGCCGGACGGCGGCCTGCTCGGCGCCTACCGCAAGCTCCACCTGTTCGACGCCTTCGGCTACCGGGAGTCCGCCACCATCCGGCCGGGCGGCGGCGACACCCTGGTGTTCCCCCACGGCGACCTGCGCTTCGGCGTGCTCACCTGCTACGACCTGCGCTTTCCTGAGCTGGCGCGGGAGCTGGTCGACCAGGGCGCCGAGGTGCTGCTGGTGCCGGCCGCCTGGGTCCATGGCCCGCTCAAGGAGGACCACTGGATGACCCTGGCCAGGGCGCGGGCGATCGAGAACACCTCCTACCTGATGGGCTCCGGGCAGGTCGGCAACAACTACTGCGGTCGAAGCCTGGTGGTCGACCCACTCGGCGTGGCCATCGCCGCCCTGGGCGACCGGCCGGGGGTGGCCGTGGCGGAGATCAGCGCCGAGCGGGTCGTGGAGGCACGCGACCGGGTGCCGTCGCTGCGGCACCGCCGCTTCAGCGTGCGGCTGCGCGAGGAGCCACCGGGCTGAGCCGCCTCCCCGGGGCGGCGGATCAGTCCTGGAGGGCCGGGTCGCCGGGGTGGAGCACGGCCACCGAGCCGTCGTCGTCGCCCAGGATGACCTCGTCGGCGACCCCGAGGAACAGGCCGTGCTCGACCACGCCCAGGGTGCCTTTGACGGCGGCGGCCAGGGCGCGCAGGTCGCCCGGCGGGACCGGGCAGTCGAGCAGGTAGTGGCCCTCGTCGGTGACCAGCGGCCGGCCGTCCGGCCCGTGGCGCAGCTCGGCCTCACCCACCAGCTCCAGCAGCCGGCGCCGGGTGGTGTGCCAGCCGAAGCGGACCACCTCGACCGGCAGCGGGTGCAGCGTGCCGAGCCGCTGGACGTATTTGCGCCGCTCGGCCACGATCAGCACCCGGTCGGCGCAGGCCATCACCAGCTTCTCGCGCAGCAGCGCGGCGCCGCCGCCCTTGAGCAGGTCGAGCCGCGGGTCCACCTCGTCGGCGCCGTCGATCGAGAGGTCGAGGCGGCTGGCGTCGTCCAGCGTCACGACCTCCATTCCGGACGCCCGCGCCCTGGCGGCGGTGACCGGGGAGGCGACCGCCACGCGCACCGGAGGCTTGTCGGGCTCCGCCCCGGCCAGCGCGTCCGCCAGCGCGAACACCGCCCGGCCCGAGCCCAGCCCGATGGTCATCCCTGGCTCGACCCAACGGCGCGCTGCGGCGACCGCGGCGGCCCTGGCCTGGGCGTCCTCGATCACCGTGCGACCTGGTTCCAGTGCCGGATGGCTGGCCAGCTGTGCTCGGTGCCGAGCAGCGACAGGCTGGCGGTGTCGAGGAACAGGTACCGCGCGTCCGAGGGCGGCAGCCCGAGGTAGGTCGCGGCCAGGATGCGCAGACAGTGGCCGTGGCCGAAGAGGATCACGCGCTGACCGGCGGTGACGATCTCGTCCAGCAGCGGCTTCACCCGCGCGGCCACCTGCTCGGGCGTCTCGCCGCCCGGGCAACCGTCGCGGAACAGGTCCCAGTCCGGCCTGCTGGCGCGGATCTGGTCGCTGGTGAGGCCCTCGTACTCGCCGTAGTCGAACTCCCGCAGCGCGTCGACCCGCTCGACCTGGTCCTCGAAGCCGGCCAGCCGGGCGGTGTCGAGCGCCCTGCGCAGCGGGCTGGAGAGCACCCGGTCCGGCTCCACGCCGGTGAGCAGCTGACCGAGCTCGACGGCCTGGAGTTCGCCGGCGTCGGTCAGGGGCACGTCCGTGCTGCCCGTATGGCGGCGGGTCACCGTCCACTCCGTCTCGCCATGCCTGGCGAGGAACACCAGGGCTGAGCTCAACTCGGCGCCTCCTGGGTGTGAGCGGGTGGTGTGAGCGGGTCGTCGTCGGCCAGCCGCCAGCCTTGTGCTCCGGCAGTGCGAGGTTAGCCCGGTCGAGATGCGCCGGAAAGCGTCGCAGCCGGCGGTGCCCGGCGGACTTCCGAAACCAGGCGTGCCCTCGTAGCATCAGGGTGAACGGCGGGAGCCCCGCACCCGGCGGTGAGCTCCCCAAATGGCGCGGTGGTGCTCGGCATGGAGGTGCCCGCGATGATGGACTACCCGCTCACCATCCGGAACATCTACGAGCGCGCCAGGCTGCTGTTCCCCGACCGGCAGCTCGCCACCCGCCGGGCCGACGGGACAGTGGCGCGCACCAACTACGGGGACTGGTCCGAGCGGGTCGCGCGGCTGGCCACCGCCCTGCGCGAGCTGGGCGTCGGCCCCGGCGACCGGGTGGCGACCTTCTGCTGGAACCACGACCGGCACATGGAGTCCTACTTCGCCGCCGCGCTGATGGGCGCCAGCTACCACACGCTCAACATCCGGCTCAGCCCCGACCAGCTCACCTACATCGTCAACCACGCCAAGGACAAGGTCGTGGTGGTCGACGCCGACCTGGCGCCGGCGCTCACCAAGGTGCTGCCGCAGGCCCCAACCGTGGAGCACGTGCTGGTGATCGGTGAGGGCGGCCCTGAGCTCGACCACCGCTCGGTGCGCGACTACGAGGCGCTGGTGGCCGGCGCGGCGCCGCTGTCGGAGTGGCCCGAGCTGGACGAGCAGCAGACCGCCGGCATCTGCTACACCTCGGCGACCACCGGCAACCCCAAGGGTGTCGCCTACTCGCACCGGGCGCTGTTCATCCACACGCTGGCCGCCGGGCTGGCCGGCACCCTGGGCCTGTCCGAGCGGGACGTGATCCTGCCGATCGTGCCGATGTTCCACGTCAACGCCTGGGGGCTGCCGTTCGGGGCGACCTGGTTCGGCGCCGGCCTGGTGTTCGGCGGCTCGCACCCGACCCCGGCCGACTACCTGCGCCTGATCCGCGAGGAGGGCGTGACCATGTCCGCCGGCGTGCCGACCGTCTGGCTGGGGGTGGCGCAACTGCTCGACCAGGAGGGCGGCGACCTCGGCTCACTCGAGCGCATCGTCTGCGGCGGCTCGGCCGCGCCGGTGTCGCTGATCCGCCTGTTCGAGGAGCGCTACGGGGTCGAGTTCATCCACGCCTACGGCATGACCGAGGCGACCCCGCTGACCCACCTGTCGCGGCTGAAGTCCAGCCTGGCGCACCTGCCGGACGCCGAGCGCTACAGCTTCAAGGCCAAGCAGGGCCTGCTGGCGCCGGGCCTGGAGCAGCGGCTGGTGGACGAGTCGGGCCGGCCGGTGCCGTGGGACGGCAAGTCGATGGGCGAGGTGCTGCTGCGCGGCCCCTGGATCGCCGACGAGTACCTCGACGACGAGCGCTCGGCCGCGACCTTCATCGACGGCTGGTACCACAGCGGCGACGTGGCCACCATCGACCCCGAGGGCTACCTGCACCTGGTGGACCGCACCAAGGACCTGGTCAAGTCCGGCGGCGAGTGGATCTCCTCGGTGGAGCTGGAGAACGCGCTGATGGGCCACCCGGCGGTGGCCGAGGCCGCGGTGATCGCCGTCCCGGACGAGAAGTGGGGCGAGCGGCCGCTGGCGATCGTGGTCCGCAAGCCCGGCGCCGACGCCAGCCCCGAGGAGCTGCTGGCCTCCATCGGCGAGCAGTTCCCCAAGTGGTGGCTGCCCGACCGGGTCGAGTTCGTCGACGAGATCCCCAAGACCGCCACCGGCAAGTTCTCCAAGCGCACCCTGCGCGAGCGCTTCGTGGTCGGCGGCCCCGGCGCGACCGCCGGCGACGACAACGGCGAGGAACGGTAGCGGATCCGGCCGGCCCGGCGCCGGCCGGACATCCCGGCCCTATCCGCGCGCCTCGGCGAGCCAGTCGTCGAGGGGGCGGCCGGCGACGCGCTCGTACGCCTCGCGGTAGCGCGCGGCGGTGCCCTCGATCACCTCGGCTGGCAGGCGAGGCGGCGGGGAGGCCTTGTCCCAGCCGGTGGTCTCCAGCCAGTCGCGCACGAACTGCTTGTCGAACGAGGGCGGCGACGAGCCCGGCCGCCACGACGACGCCGGCCAGAAGCGCGAGGAGTCGGGGGTCAGCACCTCGTCGGCCAGCACCACCTGGCCGTCGGCCAGGCCGAACTCGAACTTGGTGTCGGCCAGCAGGATGCCCCGCTCGGCGGTGTACTCGGCGCCGCGCCGGTAGACGGCGATGGTCAGCTCGTGCAGCCTGGCGGCCAGCTCGGCGCCGAGGTGGGAGGCCACGACCTGCTCGGAGACGTTCTCGTCGTGGCCGCTGATCGCCTTGGTGGACGGGGTGAACAGCGGCTCCGGCAGCTTGTCGGCCTCGCGCAGCCCCTCAGGCAGCGGGATCCCGCAGACCGTGCCGCCGGCGCGGTACTCCTTCCAGCCGGAGCCGACCAGGTAGCCGCGGGCGATGCACTCGAACGGCAGCATCTCCAGCCGGCGCACCAGCATCGCGCGGCCGGCCAGGTGCCTCGCGCCGGGCGGCAGGTCGGCGGCTCGCCAGCCGACCAGGTGGCCGGGCACCAGGTCGGCGGTGCGCTCCAGCCAGAACTGGGTCAGCGCGGTCAGCACCGTGCCCCTGCCGGGGATCGGGTCGTCGAGCACCACGTCGAAGGCGGAGAGGCGGTCGGTGGCGACCAGCAGCAGGTGCGCCTCGTCCACCTCGTAGATGTCTCTGACCTTGCCGGAGGCGCGGTGGCGCAGGCCGTCGAGGGTTGGTGCGGTGGTCATCAGGGGGTCTCCAGGCTCTCCAGGCGTTCGAAGATCGGGCCGGCATTGGCGACGAAGCGGGCGGGGTCGACGGCGGCGTCCAGGCCGGCGGCGCCGCCGACCGCATCCGGCACCCCGGGCTCGGCCAGCAGCAGGTCGCGGAAGCCGCCCTTGCCCTCCCAGGCTGCCATGGCCGCGCGCTGGACGGCGGCGTAGGCGTCCTCGCGGCTCCAGCCGCCGTCGACCAGCGCCAGCAGCGCGGCCGACGAGCCCGCCAGGCCGCCGGAGGCCTCCAGGTTGGCGCGCATCCGCTCTGGGAAGACCCGCAGGCCACGGACCAGCCAGTCGGCGCGCTCGAGCCCGTAGTCGAGCACGCAGCAGGCGTCGGGCAGCACCACCCGCTCCGCCGACGAGTGGGAGATGTCCCGCTCGTGCCAGAGCGCCACGTCCTCGAGCCCGGGGACGGCGTAGCCGCGCAGCAGCCGGGCGATGCCGGTCAGCCGCTCGGCCACGATCGGGTTGCGCTTGTGCGGCATCGCCGAGCTGCCCTTCTGCCCTGGGGCGAACGGCTCCTCGACCTCGCGGACCTCGGTGCGCTGGAGGTGCCGGACCTCCACCGCCAGGCGCTCCAGGTTCGCGCCCGCCAGCGCCAGGGTGGTCAGGAACTGCGCGTGGCGGTCGCGCGCGACCACCTGGGTGGCGGCGTCCTCCGGGGCCAGGCCCAGCTCGGCGAGCACCTCGGCCTCGACGTCGGCGGCCAGGTTCGAGTAGGTGCCGACCGCGCCGGAGAGCTTGCCGACGGCTACCGCCTGGCGCGCGGCGGCCAGCCGGCGCCGGTCGCGGTCGAAGGCGAAGGCGTGCCCGGCGAGCTTCAGCCCGAAGGTGGTCGGCTCGGCCGCGACCCCGTGGGTGCGGCCCAGGCAGAGCGTGTCGCGGTGCTCCAGCGCCAGAACGCGCAGCGCGCCGACCAGCCGGTCGAGCCGTCCCTGGAGCAGCTCGGCGGCGCGCACCAGCTGCAGCGCCAGCGCCGTGTCGAGCAGGTCGGAGGAGGTCATGCCGTAGTGGACGTGCCGCGCCGCCTCGCCGATGCCCTCGCCGTAGGCGGTGAGGAAGGCGATCACGTCGTGGTGGAGCTGGCGGTCCAGCTCGTGGACGCGCTCTGGCTCCGGCGGCGGGGCCTTCTCGATCGCCACCATGTCGTCGGTCGGCACCAGGCCGCGGCGGAACCTGGCGCGCGTCACGGCGACCTCGACCTCGGCGAACAGGCGGAAGCGCTCGCGCTCGCTCCAGACGGCGCCCATCTCGGGCAGGGTGTAGCGGGGGATCATGGCATCAGAGCCGCAGGCCCTCGTTGAGCTGCTGCTTGAACTCGCGCAGCTGCTTGCGGAGCTGCGCGTCGGCGACCGCCAGGATCTGCACCGCGAGGATGCCGGCGTTGGCCGCCCCGTCCAGCCCGACGGTGGCGACCGGCACGCCAGAGGGCATCTGCACGATCGAGTAGAGCGAGTCCTGGCCGCCGAGCTGCGGGGTGAAGATCGGGATGCCGATCACCGGCAGGACGGTGTGCGCGGCCAGCACGCCGGGCAGGGCGGCGGCCTTGCCGGCCGCGGCGATCAGCACCTGGAGCCCGCGGTCCTCGGCGCTGGAGGCGTAAGCGGCCACCCGACGCGGGCTGCGGTGCGCGCTCAGCACCTCCAGCTCGTACTCGACGCCGAACTTCTCGAGGATCACGCCCGCCGCTTTGGTCCGCTCCTCGTCGGAGCTGGAACCCAGGACGATCCCCACACGCGGCTGCGGCATGTCTTCCTCGCTTGTTCGACTCGGTGGGCCCGGGGCATTCTATTTCGGCGGCAGGGTCGCCGCCCACCGCAACCGGGTGTCTAGCGGAAGCCGAGGCGCCGCAGGGCCGCCACGATGAAGTCCTGCTTGGCCTGCGTGAACTGGCTCGCCTCGGTGAGCCCGCGGGCCACGATCGAGCGCTTGAGCTGCTCGTAGTCGCGCCGCAGCGAGCGGTCGCCGCGCAGCGCGTCGCGGAAGCCGCGCAGCTCGCCGATCTCGGGGCTGGCGTCCGGGACGATGTGCAGGTGCACCCGGTAGCGGCGCTCGCGGTAGCGGGCGACGCCCTGGAGCATCGGCCGGCTGTCCGGGAAGGTGCGCGGCGCCGGCTGGAACTGGAAGCCCAGCGCCAGCAGGGACGAGGTGACCTCGGGGATGCGCTCGGCCGGGGTCGGCAGCAGCAGGTCGATGGTGCCCTTGCCGGCGAGGTCCGGCACGGCGGAGCTGCCGACGTGCTCGGCGCGCAACCCCGGCACGGCGGTGGAGATCAGCTCGGCGACGAACGCGGCCACCGCGGGTGACCGTGGATCCGGGTCGCGCACCCTCACTGGCGTCCGGTGGTACGGCTCGATCACCGGCTCCCCGGGCCGCCAGTCTCCGGCGTCGTCTCCCGACCTGACTCCCCAGCCCGTAGCACTCATCTAGCGCGAACTATGACAAAGCATGTCCATTGCGTCCAGTGCTGCCCACCGTCATCCCCCGGTAGGCGGGCTTGCGATGTCGCGGCGGTAGTGCATCCCCTCGAAGTGGATGCGGCCGGCGGCCTGGTAGGCGCGGGCGCTCGCCTCGGCCAGGTCGTCGCCGAGCGCGGTCACCGCCAGCACCCGGCCACCGGCGGTGCGCACCACGCCGGAAGGGTCGGCGGTGGTGCCGGCATGGTAGACGTGCACGTCGCGCAGGGCCGCCGCCTCCTGGAGCCCGGTGATCTCGAAGTCCCGCCGGTACGAGCCCGGGTAGCCGCCGGAGGCAAGCACCACGGTGACGCAGGCGCGCGGGTCCCAGGCGACCTTCTCGCCGGCGAGCACGCCCTCGGCGGTGGCCCACAGCAGCTCGGTGAGGTCGGTGGCCAGCCGCGGCAGCACCACCTGCGCCTCGGGGTCGCCGAAGCGGCAATTGAACTCGATCACCTTGGGCCCGCTGGAGGTGAGCGCCAGCCCGGCGTAGAGCAGGCCCTGGTAGCGGATCCCGCGGGCGCACAACTCCGCCACGGTCGGCTCGAGGATGGTGCGGCGCACCTCCTCGACCAGCGAGTCGGGCACGTCCGGCAGGGGCGAGTAGGCGCCCATCCCGCCGGTGTTGGGCCCCTGGTCGTGGTCCCCGACCCGCTTGTAGTCGCGCGCCGGCGCCAGCGGCACGACCGTGCGGCCGTCGCTCAGCGCGAACAGGCTCGCCTCCGGCCCGTCCAGGTACTCCTCGAGCAGGATGCGGGCGCCGGCGTCGCCGTGGGTGCGGCGCACCAGCGCGGCCTCGATGGCGGCGCGGGCGGCCATCAGGTCCTCGGTCACGGTGACGCCCTTGCCGGCCGCCAGGCCGTCGGCCTTGATCACCCAGGGCGGGCCGAAGTGGTCGAGCGCCCGGGTGGCCGCGTCCGGGTCGTCGAACGCCTCGGCGCGCGCGGTCGGCACGCCGGCGGCGGCCATCACCTCCTTGGCGAAGGCCTTGGAGCCCTCCAGCCGGGCGGCGGCGGCTGTCGGCCCGAAGACCGCCAGGCCGCGGTCGAGGAAGTCGTCGGCCACGCCGGCGACCAGCGGCACCTCGGGCCCGATCACCGTCAGATCGACCCGGTTCGACTCGACGAAGGCGGCCAGCGCGGCGGCGTCGGTGATGCCGATGCCCTGCACGTTGGTGGCGCGGGCGGCCGTGCCGGCGTTGCCGGGGATGGCGTAGAGACGGTCCGCGTCGGGATTCAGCGCCAGCGCCTCGACCAGCGCGTGCTCGCGCCCGCCGCTGCCGATCACCGCGATGCGCATGCTCAGCCCTTTCCGATCCTGCGGACCACCGTGTCCACCGTGTCCGCGCCGTCGCCCGGGTCCCGCAGCAGCGTCTGCTCGCGCCCGGGGCCGACGAACACGGCCGTGACGGGCACCCCGCTGAGCTTCTCGATCGCCTCGACGTAGACCCGTGCCGCGCGCGGCAGCCCGTCGAAGCCGGTGACCCCGCTGATGTCCTCCCGCCAGCCCTCGAACAGCTCGTAGACCGGCTCGGCGTGGTGCACCTCCGTCTGGGTCATCGGCCAGTCCTGGGTCACCTCGCCGTCGATCCGGTAGGCGGTTGCCACCGGGATCCGCTCGAAGCTCGACAGCACGTCCAGCTTGGAGAGGAACAGCTCGGTGAGGCCGTTGACCCTGGCGGCGTAGCGAAGCACCACGGTGTCGAGCCAGCCGCAGCGGCGCGGCCGGCCGGTGGTGGTGCCGAACTCGTCGCCCCGCCGGCTCAGCACCTCGGCCTCCGGCCCGTCGATCTCGGTCGGCAGCGGCCCGGAGCCGACCCGGGTGGTGTAGGCCTTGGCCAGGCCGACGACCCCCTGGATCTCGCCCGGGCCGATGCCGGCGCCGGCCAGCGCGCCGCCCGAGACCGGCGAGGACGAGGTCACGAACGGGTAGGTGCCGTGGTCCACGTCCAGCATGGTCGCCTGGGCGCCCTCGAACAGCACCTGCTTGCCGTCGCGCAGCGCCCGCCACAGCGCCAGCGAGGTGTCGGCGATCCGCGGGCGCAGCGCCTCGGCGTAGGTCATGTACTCCTCGACCACCGCATCGGCCTCGAATGGCAGCCGGTTGTAGACCTTGGCGAGCAGCGGGTTGCGCTCGCGCAGCACGACCTCGACCTTCTGCCCGAGGATCTTGGGGTCGAGCAGGTCCTGCACCCGGATGCCGAGGCGGGCGACCTTGTCGCCGTAGGCGGGGCCGATGCCGCGGCCGGTGGTGCCGATCCGGTTGTTGCCGAGGTAGCGCTCGGCGAGCTTGTCGCGCTCCTTGTGCCACGGCATGATCAGGTGCGCGTTGGCCGAGACCTTGAGGTTCGCGGTGGAGATGCCCTGCGCCTCGAGCGCGGCCAGCTCGGCCAGCAGCACGCCAGGGTCGACCACCACGCCGTCGCCGATCAACGTGGTGATGTGCGGATGCAGGATGCCGCTGGGCACCAAGTGGAGCCGGAAAGTGCGCCCGCCCACCACCACCGTGTGGCCGGCGTTGTTGCCGCCCTGGTAGCGGACGACCACGTCCATCCTGTCGGCGAGCAGGTCGGTGGCCTTGCCCTTGCCCTCGTCACCCCACTGCGCACCGATGAGGATCGTTCCCGGCATGGTCGACTCGCTTTCTCAATGGATCTCGGGTGCCCGGGAGGGCCAAGTCTACCGCTCGGCAGGGGCCGGACCCGGGTCGTCCACAGGCCGCTTCGCGGTCCCGCGGAGCACCAGCCAGACCCCGGCGAGCACCACCACGGCGCCGGGCCAGAACCACGCCGTGGGCAGCTCCTGGAAGACCAGCCAGGCAAGCAGGGTGGCGCCGACCGGCTCGGTCAGCCCGATCACCGCCACGGTGTCCGCGGTCAGCGTGGCCAGCAGCGCGTTGAACACCGTGTGCCCCAGCAGTTGCGGCCCGGCCACCACGCCGCCGATGGCCAGCCACGACCGTCCCGGGTAGCCGCTCAGCGCCGCCCCGCTGAGCAGGCAGGCCGGCAACAGCAGCGCGGCGGCCACGCCGTAGACCGAGGCGGCGTAGGCGCTGGCCGGCAGGCGCCGCCGCAGCGAGCGGCCGATCAGGAAGTAGCCGCCGATCGCGGCGGCGCCGCCGAAGGCCATGGCGTCGCCGAGCAGGGCGCGCGGGCCCAGGTCGACCGCGCCCGCGTCGCCCAGGGCGATCACCGTCGCGCCGGCGATCGTCAGGCCGATGCCAACCCAGCCGAGCCGCGACGGCGGCTCGCCCAGCAGCGGGCCGGCCAGCAGCCCGACGAACAGTGGCGAGCAGGCCACCAGCACCGTGGAGGAGGCG
>DASVXQ010000113.1:0-3819 GCA_036392615.1 Actinomycetes bacterium | reverse complement strand
ACCCTTGGCGCAGCCATCCCTACCTTGCCGATCGACCTTCCTGAGCTGCACTATTTTCTCAGGCTAGCCCACGGTTGCCGGCCGGCGGTGTCCTTGTAATCGGCAGGTTGGGGGTTCGAATCCCCCCGCCAGCTCCAGCTCAGAGGCGCTATTCCGGCCTTCTGTCGCAGGCGTGCGGCTAACGTTCTTGCCGATTCCGGGATGGTCGGAGGTTCCGACGAGCAGGCGGTTAGTGCCTCATCCGGCAGCAGTTGTCCCGTTGAGTCAGACTCCCGTCCAGGCGTGTCGCCGAGGTGGGAGGATCGATGGCCGAGCGGGGCCAGGATCGATGAGTGGCCCAGTGCGGTTCCGTGGCGTGACGTGGGTGGCGGCACCGCGCATGCTCGTGGCGCGCATCGTGGTCGGGCTGATCATGGTGACAGGAGCGCTCACGATGGTTGTCGGGGTCATCGTGCAGTCGTTCACGCGCGAGCCAGAACCCTGGTACGTCTACCCGCTCCTGGTGTTGGGACTGGTGGCATGGCTCGCGTTTGTGGGACTGGCCGGGGGGGCCGGCGTGTACGTGCGCGACAGCGGGGTGGTGATCGTGAACCCGTTCGGGTTCACATCGCTTCGCTGGGATGAGATCGAGCGTTTTTCGCTGGACGAGAGCCCGACATTCGTCCAAGGCCCCATCGGGCGGGTGCACCGGCGCGGGCGAGGCTCGACCATGATCTGGGGCATTCGACCGTTTGGTGATCCGTACGGAAAAAGACAGGCGCAAGAAGCCATCGCCTTCCTCAACCAGACACTTGCATCGAACGGAAAACCCGTCTGAGGTGTGTGTTTCGTTGCGTCAGCTTAAGAGCTAAGTCAGCACTTCATCCGCTGTCGTCCTGGATCGATTCCAGATCCAACCGGTCGGTGGATGGGAACCGAGGGATCGGCTCGTGGTAGGAGTAGACCTCCAGGTACGACAGCCACCCGTCTTCCAGAAACAGCAGCACCCCGCCGACCGGCTGGCCGTCGTCGCCCACAATTTGCGGTTGCACCGGGACAGGGCTTGGGGTGCGCGCTGCCAGCCCAGGGATGTGCTCCACATCCAAGTGGGTGCTGGCGCAGCCACAGGCGCACCGCCCAGTCGCTACCACGCTGGCCGCCTGCATACGGAGCCGTTCGGCGTCCATGAACCGGTGGGCCAGCAGCCAGTCGAGCACGGCCGCTTCCTGGTCGCCCAGCGCACGCGGGAACTGCTCGTCCTCACCCATCGTCCCTCCCGCCACGACGGGCAAGCAGCCTACCCCGCAAGTGCGGCTTGAGTATGAGGAGCCCTGCTCACACCCTCAAGGCGAGCCTCAGCTCGATGTCGTCGTGCGGTGCAGGCCGCTACAGGCAGATCCAGCAGTACAGGCGCTCACCAGCCTGCCGGGCACGACGGGCCAGGGCGGTGACCTCGCCCAAGAACGGCAGCACCTCGGCTGCGGTCGCCTGGTCCCAGAACTCCTCGGTGCGCACCCACTGCTCGGCAACCGCTGGCAGCCGGCGGGGCTGCGCGTCCGCCAGGGCATCGCGAAGCTCCGCCGACAGCTGCATGACCCAGGGGCCGTCCTCACCGGCCGTGGCCAGCAGCTCCCCCTCGGGCAGCTCCTCGTAGGGCACTCCAGTCAGCAGCGACTGCAGCGTGCGCAGCATGACCTCGGGCTCGAACCCCTTGCCGGCCACCGCATCCACCAGCGGCGCGTCCGGGTCTGAAGTTGTTGGGCCTCCGAGCCGTTCAAGCACCGCCGCAGCGGTCGACGCATCTGGCGCACGGAAGTAGTCGAACAGGACGCCCACAGGCCCTCCTGACCAAGCTCAGCGACGACGGCAGGACCTTACAGGGCAGCACCCACAAGGTGCGCGTCCCTGCCGCTGGCAGGACCGTCAGCAGACCGCATTCCTCCAGCCCACAAGGTTGACCGCCTCCGGCCACACAGCGCACGCCCACCGCTGAAAGCCAAGGCCAGGAGCGCCGCGGTGGCTGGGAAGTTCCCGTGTGCGCAGGCGTTGATCCGAACTTGCGCCGCGAGGACTGCAGGCGCCAACGGCGCTGGCCAAAGGCCAGGCGGGTGCTTTCCAGTGCTTGGACTCCGACGGCATTGGGGATGCGAGCGTTGTGGTCGAATGTCAACGACAGTGCCCCAACCCCACAGAGTGGGCCCAGGATCTAGCTGGGTAGTTGCTTATGCTGCGTCCCATGACAGATGCGACCTGGATCAGAGAGGCGGTTGCGCGCAGACAACTCGTCGCCGATGGCCCTGGCGACCTGAGCGAGCGCTGGCTACTCGAAGGGAACCGCGTTGCCCTGGCGGAGGAAAGCGGACCGCACCTGGACGAAGAGCAGTGCGTCCGCTTGGAGGCGGCCCTTCGGACCAATTTCGTGCGCCAGCTGATCGTCATCTCCAACGACCCGCTGGTAGACGAGGACATGGTCTATGAGCTCAGCATCAGCGCGGAGGATCTGGCGGCGTTCTCTTGGGAGTTCATGGGCATCAACGCGTTGTTGCTGCCGTACTCGGGGACAGAGTTGGCGGTCTTGTTCTCGACCGACGACTACCACTTGGTCGCCGGGACGCGTCAGTTCGTGACCGACTACGCCGGGGACCTCAATGCCGCACGAGACGCATTCGTGGACTTCGCCGAGGATCCCCCTTGGGTGATGACACCGCTGCTGCGTGAGGTAACGCGATATATGTCATGGATCGATGACCACACTAACGCGACACGCCACATGCGACTGTTCCGGCGGATATGAACGAAGATATCGATAGCAAGTTTGCCTTGCCGGGCCGACCGTACTGGCAGGACGCTGGTGTCGCTGCCGGGTGCGCTGAGCGGCTCTTGCCGATGGCGGCAAGCCTGGGTGGCCGCGCCATTGCCGCAGCGACCGAGTCGGCGCTGGCACTGGTCTGGAGGACTGTTGTCGATCCGGAATCCGGACCCGGGGAAAGGCCCGTGATCAGGGCGCTCAGCGATGCAATTCGTAATGCTTCAGACGAGGGATTAGAGGAATTAGGGGCCCGGGCGGCGACTGTTACACTTCTTGCCCTCCACGCTGTTCAGGGTGCGAGCGGTGAGAACTGGGTCGGAGTGGCCCGGGCGGGAGCGCTCGACTTGGTGGGGGAGGTCGACTTCGAGTTGGCGATGCCGTCAACGGCGGTGACCCTGCCGGATCAGGACGAAATCGCTCCGGGTCCTCTTGAGCGTGGGGAGATTCAGGCGCAGCGCGCCTCCCTCAAGCTTCTGGATACGGGCTGGGAGCCTGACGCGGAGGCCCTCGAAGCGGTCCAGCGGCTGTCCAGGCGCCAGGCTGCGGAATTGGCTCGGGCGCTGCCGGCGTTTGCTCGGCGACGAGGTCAGCGGTATTCCGACTTTGAGCAGCGCCGAGCCGCCCGGATGGCAGCGATTGCGCGGCAACAAGAACGCAATCGGCCGTGACCGGGCCGCAGCCAGTTAGGGAAGACGCCAGAGTCGGCTCGTCCTTGCGGGCCGGCGCGTCAGGGCCAGGCCTGGCCAGCCAGGGCGGCCTGGAAGTCGCTGCCGGCAACGCCCTTGTCGGCCAGTGCGCAACGAGAATTTGGCCAGCGTGCTCGTGCCGGATGAGCATGCACACCGGAGGTGACGCATGGCTTGCTCTGCTTGGCTAACGTCTCGGCTAACGTTCCACCCTTGACGCAGCCGTCCCTACCTTGACGATCAACTTTCCTGAGCTGCGCGACCCTGCCGGCCTTGCGCATGCTTGCCGGGCGGCGGTGTCCTCGTAATCGGCAGGTTGGGGGTTCGAGTCCCCCCGCCAGCTCC
>DASVXQ010000112.1:0-1687 GCA_036392615.1 Actinomycetes bacterium | reverse complement strand
CCCGGCTGTATCGCACCAACGACCAGCGCCGCCGAGCCTTCACCCCCTGGTTGCGCTTCTACAATCAGCAGCGACCACACACCGCGCTCGACGGCCTGACCCCGATGGCGGTCCTGGTCAACAACGCTCACGGGAACCACAGCTAGGCCGGCGCTCGGCCGAGGTCACCGCCGAGGCGGCCTCCCGCCGGGCGCTGCCTGGACACTCGCCGGCCACCTAATGTTGGTTAGGCTGTCACGAAGCCCCACGCCCGGCACGTTAGCCTGCATCTGTCGGCAACCTGGAAAGGAGACCAAGGAGGAGATTACGTGCGCTATCTCGTCCGGCATGCTGACGCTGGTGACAAGCTCCACTGGAGCGGACCCGACGAGCAACGCCCGTTGTCGGACATCGGTCGCCGCGAAGCCGACGGGCTCGTTTCCCTTCTGGCCAGCTTTCCCATCGCTCGGATCGTGTCGAGTCCGGCCGTGCGCTGTCGGCAGACCATGGAACCCCTTGCCGACCGGCGGCATTTGCAGCTCGACATCGACACCGCGGTAGCGGTGGGCGCCGACCTTGACCGTGTGGTCGAGCTACTGGTGCATCCGGGCGCCGACGGGGTGGCGTGGTGCAGCCACCGGGAGTTGATCGCCCCACTGATCATCAGGCTCCGCGAGGGCGGCGCGCCCATCGGCGACGACGCGGCGTGGTCCAAGGGATCGGTCTGGGTGTTCGACGTGGCCGATGGTGCGATCGCCAGGGCAATGTACCTGCCGCCATTGAGGGTTGAACGGTCTGTCCGGATCCCGTAAGTGGCCGGGACGGAGGTCACTCGGCCAACGTGAGCAGCGGCTTTCCCTTTTCGACGACCTACGTGGCGAGTCCTCCGTGTTGCCGCTGCCGACATTCCTCACCGCGTGACGTGGACCGCTCCGGCCGGTTCCTAGCTGGGCAGGTATTTCTCGGCCCAGCGGGTGATCTGTTCGAGCGCTGGCAGCAGGGCGCGGCCCGCATCGGTGAGCTCGTACCGGACGGCCAGCGGCGGACCCTCGGTGACGGTACGGGTGACCAGGCCCGCGTCGGAGAGCTCGCCGAGGCGGTCAGACAGCATCGAGTCGCTGATCCCTTCAACGGAGCGGGCCAGCGCGCGGAAGCCAGCTGGCCCGCCGCGGAGGGTGCTGAGAACCACGCCGGTCCAGCGCTTGCCGAGCAGATCGAACGCCCGCACCAGCGCCGCGTCCGCGCGCGCGCACTCCGCGTCGCCCGGGCGCGCCGCCCGCGGGGCGCGTCGAGCGGAGCTCGTCATGAACACCATCCTACCAGCGAACTCTCACGTCCATAGCGACTCTTAATGCAGTAGTGACTACTGGAATAGGAGTGACCGGCTCCGCGTTGACCAGGTTGTCCGCCCGACGAGAACGGGAGATGAGACGACATGAGCCAACAGGTTCAGGCAACATCCCGCGACGCGGTCCTAGTGGAGGACGCGGCGTTGCTCCGGATGATGGGGATCCCGGTGCTGGAGGCAGTTCCCTCCCGCAGGGCGCCGTACGAGCTGACCGATCCCTTCATCCTCGTCCACGAGGGCAGGTTCCGCCCCTCCGAGATGGCTGGCAAGGACACCAAGCATCCGCACCGGGGCTTCGACAACCTCTGGTACGTGCTGCAAGGCGCCGCCAGCACCGGTCACACCACCGGGCCGGGCGGC
>DASVXQ010000111.1:0-28949 GCA_036392615.1 Actinomycetes bacterium | reverse complement strand
TCCTGGCGCGACCGAGGGCCGCCTCCTCAACCCCTGCCGGGGGCTCGCCGCCGCCGTCGGGAAGCGCGAGCGGCGCCAGCAGGGCGTCGTGGTCACGCCTGGTCCCCGCCGCGTCGGCGGCCTGCCCACTGGCCTCGACCGCGGCGGCGACCGCCGCCCGGCTCGCCGCCGCCGCGGCGGCGGCGCGGTCCCGGTCGATCTCGCGGCGGTCCCGGAGTCGCTCGGTGTCGTCGTGGAGCCGCCGTGTCCGGTCGGCGGCGGCGTGGGCGAGCCTGGCCAGCTCCTCGGCGCGGTCGAGGCGCTGGATCTCGGGAGCGGCAGCAAGCTCCTGCGCCGCGGCGCGGCCGGCGCCGAGGTCGCGCTCGCTCAGCTCCAGCGCGGCGGCGGTTGCAGCCTCCGCCTCGCGGGCACCGGCGAGGTCGTGGCGCACGGCGACGAGCTGGCGGTTGGTGGCCTCGTAGCTGGACTGCGCGGCACGCAGCTCGGCGGCCTGGCGGCGCGCGGCGATGCGGGCGTAGTGGCGGTAGCGTCCGAGGAAGCGCTCGACATGGCCGCGGGTCTCCTGCAGCCCGTGCAGTTCGTCGCGCTGCTGCTCGAGGTCGTGGAACGACTCGGCCACGTCGGCCAGCACCGCCTGGTCGACTGGGCCCAGCGCCTGGGAAAGGGCCCGCGACAGCTTGTCGGCGTCAGGGCGCTTGGACAGTTGCGGCGCGCGGAGCTGGATCAAGAGGTTGACCAGTGCGTCGTACCGCTCGGGGCCGAGGTGGAACAGGTACTCGTCGACTGCTCGCCGGTACGCCTCGGCATGGTCGAAGACCCGGCCGGAATCGCCCAGCGCCTCGACAAGCCGGTCACGGACGAGCGCGGTACCGACCTGGCTGACGAGGCGCAGGTCCACGCCGACCCGCCGCGTGGTAATGAAGAACCAGCGGGCGGCGATGCCGCGGCCGACGACGGCCTTGAGGCCGCAGCCGAGGGTGAGGTACGAGGGGCTGCCATCCTGGGCAAGGCGGCCGAGCTCCAGCCAGGTGTAGCCGAGCCGCTCCTGGTAGCGACCGCCGAGCAGAAGGTTCCACTCCATCCGCTTGCCCGGGTCGGCGTCGGGCTCGACCCGGTGGGGTGCCAGCTCACCGTCGAGCAGGAACGGCAGCATGAGCGCGAGCACCTTGGACTTGCCGGTGCCGTTGTTGCCGCGCAACAGGAGGTGGCCGTCGCGGAAGCGGAACTCCTCGTCGTCGTAGAGGAACAGGTCGACCAGGCCGGCCCGCAGCGGCTGCCAGCGTTCACGTCCGGGCAGCGGCAGCCCGCCCCAGCGGTCGCCGGGGCGCCGGTCCTGGCCGTCCAGGTGGGGGTGCTGCCCGTTGCCGGCGGTCATCGCGCCGCTCCCAGGCTGGGCTGGAGGACGGGCTCGGCGTAGGCGAAGCGGGCAAGGGCGGGCAGGGCGGTCACCCCGTCGCCGCCGCGGCGCAGCAGGCCGAGGGCCTCCAGCCGAGCGATCGCGAGCCGGCACAGGGTCGCCGCGGCGCCCGGGTCGGCGCTCCCCTTGCGCCACTGCGCTTTGTGCTCGGCGGCCAGTGCCGCCATCCGCGCCTCCAGCGCCGCGACCGGGACCGGCACGCCCGGGCGGTCGGCTGCCAGCGCGGCCAGGTGCTCGGCGAGCAGCAGAGTGGCGTGCCCCTCGGTGCCCTCCTCCGGCATGGCCAGGTCGGTCGCTTCGCCGCTCGGGTCGAGCATGGCGACCCCCTCGGCCCGCACCTCCGCGACCAGGCCGGTTGCCTCGCTGAGTCGTTGCAGCAGGAAGCCGCGCTGCCGGGTCAGATAGGCCCGCTCCGGCTCGGTCAGCTCATCGTGGTAGAGGACCGGGTCGTCGAGCAGCCGGCGGGCAAGCGCGTGCCGGATGGCACGGTTGCGGCCGTCGTCGCTGTCCGGCACCAGCTCTTCGGTGACCGCCTCGAGCCGTGCCTCGAGGTCCGCGGCGGCCACCGTGGAGGGGCCCCGCTGGGTCACCAGCAGCGCGGCGAGCACGCGCCGGTTCACGTCGTAGAGGGCGTCCCCGCTGGCGTCGACGAACGACTGCTCGTCACCGGCCACCTTCGCGAGCACCTGGACGCGGAGCAGCAATCGTGCGACTACCACGAGGTCGCCACGCTGCTCGCGAGAGTCGAGCGCGAACGAGAAGCCGGCGTCGGCGAGGCCGGGGTCGGCGGCCAGCGCCAGCACCCGGTCGGCCAGCCAGCCGAGGGTGACCTGGGCGTCGGCGCGCTCCAGGGCGGCCAGCGCGAGGCAGGCGAGCACGTAGCGGCGGCGGCTGAATGGCGTCCGGGCGGGCTCCGCGAGGGCCGGGCGGGTGCGGTCGTCGAGGCGGCCGGGGAGCTTCCGCAGCCGGGCCAGGCCGGTGTCGACCTGGAGCGACCAGCCGGCGTTGGTGGCGAGCCACTCGCGGAGCCAGCCGGCGTGCCTACGGACCAGCCCGAACGCGGCGGGGTCCGGCCCGGCGCGGGTGAGCAGCGGATGCCGCAGTAGCACACGGAGCGCACGGCGCCGCTCCTCGGCCTGCTGCCGGTCGAGCATGTCGGCGAGTTGGGTGACCGGCGCGGTCACCGCTCACCTCCGGTCGTGACGAGCCGCGGCGTGCCCGCCGCGGCGGGGTGGGTCAGGTCGACGATCGTGAGCACGTGGTCGGGGCCGTGGAACACGCCGTCGGGGGTCGCGATCTCGGCGCTGGCGCCGTCACCGGTCGGCAGCAAGGTGATCTCCAGGGTGCCGTCGGAGGTCGTCGTGCGGATGCCGTCAGGGCCCGGTGGGCCGCCGGCGAGCGCGTCGCCGAGCAGCCCGAGGAACAGCTCGAACTCGTCGCGGTCGAGCGGGCCGAGGTCGCTGAGCCGGGTCGGCCGGCCGGTGGCGAGCCGGCGGCGGGCCGCCTCGGTCTGGCTGCGCTCGGCCGCCAGCATCTCTTCCAGGCGCTGCCGGGCCTGGCTGCGGTCGACGATCCTCGCGAGGGTGCCGCGGTGCTGATGGCGCCCGGTGGCGCGAAGGCGTGGGCTGATCGTGACCGGCGGGGCCTCGGCCCAGGCCGTCGCCGCCGGCGCCGGCTGCTCCTCGCGGGCCTCGAGGGTGCCGGCATCGATGCCGAGGTGCCGTGCGGATGTCAGCCCGAACGCCGCTCGCCACAGGCGGTGCGCCTCGGCATCGCTCGGTGCCTCGGCGAACCAACGGGCAAGAGCGCGGAAGTCGGCCGAGCGGTCGCTGCGGCCGGTGCGACGCTCCTGCAGCGTGGTCACAGCGGCGAGCAGCGCCGGGATGGCCGCGCGGGCGCGCTGGCGCAGCAGCGCGGCCTGCGACGGGTGCGCGCGGTCGCCGAGGAACCACGAGCACAGGCCCGACCAGCGCGCGCGCCAGCCGTCGAGCTTGGCCTGCAGCGCTTCGTCGGCCTCGCGCTGGTCGGGCGCCGCGTCGGCCGCCTCCCGCGCGGCCGCCAGCGCGAGCAGGCCCTCGACCCCCAAATGGTCTGGCTGGCTCTCCAGATCCCGCAGGGTCGTCACGATCTCGGCGGACTTGACCACGAGGTCGCCGACGAACCGCTCCAGGTAGCCGATCAGCCGGTCCTTGTAGGCGATGAAGGCGTCCTCGTCGACGTCCTGCAGGTCGATGGTGCGCTGCAGGCTGCCCATGAACGCGGTTGCGTTGGCGGCCAGCCCGTCGAGCAGGGTGGACAGCTCGCGCAGCAGGCTGTGGACCACGGCCGGGTCCGGGTCCGGGAGCCCGGCCTGCTGGCGCAGGCTGCGCAGGCGCACGCGGATGTCCTCGAGCGCGACCGACTGCAGCTCGCCTCGGTTGCCGAGCGCCTCGTCGTAGGCGGCCAAGGCCAGCTCGGCCGCCTCGCCCTCGGCGGAGAGCTGGTACAGGTACCGGGTCCGGTAGAAGTCGTCGACGGTGGTGACCCGGCTGGTGTCCGGGTCGGCCCGCAGGTTGCCCCACTGCTCGAGCTGCTTGAGCGCGGCCTCCACCGCGGCCCCGTCGAGCTGCGGGCCGCCCTCGTCGGCGACCGCCTCGCGCAGCGACTCGGCCACGTCCTCAGGCCGCAGGTGAACCAGGAAACGCCGCTTGGCCGCGACGAACGCGCCCATGACGCCGCGGTACAGCCCGGCGTTGGGGGCGTCGAGGTGCGAGAACGGTCTCGCCAATTGGTCGCTCATCGGCTCTCCGGCGTCGATCGATGGTTGCCGCGGTTGGGTGAGGGAGCAGTATCCCCGATGCCCCCGACAAGCGCATCCGCCTGCTTCATCACCCCTCCTCGGCTTCGGCGCCACGGTGAACCGACGCCGCCATGGCGCGATATGCGGGCACCAGCAGCGCGCCGAGGTCGGGACCCTGAAGCCCGATGGACGACGGGCCGAGCTGGCGCAAGAGCACGTCGGGAGCGGCGGCCTTGGCCGCGGGCGCTCGGGTGGCCGTGAGGTCCCCGCGGGATGCCCAGAAGCGGTCGAGCTGCTCGGCCAGAGGTGGATCCTCGTTGGCGAGGCCGAAACGGCGAGCCTCGCCGGGCCGCTCCGCCTCATCGGGACCGGTCAGCGCACGCAGGGCGCGCAGGCGGGCGAGGAGGTCGTCGCGGGCGCGGCCCCGCCAGGCGAGGATGAGGAACGGGTCGGCGTCGAACGCCTCGGCGAGCAGGTAGAAGGTGGCGGCGATGTGCTTGCACGGCACCGCCCAGTCCGGGCAGGAACAGGACATGGCGAGGTCCTGGGCGCGTTCGGGGAAAAGGGAGAGGCCGCAGCTTGCGAACACCTCCTCGATCTCGTGGGGCATCTCCCCGGCGAGGAGCTTCGCGCTGTACAGCGCCCGCGCGGCAAGAGCGGACTCCACCCGGGCCCAGTCCGCCTCGCCGAAGCGGGCAAGCCCGATGCTGACGCGGTACGGCCGTGCCCTCGACCCCTGCACGCGGGCGCTGACGATGCCCGCCGCGACCCCGAGGTTCAGGATCTGGCCCGCGCGTGCATAGGCGCGGCCACGCCCCAGCCGCGGCCCCATGCCGAGCGACTCCAGGATGGCGACGAACCGCCCCGACCACCAGCTCTCGCCGATCTGGCCGCGGCGGCTGCGCGCCTTGATGCCCCCCTCGACCCGCCGGGGCCGCGAGGGTGGTGGCCACTCGTCCCAGGATCCCGCCATCGCCCCCTCCTACTCGCTCACCGCTTCGGGGGAGAGCGCAACCAGCTCGCGGAGCTGCTGGGTGGACAGCTCCGTGAGCCAGCTCTCGCCGTCGCCGACGATCCGCTCGGCGAGGGCCTTCTTCTCCTCGATCAGGGTGTCGATGCGCTCCTCCAGCGTGCCGATGCAGACGAGCTTGCGGACCTGCACGTCCTTGCGCTGGCCGATGCGGAAGGCGCGGTCGGTCGCCTGGTCCTCGACTGCTGGATTCCACCAGCGGTCGAAGTGGATCACGTGGTTGGCGGCGGTCAGGTTCAGGCCGGTCCCGCCCGCCTTCAGCGAGATGACGAATAGGGCGGGCTCCGGCTCGTCCTGGAAGCGGGCCACCAGCGCGTCGCGCCGCCGCTTTGGGGTGGCGCCGTGGAGAAACCCCACCTCGCGGCCGAAGCGGCCACTGAGGTGGGCGCGCAGCAGCTCGCCGAGCGCCGCGAACTGCGTGAAGCAGAGCGCCTTGTCGCCCGCGGCCAGCACCTCCTCAAGCGTCTCCTCCAGGCGGGCGAGCTTGCCCGAGCGGCCCGCCAGCCGCGAGCCGTCCCGCAGCAGCTGCGCCGGATGGTTGCAGACCTGCTTGAGCTTGGTCATGGTGGCGAGCACCAGACCTTTGCGCTCGATGCCCTCGCTCTCCTCGATCCTGGCGAGCATGTCGTCGACGACGGCCTGGTACAGCGACGCCTGCTCGGCGGTGAGGTTGCACATCACCTTCATCTCCAGCTTGGCGGGCAGGTCGGCGATGATCGACCGGTCGGTCTTGAGGCGGCGCAGGATGAACGGCTGGGTCGCGCGCCGCAGGCCCTCGGCAGCCTGCTGGTCGCCTTCACGCTCGATCGGGACGGCGAACCGGCTGCGGAACGACTTCGCGGAGCCGAGCAGGCCGGGGTTGGCGAAGTCCATGATCGACCACAGCTCCGACAGGCGGTTCTCGACCGGGGTGCCGGTCAGCGCCACCCGCTGTGGCGCTCGCAGCGCACGCACCGCTTGGGTCTGCTTGGCGGCGCTGTTCTTGATGTTCTGCGCCTCGTCGAGCACCACCCGCCGCCAGGCGATGGCGCCGAGCGCCGCCCGGTCCCTGGCTGCCAGCCCGTAGGTGGTCAGCACGAGGTCCGCCTTTCCGGCGGTTCGGGCAAGCTGCTCGCCGCTGAGCCGCTCGGCGCCGTGATGGACGTGAACGGCCAGTCCCGGCGCGAACCGCTGCGCCTCTCGCTGCCAGTTCCCTACCACCGACATCGGGCACACCAGCAACGTCGGCCCCGGCCGCCCCGCGCCGTCCACCTGCCCGTCACGCTCGCTCAGCAACAGGGCGAGGAGCTGGATCGTCTTTCCCAGGCCCATGTCGTCGGCCAGGCAGGCGCCCATCCCCAGGCCGCCAAGGAACGCCAACCAGGCCAGGCCGCGCTCCTGGTAGGGACGCAGCTCGCCGTGGAAGCCGCTGGGCGTGCGAATCGGCTCCAGGCGTCGTTCGGCCTGCCCGGAGAGGAGGTCGCCGAGCCAGCCGGTGGCATCGATGCCGGCCACCGGCAGCTCGGGGACAGGGTTTTCCACCAGGCCGAGGCCGGCGGCGAGCGCGTCCGCGGCGGGCATGGCGCCGGCGCCGTGCCGCTCGAGGAAGGCAAGGCCGCGGGCGAGCCGCTCCGGGTCCAGCTCGACCCAGCGGCCGCGGAGGCGGACCAGCGGGACCTTGAGGCGGGCCAGCTCCTCCAGTTCCTCGGCGGTCAGCCGCTCGTCCCCGAGCGCCAGCTCCCAGCGGTAGTCGACCAGGGTGTCAAGGTTGAGCCCGCCGGGCTTGACGACCACGCCGGGGTCAGCGGCGCTGCCCGCGACCAGCCGCAGGCCGGCCCGGGCGCCGCGCTTGTCCCACCAGGACGGCAGCAGCACGCCGAAGCCCGCCTGCGCCAGCAGCGGCGCCGCGTCGCGTAGGAACCGGTGCGCCCCGGCCGCGTCAAGCGCCAGCGCGGCGGGGCGCGCGGAGCGCAGCGCCTGCTCCAGCTCCGGGTAGAGGCGGAGCGCCCGGCCCAGGTCGCTCAGGAGCAGCTCCTGCGGCTGCTCGACACGCCGCGCCAGCGTGGTGAGGGTGCCGGCTGCTTCCCACACCTCCGCGGCCGGCACCAGCAGGCTCGGCTCGTCGGTCGCTTGGAGTAGGAACTCGAGCTGCCATCGTTGCCTCGGCTGGTCCTCGGGCGGCTCGACCAGCCGGAAGCAGGTCCGCAGTGGGCCGGTGGGCTCACTCGCCGAGCGCAGCCAGGCGTCGAGCGCCTCGCGCAGGCCGGCCAGGTGCGCGGCGTCGGCGTCGAAGCGCCCGTCGTCGCTGGCGAGGGCCTCCAGCCAGGCCTCGACCGCGATGTCCGCGCGGCGCCGCCTGCCGCGCCGCGGCGGCAGGGACGGCCAGGTTGCCGAGACCCCGGGCCTGGCCCCGACCGTGACGGCCACGCCGGCAAGAGCGCGTCTGGTCGCCGCGTCGGCCAGGGCGTCAAGGGCGCCGCCGAGCAGCGCCGCCGTGCGCCGGCCCTCGAGGGCGGTGCCGGTCTGCTCGGCACGGCAGGCAGGAGGCATGGCCGCGGCGAGCGCTCGCAGCCTCTCGGCGTCGAGGCCCCTCACCACCGGACGCCAGCGGGCGGCCAGGCGCTCCCCCTCGTCGGCTAGACCAGGCAGGACCCGGCCCCGGCCGACCAGACCAATCACGAACCAGGCCAGCTCTCCCAGGAAGCGCAGCGACGCCCCGGGCGGCGCGGCACCCGGGGCCGTGGCCCCGGCGGCGGGAAGGTGAAGGAGCAGCTCGAGGGCGCTGCGGGCGTCGAACCGCAGCGCCGGCACCCGCCACGGCGCGAGCCCCACGCGCTGCCCGCCCGCGTCCGCGCCGGTTTCGGCCAGAGCTTCCGCCGGGTCGCGCACCAGCTCCGGTGAGGCGAGCGGTCCGGACGCCAGCGACGGCAGCAACAGCGCCAGCTCGCCCGTCTCCGCCTTGTTGACGAGCGCCTCGGCCAGCGGGGTGGTCGCCGCGACCGTCGCGACCTGGCGCAGGCGGTGAGGCGGGCAGGCGAACGGGTGCGGCCGGGCCGGCGGCTCGCGTGGCGGCCGGCCGCGCCGGCGCGCCGCGGTGGCCGGGAGCGCCGAGTCCTCGGCCCAGACACGCAGCTCCCCGGACGCCGACCAGACGCCGTGCAGGACGTTCATGCCAGAGCTTCCCCCCGGTCCTCGCCGTGGCCCTCCAATGCCCGCTCAATCTCGCCGTGGAGCCCCCGACCGATGTCCACCGGCGCCCTGGCATCACCTTCCTCAGTTCAACCGTATCCCGCCAAGCAAAAGCAGAAGCATGCATTCCGTGGCTCCCCCCCGCAAGCGACACGTCGTCAAGGCCAACAAACTGCAAAGGGCTAGGGCGTGGGCCGTTGCGGCGCACCAGCCGGTGGCCATGCTCGCCGACCTGCTCGGCGAAGGCGGCGATGTAGGCGTCGACCTCGGCCTCCAGGGCGGCGGCCAGCATCGTGCGGGCGCCCTCGCGGGCCAACGCGTCCAGGCTCATCGTCAGCTCGCTTCGGGCAGCCTCGTCGGTGACTACACTCAACATGCGGCGTTCCTTCCTCGCCGGCGGTGGTGCGCCGATGTCCTTCCGATTTGGTGAGGGTGGAAGGTACGCCGCGTTCTCATGCCAGGAGCTCATCCACAGATTTCGACGATATCTCCCCTTCCCAATCTGACCTGCCCTGACCCACTGGACCAGCCAGCGCAGATGGGCAGTCTCTCCTAACAACTGCATGAGGGCGATGCCCTGGAGGTTCAGGACTCCAGGACGGCGATCGGACCGTCCTTCGTCGTTCGCGGATCTCGACGCAGGCACCCGGAGGTCGTAGCGTCTGCATGGCACCCAGGCCACAGAGGTATGGGACGTCTATCAGAGGGGGGTCGTGATGTTTGTTCAGGTGATTCAGGGCCAGGTGACCGACGCAGGGAGGGTTCGGGCCGCGTTCGACCAGTGGGCCCAGGATCTGGCGCCCGGGGCCAGCGGCTGGCTTGGCTCCACCGCCGGGGTGACCGACGACGGCCGGTTCATCGGGCTGGCCCGCTTTGAGTCCGAAGAGGCGGCCCGGCGTAACAGCGACCGCCCCGAACAGGACCGATGGTGGACCGAGACCGCCATGCTGTTCACCGGGAAGGCCAGCTTCAAAGACAGTAGCGACGTCACGGTCGATGTCACCGGCGATCCGGATGAGGCGGGCTTCGTCCAGGTGATGCAGGGCCGGGGCAGCGACCCGGACCGGGCGCGGGAGCTGATGGGCCAGGACTCGGCAGCGTGGGCTGCCTTCCGCCCCGACATCCTCGGCAGCGTGGCGGTGGGACACGAGGGTGGGGCCTACACCGTGACGATCTACTTCACGTCCGAGGCGGCGGCCCGCGAAGGCGAACGCAAGGAGCCACCACCGGAACTGAAGGCCCAGATGGACGAGATGCAGCAACTCAGCATCGGCGAGCCTGAGTTCTTCGACCTCAAGCAACCTTGGCTGTACGCCCCACGCTGAACAGAGCGAGAGCCCGGCCTGGTCCGCGCGTTGGACGAGCTGGTCGACCCTGACATCCGCCGGGACCCTGCCTCGCCGCTGCGCTGGACCTCCAAGTGCACCCGCCAGCTTGCCGAGGGGCTGACCGCCAAGGGCCACCCGGTCAGCGACGACACCGTGGGGCGGCTGCTCAAGCAGCAGGGCCACACGCCGCAGTGCACCCGCAAGACGCTGGAGGGGACCCCGCATCCCGACCCGGACGCGCAGTTTCGCTACGTCAACGAGCAGACGCTCGACCATGGCCTGGGCGTTGTAGCCCGGCACCTCGCCTTTCAGGCGTGCCCGCGATCGGCCCGTTCATGAGGCCCTGTGAGGCGCCGTGCTGACGAGTTGCAGACAGGTTGCTGACAGCCGACGGCGGGCGGGATCCCGCCGCCCCTAGGTACCGAGCGCCGCCGTCAGCGCCAATGTGGCTGTGAGATGGCCGCCGGCCGGGTGGTGTCCTCGATGAGGCCGCTCGAGCGGCTTGTGGGCATACAGCGTCCGACCGTCCGCTGGCTACAGCTGTGGTCTTCACCGGTTTCGGTGTGACCAAGATGTCCACGATGGGCCCGGGTCCATCGGGCCCATCGCCGAGCTTACTCGGCTGTCGCGGCGCTGCTCCCGCACATCGAGCCAGATCTCGCTGCCGGTTCGGTCCCGGTGGCCATGGCGTCGGTTGTGACGGTCTCTGACTGCTGCGATGAGGAGTGCCAGGAGCAGGCCCAGGCCAATAGCGCTCCAGATCAGCACGAACATGGTCGCCTCCGGGAGAAACTTCGTGTCTATCGGGACCGTACCCCTTGGCACTGCTGGGTACTGTCTGGTTGCCGACACCCGGCGGCCTCGAGGAGGAGTCATGTCACGGTTCGTGGAGTTGCGGCGCCACACCGACAACGACGGCGACGTGCTGACCGATCAGGGCGTGGCGGCCGCGCTGCGCATCGGTGCCCGCCTAGCCGGCAGCTACCGAGTTGGCGTCTCCACCGGTGCCCAGCGGGCCACCCAGACACTGGCCTGCCTGCTGGCCGCGCTCGGTGAGTCGGTCCCCGGCGGCGTGATCGTCGAGCCCGGGCTGCGCTCCCAGCGGGAGGAGCGCTGGCGGGCAGCCTACCAGCAGGCCGGCAGCGGCGAGTTGGAGGCGCTGCGCGCCGCCGACCCCGAGCTTGTTGTCCAGGACTCCGCCGGCCTGGGTGCCGCGCTCCGCCGGGTGCTGGAGCGGCTTGAGGACGGGGACCGGGCGCTGGTCGTCGGGCACAGCCCGACCAACGAGGCGGCCGTGCTCGGCCTCACCGGCCAGGTGGTCGCGCCGCTGGCCAAGGGGGCCGGCGTGCTGGTGGTGGCCGACGGGGACCGCCTCCGGGTCGAGCAGTTGGACGCCTGATGGTGTGACGCGAGGAGGCGCTGTTGCAGCCGCTGTGACGCTGGCCGACAACAAGTCCGCGCCGATGGCGAGCCATGCCACAGCCGCTCGATGTTCGTGACAAATAGAGGGCAACGCGCGTATTCCCATCGAGATTGGTGTCGCTCCCACAGCAGCGTGCCGTTGTGGGTGCCAGAGGTCGGCGGTCCCATCCAACCGGCCTCCAAGAGGACCAACACGACCACGTGGCGCGATTAAACGTGGTGCAGACTCGCGAACTGATCATGCGAGTAGGTACGACCGTGGACCAGGCCGCAGGAGGCGGCCGAGCGAGCGCGCCAGCAGCTCGGGGTCGAACTCGTCTACCAGTCCAATCTGCGGCTCGTGCTGGCCACTGCTGGGCTGAGTAGGCCTACAGAGGGTGTCGGAGGGGGACTTGAACCCCACGTCCTTACGGACACCAGGCCCTCAACGTCCCAACGCCCATTCCACCAGCTATTCTTCAACGGCTGCTAGTGGCCTGACCTGCACAAGTGTCGACTCGATGCGACTTGGTGCAACGCCAAGTAAGCCAATAGAAGAACTACCGGTATCAGATTTCGTATCACGGCCGGCAGATTACAACGAATTAGTTGGTGTTCTTCTGAGTGCTCTGCGAGCTCCTCCTGGCATTAGGCTCGTGAAATTGCCGGTAACGGTATTACCTGTCTGAGCTGTAGGATGGCATGATGTGTTTCTGGTTCCCGCGGTTGTGTTGTAGTGCGCAGCGCTCGGCCCGCAGTGGAGCAGCCCTCGCCGGTTTGCTCGTCGAGTACTCGCTGGGCCTGCACTTCGCCAGAGGCACCGCGCGCTGCGGCCTCGCTGATGACCCGTACCACCGCAGTCGTGATCTCGCCAGCGGAAGCATGCGGTTCGGGTTCGGCTCGGGGAGGTCGACTGATGGCGGGCTGCCAGCTTTTGCCCTCGAGCGTGTAGCCGGTTCGTGGCGCAGGCCGAGTGGCTCGTCGACCGAGGCGGCCATCACCAGCGCGGACACCGCGGCGTCGAACGCGTCCTCGCTCGCGGACCTGCCCCGCCCGGACGAGCTGAAAGACCACTTCGGTTGGACCCGGCGCGCGGACCTGGTGCTCGGTTCGGCGGAGCTTCCGCTGCGATGCAAGGAGGTGGCGTGCCGCGCCGGTCCTCCAAACAGCGGCTCCGGCGTGTTCACCCACCGCGCGAGTCCGAGCTATCGCACGCGGCGGAGGCCGGGAAATGGGGTGATGTGCCCACAGGAGCGTCACGGGGATCGGGTCACCTGGGAGGAGCAGGCCAGCGATTTTACAGACCGAAACGCCGTCTCCCCGCGCGTCCCGTCCCATCCCCATCCGGCCCCGCCTGTCGGCCCTGACCAGCACAAACGGCCCGCCGACAGCCCCTACCGTCACCCGGCGTCCCCATCTGTTGCGCCCTGTCCCGCGTCCTGGCGTCACGCGGAGGGAAAGTGGAGGGAAATCCGACCGCCGACCGGCGTCGGGCACCCTGCGTCGCGGGCAACGTGGGGGCTCCAGGCCGGCGAATAACGCTGAATTCGTACGGGGCGTATCGGTCAGTGGAGGCGGACCGATGCGCATACGAACCCAGCCGCCCCGGGTCCGAGCTTGTGGGTGACCACCCCACCCATGCCTGGGGCTACCGGGGTTGAGCGGCAAGAGTCACCTGCACATAGTTCGAATCCCGGGAGTTGCACGAGAGCAAGAGGAATCGAACACCGCCTGGTGTTGAGGAGATCTTCGCCGGGTGGTGGGCCAGGGAGCTACATACGGGTACGCGTCCGGTGTGATGCTTGGCAGCGGGCTCACCGGTAGAGTGGCGCGGTCGCGGATCGTTGGTAGGCGGAGCTGTGCTGATGGCGGTGGATGCCGCTCTTCTTGATCGGGCGGGCGAGCTGAAGCGGGAACTGGTGGCGTTCTCCCAGCAGCCGCGGTACGACCGGGCGTTTCGCGAGGTGCTGGCCTGGCACGGCGACGGCTCCCAGGTGTTGGACGAGCACCGGTTGATGATGCTGTGGGACTACTTCGTGCTGGAGCATCGGTTGCGCAACGGCCGGACCATCGTTGAGCAGTTCGTCGACGCACACGCTGAGCTCTCGCGGCAGGAGCGGGAGATGCTGCTCGGCTGGCGCGATGTGGTGCAAGGACCGTTCGAGGTGCAACGCCGCGACGGGCCGGCCCTGATCGTGGTCAACCTCGTGGACGATCTGACCTACCGGGTGCGGTCCAACATGGGCACCTCGGTGTTCCGGCAGATGCCGCGCCGATCGTTTTTGATCACACGGCTGGTACCGGTCGGCGAGGAATGGATGTTGAGCGGGCCGGCGAGCGTGCTGCGGCCGGCTGAACGGGAGGTCGCCTACCGCTTGGCGTTCGAGATGTCGATGCGTACACCGGAGGCGGTGTACCGCAATCCGGAGAAGCTGGCCAAGGCGTGGGAGATCCAGCGGGCGGACCGGCAGCGGTTCATCGCGTTCTTCGGCGCCGACCTGGTGGTCGTGCCCGGTGATCAGGCGCAGGAGCAGCTGAATGCGTTCCACGAGTTTTGTCGCAGTGAGGTGCTGCGTTCGACACCGGGGGCGGCGCGTCGCGGCGGTGGGGCCGCTGCGCCGGTGGTGGAGTTGCCGCCGGATCTGGTTGCGTCCGAGACGGTGGCGTTGATCTACGACGAGCAGGACGGGCTGGGCTTCTACGCGGAGTTCGGTCTGGTCGAGGCGGCCTTCGCTGACCCGGATCTGGTGCGGCGCCGTCGGTATCGGGAACAGGTGCTGTCGTACCTGCACGATGACAGCGTCGAGCCGATGGTGCTGCGTCGGCTGGCCGACCGGGACCCGGACAAGGCCAGCGTGCTGTTCCGCAGGCTGCTGAAGCGACCGCGGTTCGACTGGGCCCGCGACGGTGAGGAGTTGCTCCGGACGGCCAAGGCCGACTACTTCGCGAGGGTGCCTCGACCCCGGGTCAGCCCGCTCAGTGAGCGGCTTGCCGCCTACGCCGGCCGACGGTGAGCTTGGGCTCAGTCCGGCCAGGTCCAGTCCGGGCGTGGCCGGGCCGGGAACGGCTGGAGACCGAGGTAGTGGCGATACGCGGCGTGAATCCAGGCCGTAACCGTGTCCGGCGGAAACGCCAGGTCGGCGAGGGCGACCTCCCCGGTTCCGCTCGACCCCTTGCAGATCGCGACGAGGCCGCGGGCCTGATTGGCGTAGTCGAAGCCGGTGACCGTGACTGGCGCGCCGAGCAGGGTCGCCGCGGCGGGTAGCCGGGTCTCTTCTTCGATAACGGTGAGGAAGGCGACGTACTGCTCGTCGTCGCCGTAGGCGTCGACCAGGATGGTTTCGATCACGCTGTCGAGGTCGCTGCCCTGCGTCATGGTGGACGAGTATAGGCGTGCCTTGTCGCAGTCGTGATCCCGGTGGAAGGGGAACCGTGTCTGACGATGACGTGGCGGGGCTGGTGGACCGGCTGCGCTGGGACCGGCGGCGTGACCCCTACCGGGGTCGCCGCGAGGGGGCTGTTGCGTTACGCCGAACCATGGCGTGCTGAAGCGCGACCTCCGCTCGGATCAGATAGCCACTGCCAGTTCGTCGAACGCCGCGGCCAGCCGCCGGTTCGCCGGCTCCTCAGCGGCCAGCTCGTAATGTCCCCGTCGAACGTTCTGTACGAACGCATGCCCCGCGATGATCACCCTGGCACTGCGGTCCCGCTTGAGCCCGCGCATCGGGCGCAGCCGCGCCTTCAACCTGCCGTGGTCGCACTCGACCCAGTTGTTGCGATACTGGTCGGTACGGTGCCATGCCGCCGGCAGCAACTCCTCCAGCACGCCCGGGTACACCGGCGCCCGGTCGGTTGTGACCTCGACTGGCCGAGCTCTTGTGGATCCGATGGCCCGCTCGAAGAACCGATGGGCGGCGTTTGTGTCTCGCCGTGCAGAGACGAGTACGTCGATGACCTGACCGAACTGGTCGATCGCTCGGTAGACGTACCGCCACCGACCAGCGACCCTCACGTAGGTCTCGTCGACCTGCCAGCGGTCGCCGACGGCGTGGCGGCACGGCCGAGCGGCGTTGGCCAGCAGCGGCGTGAACCGCAGCACCCACCGGTAGATCGTGACGTGGTCGACCTCGACGCCGCGCTCAGCAAGCAGCTCCTCGACGTCACGATAGGAAAAGTCCGAAACGCAGGTGCCAGCGGACCGCCACGACGATCATGCCAGGTGGGAACCGGAAACCCGCAAAGGTGGACTGCGGCGGGATCCACGGGCAGGGAGCGGTACGCGGTGGTGGTCATGGCGGGAGTCTCACCGCTTGGGCCGTCAACCGGCAATGCAACAGTCCCCTCGCGCTAGAGGCCGGTGGCCGCGTTCGGCGCGGCGAGCCGCTACGGGCTGACCTGTCCCGCGTGTGACCTGGGCGCAGCGCCGCGACCATCCGTTGACCTACCCTATTGAGTTCGTGGGTCAGGTTGACGGCTGGTCATCAAAGGACCAGCCCGGATGCAAGGGCCATGACCAGTTGGATGCACAAAGGGGTCGCATGACGGAAGCGTGGCAGCACGAGGCGCCGTCGCCGCTGGCCGCCTGGGGTGGAGTCAGCCGAACGACTGACCTGGGCGGCCCGGTCCACTACGTGGACTTCGGCGGCGCGGGCGGCGCGCCACGGGTTGTACTGGTGCACGGCCTTGGTGGGTCACACCTGAACTGGTGCCTGCTGGCTCCCAGGCTGGTCGGCCAGGTGCGGATGCTCGCGGTCGACCTGGTCGGCTTCGGGCGGACCTACCCCGAGGGACGCGCCGCCACGGTTCAGACGGCCGCCGTGATGCTCGACCGCTTCGTGCGCGAGGTCGCCGGGGCGCCGGCGATCCTGGTCGGCAATTCCATGGGAGGCATGGTCTCGATCATGGAGGCGGTGGCCAACCCGGACGCCGTGGCTGGGCTCGTCCTGATCGATCCGGTGCTGCCGCTCGTCCGTGGCGTACGGCCGGATCGGCTGGTGACGACGATGTTCATGCTGTACGCGGTTCCCGGCATCGGGGAGCGCTATCTGGCCAGGCGCCGAGCCGCGGTGGCGCCGCGCGAGCTCGTCCGGCAGATCCTGGACCTCTGCTGCGTCGACCCCACGCGCGTCCCGCAGGACCTGGTGGCGGCGTCGGTGGCGCTGGCCGGGGAGCGGGCGGCGGTGCCAGGGCTGGACGCTGCCTTCTTGAGCGCCGCAAGGTCCCTGCTTTGGGTGAGCGCGAGACGAGGGCGGTATTGGGCGGCGATGCGGGCGGTCGAGTCGCCCGTGCTGCTGCTCCACGGGGAGAGGGACCGACTGGTGTCGGTGCACTCGGCACGCGAGGCGGCAGCTCGCAACCCGGACTGGCGCTTCGAGGTCGTCTCCGACGCCGGGCACGTGCCTCAGCTTGAGGTACCGGACGCGGTCGCCGATCTCATACTGGACTGGCTCGGCGGTGAAGGCGCCACCGCGGCGAGGCGGGCGGCCGAGCCTACCGCGGGCAGTGGTACCCGGAACGGGCCGACGGGCACGCCGGAAGGTCCAGGCAGAACGGTGGCCCGGTGAGCAACCAGAGATCCGGTGGGTGGTCGGGGAAGACGGATAGGAAGCTGCGGATCGGGCTGGTTCTGGGGGCCGGCGGGACGGCGGGCGAGGCGTTCCACCATGGGGTCGTGCGCGCGATGGGCGACGTCGGCCTGGACGCCCGAGCGGCCGACGTCATCGTCGGCACCTCGGCTGGCGCGCTGGTCGCCGCCTCGCTGCGACGGTACGCGTCGGCTCGCCTGTCCCCTGCGGCGCCCCGGACCGGGCGGCGGGCCCCGTCCCAGCGGAGCCTGCTCCTCGACCTGGCCCGGCGACCACGGCAGGGCCTCAACGCCCTGCTGCTGCGGCCCCAGATCACAACTGGCCGTCTCGACGTCAGCTTCATCGCCGAGCGACTGCGGCGCATGCACGGGACGGCCTGGCCAGCGCCGGAGCTGTGGATCGTCGCTGTCCGGCGGCGAGACGGCCGCCGGGTCGTCTTCGGCAGCCCCGGCGCTCCCGCCGCTGACATCGGCTCCGCCGTCGCCGCCTCCTGCGCGATCCCCGCCTACTTCACCCCGATCCAGATCGACGGCGTCGACTACATCGACGGTGGCGTGCACTCGCCGACCAACGCCGACCTGCTGGCAGGCTGCGACCTGGATCTGGTCGTGGTGAGCTCCCCCATGTCTGTCGACGTGCGCTGGGTCCGCCCCCGCGTCGACCTGCCGATCCGCCTGCGGTTCCAGCAGTTCCTCCGCGGGGAGGCGTGGACGCTGCGTCGTCACGGCCTACGGATCGTGACCATCGAGCCGGACACCGCCACCTTGCAGGCGATGGGGCTGAACATGATGAGCGCCCGTCGAATCGACGAGGTCGAAGACCACGCCTATCAGCACGCCCGCCGCCGTCTCCGGGCAGCCGCACTCGGCGGCAGGCCAACCGAACGAATGGCATAGCCTGTTGCCGGGGCGCCTGGCAGCTCACTAGCCTGCTGAGGGTGACGAGCCGACAGCGTGAACTGGACATCGTCGTGCTTGGCGCGACGGGCTTCACCGGCGCCTTGACCGCGGAGTAC
The DNA here is from genome assembly GCA_036392615.1 of Actinomycetes bacterium. Classification (GTDB taxonomy): domain Bacteria; phylum Actinomycetota; class CALGFH01; order CALGFH01; family CALGFH01; genus DASVXQ01. The sequence continues at coordinate 11,226 of DASVXQ010000111.1, read as the reverse complement.
CTGGCTGCGCACGGGTCGGGCGCGACCCGATGGGCGGTCGCCGGGCGGAGCCGCAGCAAGCTGGAGGCGCTGCGCGACCGGCTCGGCGTCGACGTCCAGATCCTCGGTGCCGACATCGGTGACCAGGCGTCCTTGCGGCGCCTGGCCGAGACGTCCCGCGTGGTCGTCACCACGGTCGGGCCGTACATCCGATACGGTGAGCCGGTCGTCGCCGCCTGTGCCGAGGCCGGCGCCGACTACGTCGATCTCACCGGTGAGCCGGAATTCGTCGACCGGATGTATGTACGTCACCACGCGACAGCGGAGCGGACGGGCGCTCGCCTGGTTCATGCCTGCGGCTTCGATTCCGTCCCGCACGATCTCGGTGCCCTGTTCACGGTCCAGCACCTGCCACAGCACGGGCCGATCCGGGTGCGCGGGTATGTCAGCGCGAGCGGGCTGCCCTCCGGCGGGACGGTGGACTCGGCGGTGACGTCGTTCTCGCGGTACGGCCAAGCGGCCACGGCTCACGCCGAACGCCGGCGGACAGAGCCTGGCGCGGGCGGCCGGCGGGTGCGCACGGTGGCGGGCCGGCCCGGCTATGACGGCGACATGGGGGCATGGGTGCTGCCGCTGCCCACGATTGATCCGCAGATCGTGGTCCGCTCGGCGCGGGCGCTTGACCGGTACGGGCCCGACTTTTCCTACAGTCACTTCGTTGCGGTCAGGAATCCTGCGGTCGCGGCGGCCCTGACCGCCGGAATGGCGGGAACCTTCGCCCTTGCCCAGCTGCCTGCCACCCGTCGGCTGCTGCTCCGGCTGCGGCCGTCCGGCGGCGGCCCCACTGCCGAACAGCGGGAGAAGGCCTGGTTTCGTGTGCGGTTCATTGGCGAGGCTGGCCGCCGGCGCGTTGTCACCGAGGTCGCCGGTGGCGATCCCGGCTACGGCGAAACCTCCAAGATGCTGGCCGAGTCCGCACTGTGCCTGGCCAACGACGCGCTGCCAGAGACCGCCGGACAGGTCACCACGGCCGTCGCCATGGGTGACGCCCTGCGCGCACGGCTGGAGCGAGCCGGCATCTCGTTCCGGGTGCTCCAACGCGACTAGTCTCCTGCGCGAAGGAGGTCGACGCCATGTCCTTGGTGGTGGAGCGCACGCTGCGGGCCAACGGGCTGAGCTTCAACCTGGCCGAGGCGGGTGACGGGCCGCCGGTGCTGCTGCTGCACGGCTTCCCGGACTCCTGGCGACTGTGGCGCCATCAGCTCGCTGCACTGGCGAAGGCTGGCCACCGGGTGATCGCGCCCGACCTGCGCGGCTTCGGCAAGACCGACCGTCCGGCCGGGGTCGAGGAGTACAAGCTGCGCACGCTGATCGCCGATGTCGTGGCTCTGCTGGACGTGCTCCATGTGGACCGGGCCGCGGTCGTGGGCCACGACTGGGGCGCGGCGCTGGCCTGGGCGGTGACCAGGTTCGTGCCCGACCGAGTGACCAGGCTGGTTGTGGTATCGGTCGGCCATCCGATCGCCGCCGCCGCCGCCGGGCTGGCCCAGCGGCAGCGCTCCTGGTACATGCTCTGGTTCCAGTTCCCGGGCGTGGCCGAGCGGGTGCTCCCCGAGGACGACTGGGCGTTCTTCCGCCACTGGGCCTGGAACGACGCCCGGCCCGGCGAGGATCCCGACGCCGACCGGCAGGTCGCCGACCTGTCCCGCCCGGGCGCGCTCACCGCCGGGCTGAACTGGTATCGGGCCAACATCGACCCGGCGACCTTCGTCATCAGCGATCCGACCCGGATCCCCGTCCCGCCTGTGGCCTGCCCCACGATGGGCGTGTGGTCCAGCGGCGACTTTGCCCTCACGGAGGCGCAGATGACCGGCTCACAGCGGTTCGTGACCGGACCCTGGCGTTACGAGCGGCTGAACGGCATCGATCACGGGGTGCCAGTGCACGCCCCCGAGCGCCTCAACGAGCTGCTCGTGGATTTCCTCGGCTAGCGAGCCCGCCCATGGCCGCAGCAGGCGCGTCGCAGTGGTGGGCTAGATGACGTCGGGAGCCGGGTCGACGACGACCATGACGTCGACGTTTCCGCGAATCGCATTCGAATAGGGGCACACCGTGTGCGCCTTGGAAACGACCTGCTCAGCCTGGTCGCGATCGAGTTCTGGCAGACGGGCGTGGAGCTCGACGGTGAGCCCGTACCCGCCCGAACCGTCGGGGCCGATGCCGACCCGGGCGGTGACGGAGGCGCCGTTGGCCTGAAGCTTCATCCTGCGGGCGGTAAGACGCATGGCGTTCTCGAAGCACGCGGCGTAGCCGGCGGCGAACAGCTGCTCCGGGTTGGTGGCTGGGCCGCCTGGTCCGCCCAGCTCCTTCGGGATGGCGAGGTCCGCCACGAGCGCGCCATCGGAGGATCGAACCCGGCCTTCTCGTCCTCCGTTGGCTGTCGCCTCCGCGGTGTAGACAACGTTCATCGAACCTCCTCAAAACGTGCCTGTCCTGGGACCGCAGGATAGCCGGCCGATCCCCCAGAACGCGCAGAGCGCAAGGACCTCGCCGCTCGCTGGAGGCCGCCGACGGCCGCTCCCCCGGTGTGGACTGCCGGTATGACCGCGTTCATGATGGGGCGAGAAGCTGCCTGCCCAGCTCAGCGACTGCGAGGGAAGCTGACCATGGCGCTCACCGTCGCCGTCACCGGACCGACCGGTGAGATCGGCACGTCGGTGGTCCGCGCGCTGGAGCAGGAGGAGCGGGTGGACCGCGTCCTCGGCATGGCCCGCCGGCCGTTCGACCCCTCGTTCCGAGGCTGGCGCAAGACCGAGTACCGGCAAGGCGATGTCCTGGACCGCGCCACCGTCGAGGCGCTTGTGGCCAAGGCCGACGTGGTCGTCCATCTGGCCTACCTCATCGTCGGCTCACGCCAGGAGAGCCGGCGGATCAACCTCGCCGGCAGCCGCAACGTGTTCGAGGCCACCGTCTCAGCCGATCGACCACGCCGGCTGGTGTACACCTCGTCCTTGGCGGCCTACGGCTACCGCGCCGACAACCCGGTGCCGCTCACCGAGGACGTCCCCGCCCGCGGCTCGCCCGAGCACTACTACTCCGCGCAGAAGGCCGCCTGCGAGGCACTGCTGGCGGAGGTCACCGCCGGCGCCGACCTGCAGGTGTACGTGCTGCGACCGTGCATCGTGGCCGGGCCGGAGGCAACGCTGCCGCTCCGGAGCCTGCCATGGCGCCGGGCGGCCGAGCACCTGCCCAACACGGCGCGGCGGGTGCTCGGCCGCCTGCCCGGCCTGCCTGTGCTTCCCGACCCTGGTGTGCGCTTCCAGTTGATCCACCACGACGACGTCGCCACCGCGGTCCGCGCGGCGGTCGTCGGCACCGGGCCGCCGGGTGCCTACAACCTCGCCGGGGACGGCGAGATTACGATGAGCGAGTTTGCTCGTGCCCTGGGCGGCCACGCGATCCCGGTCCCCGGCGCGCTGGTCGGCCTGACCTCGACGCTGGTGGAACGGCTTCCGCTCCTTCCCGCCGAGATGGAGTGGGTGCACACTGCGCGGCACCCGATGCTGATGGACACCACCAAGGCCCGCCGCGAGCTCGGCTGGGCGCCGGCGCGCACCGCTCACGAGACCCTGACCGCCATGGTCGACGCCGAACGGGACAGGGCCGCATGGTGAGTGCGGCGCCACGGCGGCCGCGGGTCGGCCTGGTGCTGGGTGCCGGGGGCGTACTCGGCGCCGCCTGGATGGCCGGAGCCCTGGCCGCGCTGCAGCGGCGGCTGCCGTATCCGCTCGGCGCGGTGGACCTGATCGTGGGCACCAGCGCTGGCAGCGCGCTGGCCGCAGCCCTGCGCTGCGGGGTCGGCGTCGAGGACATCGTGGAACACCAGCGCGGCACGCCGCTGGCGCTGCTGCCGCAGCTCAGTGAGATCGACCGCGACGCCGGCGGTCCGCTGCCGCCGCTGCCACGCATGCGGGTCGGCTCGCCTCGGCTGCTGATCAGCACGGCTCTGGCCCCACACCGGATGCACCCCTGGGTGGCCGCCAGTGCGCTGGTGCCGCAGGGACGCGCGCGGCACACTTCGCTGGAAGGGCTGGTGCGCGGACTGCTCGCCCAGGCCGAGGCCCACGCCAGGCCCGCCACGGCCCAAAACGCGGGAGAGGGCTGGGCGCCGGCCGGAGAGACCTGGATCATCGCCGTCGACTACGACTCCGGGCGGCGGGTGGCGTTTGGGTGCACTGGAGCGCCACCCGCCACGCTACCCGAGGCGGTGGTCGCATCGTGTTCCATCCCCGGCTGGTACCGACCGACAGTGATCGGGAGACGGCGGTATGTCGATGGTGGTGTGCACTCGAGCACGTCGCTGGACCTGCTGGCCGAAGTCGACCTCGACGAAGTCTACGTGCTGGCGCCGATGGCAAGCTTCGTCATCGACACTCCGCGCAACCCCTACGCCCGCCTCGAACGACAGTTCCGGCGGCTGATCACCCTGGGGCTTCAACGCGAGGCATGGAAGGTCCAGGCGCGGGGCATCCGGGTCACGCTGCTCACCCCCGGTCCGGCAGACCTTACCGCCATGGGCGCAAACCTCATGGACCCGAGGCGACGCATCCGGGTGCTGGAGACATCGCTGCACACCTCGGCTGGCGCCCTCGCGACGCTGGACCACCGCTGGCGCTGGGCGACCTGACCGGCGCGCGATCGTGGAAGGGGGGAACGATGAGCTTCAACCTCGCCGTCATCTTGCGGGAGTCGGCGGCCACATCGCCGGACAAGCCAGTCGCGGTCTACGACGGCGGGCACATGACGTACGCCCAGCTCGACGCGGTATCCGACCAACTGGCCGGGGGTCTCCAAGAGCTAGGGCTGCGACCAGGAGACGCTGTTGGTCTGCAGTTGCCGAACCTCCCGCAGTTCCTCGTCGCCTACTTCGGGATCCTGAAGGCCGGCGCCGTGGCGGTCCCGATGAACGTCCTGCTCAAAGCCCCAGAGGTCGCCTTCTACCTCGGCGACTCGAACGCCAGAGCGCTCATCACTTGGACCGGTGTGCTCCACGACGCAGCGAAGGGAGCGGCCGAGGCGGGGGTGACGGACATCTTCGTCGTCGGGGATGCTGCCGACACCCAGGCGCTGCCGTTCGCGCGTCTGCTGGCCACGCCAGCGACAACCGGACGTCCGTTCGTCGCGCGCGAGCCGACCGACACCGCCGTCATCATCTACACCTCGGGAACGACCGGGCGACCCAAAGGCGCGGAGCTGATGCACTTCCAGCTCTACATGAACGCCGACATCCCAGGGCGCCTCTTCGACGTCCGCGAGGACGACGTCATCATCACCGTGCTCCCGCTGTTCCACGTGTTCGGACTGTCCAGCATCCTCAACGTCGCGGTGCGCTTCGGCTGCACGCTCTGCCTGATCCCGCGCTTCGACGCCAGCGCCGTGCTGGCCGCGATCCAGCACCACCGCGCGACGATCTTCGAGGGCGTACCGACGATGTTCATGGCGCTGCTGCAGCATCTCCAGCTCGACCAGTACGACGTTGCCTCGCTGCGGGTGGCGATCTCGGGCGGCGCGGCGATCCCCGCCCAGGTGCTGGACGCATTCGAGGACCGGTTCGGTGTCGTCATCCTCGAGGGCTACGGGCTGTCCGAGACTGCATCGACGGCCACCTTCAACCGCAGCGCCACCGAACGCCGCCCCTATAGCGTCGGCAAGCCTATCTGGGGCACCGAGCTCCAGATCTGGGACAACCAGGGAAGGCTGCTGCCACCGGGCCGGAACAACGTCGGTGAGCTGGTCACCCGTGGGTTCCACGTCATGAAGGGCTACCTGAACAACCTCCAGGCGACGGCTGAAGCCTTCGCCGGCGGCTGGTTCCACACCGGCGACCTCGGCTACGTCGACGACGACGGCTTCGTCTTCATCGTCGACCGCAAGAAGGAGCTCATCATCCGCGGCGGCTACAACGTCTACCCACGCGAGGTCGAGGAGGTGCTCTACTCGCACCCGGCGATCGCTGAAGCCGCCGTCGTCGGGATACCGGACCAACACCTCGGCGAGGAGATCAAGGCCTTCGTCGCGCTCAAACCAGGGCAGCAGCTCGTCGAGTCGGAGCTCATCGCCTACTGCAAGGAGCGGGTCGCCGCCTACAAGTATCCGCGTGTCATCGAAGTCCGCAACGAGCTACCAAAGAGCGCGACCGGCAAGGTGCTCAAGAAGCAGCTCAAGTGAGTTGCGCCATCCGGGAGGTGATCACGTGCAGCAGCTGACCGGACTGGATGCGGCGTTCCTGGCCATGGAGACCCGGACGGTATTCGGCCATGTGGGAAGCGTCTGCATCGTCGACCCGTCGACCGCGTCGGAGCCCTTCACGCTGGAGCGGTTCACCCGGGTGGTCGAGTCTCGGCTGCCACTGGTTCCGCTGCTCCGCCGCCGCCTGGTCGACGTGCCACTGGGCCTGGACCAGCCGTACTGGATCGAGGACCCCGACTTCGACATCGAGTTCCACGTCCGGGAGCTTGCCCTGCCCTCCCCCGGCAGCGATCGGCAGCTCGCCGAGCAGGCCGCCCGTCTGCACGCCCGGCCGCTGGACCGCAGCCGACCGCTGTGGGAGATCTACCTGATCTACGGGCTACAGGGCGGACGGGCTGCGATCTACAGCAAGGTGCACCATGCGGCCATCGACGGCGTGTCCGGCAACGACATCCTCGCCGCATTGCTCGACCTGTCGCCCGAGGGTCGCAAGCTGCCTGACCCGCCAGCTCGCAGGACGGAGCAGCAGCCGGCCGCGGTCGAGTTGCTCGCCCGCAGCGCCGTGTCGCTCACCCGCCATCCGCTCCGCGCGGCGCGGCTGTCGGTGGGTCTGCTGCGGTCGGCGTCGGCGCTGCTGGCCAACCCCGCCTGGCCGAGGTTGCCGCTGGTCGACCGGCTGCTGGGACGAGATGGGGAGGCCATCCTGTCGCAGCCCGGTCTGCGAGCGCCACCGACGCCGTTCAACCGATCGATCACCCAACACCGGCGGTGGAGCTTCTGCGACCTGCCGCTGTCGGAGGTCAAGCGCGTGAAGAACGCGCTCGGGATCACGGTCAACGACGTCGTCATGGCGCTGTGTGCAGGGGCGCTGCGCCGGTGGCTGACCGACCACGACGCATTGCCGGATGGCCCGCTGATCGCCGCGGTACCAGTCTCGGTCCGGACCGAGGAGCAAAAGGGCACCCACGGCAACCGCGTCTCCACCATGCTCGCCGTCCTGCCGACGCAGCTTGCCCCCCCACGCGACCGGCTGCGGGTCGTGCACGAGGCCATGCGCGCCGCCAAGGAGCAGCACGACGCGCTGCCCGCGAACCTGCTCGCAGACATCACCCAGTTCGCGATGCCGGCGCTTGCCGGGCAGGCCGCCCGGATGGCCGCGCGCCTGCGACTGGTCGAACGGGCCAGCCTGTTCAACCTGATCATCTCCAACGTCCCCGGCCCCAATGTGCCGCTGTACTACGCCGGCGCCGAACTGCTCGCCTATTACCCACTGTCCGCGATCGTCGACGGCCAGGGCCTGAACATCACCGCAATGAGCTATCGGGACACCCTGTTCTTCGGGGTCATCGCCTGCCGCGAGCTGGTGCCCGACGTGGACAGGCTCACGGCCTACCTGAAGGCGGAGCTGCGCGTGCTGACGAAGAGCCTCGACAGGGCGGCGACGCGGCGTGGCAAGCCTCCTGCGCGCAGATAGACGGCCTGGTGCAGATCCTTGCTCGGCTCAGCGTGGAGTCGAACACGGCGACATCGGGAAGGTGCTCAAGGCCAGTGGCCGTAGGGTGCGCAAAGTCGGATAGGGCCTGCGAGCTAGCGGTTCGTACCATGCGGGCGCGGTAGTGTGGCGCCCCGCTGACCAGCTCGGAGGCCCCTGCGTGCTGTCGAGGTTCGCCGACCTGACCGTGTGCCGGCTCCATCCAGCTGCTCGTCCTGCTGGCCCGCGGCGATGCCGCCAACGACCTGGAACTCCTGGTGCTGCGTCATCAGCTGGCCGTGCTGCGCCGCCAAGCCCGGACGGGGGCGGTGTCGGTGCCCGTTTGAGGAACAGGTGCTCGACGCTGTGCCGGCCGAACCGGCGGAGCAGCGTGTGCGCGGCGGTGGAGCGACGCCATGGCGACGTGTGGAGCTGGCGACCTCCTAGCGGATCGCTCCGGCCGGCAGTTCAGCCGCGTTCGAGTGCTGGCCCGTCGACGCCGTTGGCACCCGGGTCGTCGAGCGTGCCGGCACCGGAAGTACGCGCTGCTCCTCGCGCAGCGCCCATCCGCACGCGGCCCCAAGACCTCCAAGCACAGCCGCCACGAGCGACGCCTGCGCCCAGTTAGCCAGTGAAGCAGGATCGATCATCGTGACCTCGCTCATCCGCCGATTCGTCCCTTGCCGCCCGCTGAGCTGCGAACCGCTCAGGGTGCAAACGACGGTCGCACCACCGGGTAAGGCCGGATCATGAGCCGCTCAAGAAGCGCGCAAGAAGGATCGGCGGCGCGGCGGCGCACCTACGACGCCGAAGGGTGTTGCCGCGGCGCGCCGTGCCCCCCGCTGTGCAGGTACTGGGTGTCGAGGGTGGGGTCGCCGGTCAGGGCCCTACCGCCGCTGTCGGCCGCGTTCTGCCTGGCCTTGGCGGCGGCCATACGCTCGGCCACCGTCTCGTGGACCTGTCGCACGTCGATGCCGAGCCTGGCGGCAATCATCTCGACCCACACCTCGCCGAGCACATTGGTCTCGAAATCGAGCTGGGCCCGGATCTCAGAGCGCTGCGCCTCGCGGTTCTGGGAGATCATCACGAAGGTGGACAGGAAGATCGCCTCCAGCGAGACGATCAGGGTGAGCAGCCCGAAGGGGAACCGGTCGAAGCGGGCCGGCGCCGCGACGTTGTACAGGACCCACAGCACGAACCAGCCCACGTGCAGGTAGACGAACAGCATCGACCCGGCGAATCGGGTGATGGCGTCGGCCGCGCGGTCCTGCGGCCGCTGGCGCGCCCCCCGCAGCAGCGCCGACTCGTTAGGGATGTGCATCGACCGGCCTCCTCGTGGCCTCCTTGCCGACGGCGCCCCCCGGCCTTGCGGCCTCGCCCGGCTTGCTCCGTGCACAGCCTACGACCGTGGTGGGATCGCAGCCTGGCGGCCCATGTCGAAGTCGGTGGCCTCCTCCGACACCTCGAACGCGAACCGATGCCGGGCGGCCACGCCGCGCAGCTCCTGCGCGATCCGCAACCCCTGGTCGGCCGGGCACGCCGCGGCATGCCACGAGTGGGGTCGGGCTGGTTGCCTTGGAAGCCAATCCCGCTCAGCAGCCTGTCTTGAACGCCCCGGGTTTCTTGGCGGCGCAGCACATCGAGCTGGTGGCGCAGGACGGCGATCTCGCCGTCCTTGGCGTGCTCGCATTGGCGTTCAAGCAGCATGCCGACAAGCCAGCGGGCCATGAGGTAGAGGAAGGACAGTACTATCGGCCGATTGTCGTCTACCCGGGTCCTTGCTGCTCAGCACAGCCTGCCGGTTTCTGGACCCTACGGGCGGTAGTTGCCAGGCCGAGCCGGCTGGGTCGCCGGGCCGCGTGGAAGGCTCGGTGGTGCGGGGGATCTTCTTGTTGGGCGAAGGGGGACTTGAACCGCCACTCCCTTGCGGGACATGGCCCTCAACCATGCGCGTCTGCCTGTTCCGCCACTCGCCCGTGCTCCAGATACCAGCGCTTTCTCCCTTACCGCCGGACTACACCCTCAACGTCCCAACGCCATTTCCATGGGATTTCTTTCAAAGGCATCCATTGGCCTGACCTGCACAAGCGTCGACTCGATGCGACTCGGTCCAACGTCAAGCAAGCGAGTAGAAAGATCATTGAGATCAGGTTTCGTATCACGACCCGGCAGATTACAACGAATTTAGTTGTTCTTCTGGGTGCTCCTGCGGCTCTTTCCTGGCATCCCGCTTGTGAAATAGGCCGCAACGGTATTGCGTGTCTGAGCGCTCTACGATGGCATGACATGCATGTGGTTCTCCGCGGTCATGCTGGAGTACCGTGCCGCCTCCGGCACGCCGCGAAGCGGCCCTCGCTGGTTCAACTCGTCCAGCATCTGCTCGGACTCGTGGCGGGGTTCATCTGGCACGCGGTCGTCTGCGGCAAGGACGCGCTGATCGACGTCCGGCTGTTCACCCAGCGTGGCTTCGCGTCCGCCGCAGCCACCACCTTCCTGCTCGGCGTCGCCCGTCCGGCTTGCTGATCCTGCTGCCGCTCTACGACCAGGCGGTCCGCCACTCCAACCCGCTCGCCACCGGGCTCCTGCTGGTCCCCCAGGGCGTCGGCGCGGCGATCGTGATGCCCATCGCCGGCCGGCTCACCGGCAAGCTCGGCACCCGCCGGGTAGTCGCCGCCGGCATGACCCTGGCGATGCTCGGCACGCTCGCCTACACCCAAGGTTGGCGCGCACGCGCGCACACCTCCTCCTACGCGTTCCTGGCCGTGGCGCTGCTGGTCATCGGGTTCGGGCCGGGCAGCACGAGTATGCCCCTCGATGGCGGCCGCCTTCCAGGCGCTCTCGCGCGAGGCAATCCCGCGCCACCAGCGCGCTCCACACCGTCCTGGGGATCGCCGGAGTGATCCCATGGTGGCTTGGCGATCATCCTGCAGCGCGCCAGCAGCGCCAATCTGCCCAGCTTGCATGGCGGCATCCAGGCCATGGCCGTGCTCTCCGCTTCGGCGCGACGCCCGTGCGGCCATCGTGCTCGCCGGCGCCTTCGGCCTCAGCTTCTGGGTGGTGAGGCTCACGAAGCCTCGCAAGGCATTGGTGACCGGTTGGCTCATGTGCGCCTCCGCCACACAGGTCAGCGCCATGACCAGATTTTCGGCACCCACACTTCCGACCGCCTCCCGTCGACCCCGCTTTGGCTTATGGTCCTCAAACGCGCGAAGCGCGCCAGCATCGATCGAGCCGCGCGGGCAAGCTGGCTGCAGTCCTGTCCGCCGCGCAGGTCAAGGGAGACGCCAGGGCGTACAGTGGCTGGGAGCCAAGCTGCCGTTGCTGGAACCTTCTCGGGTCTCATGGGCACGTGACGCTCGATTTGTGCGCATGGGATGGATCCAGGTTTCGAGCGTCACCGAGGAGGTTGATGGAAGACCATGAGCTACCTCAGCGGTACGCCCAGTGCGCTCCCCGACCAGCCGGTGCCAACCATCGACCCCAAGGTGGAACGGCTCGCCCACATCGTCGTCGACGGGTTGATCGCG